>CAYNYI010000013.1:0-37060 GCA_964401455.1 uncultured Fibrobacterota bacterium
TGGAGCCACTTAAAAAAAGTCTTTTAACTGTTACAAAAAATCAGACCGGCTCAATCAGAGAAAAAAAACTTGAAAAAGCTAAGTTAAACAGGATGAAAAAATGGCAAAGAAAGGCCGCTTGATACAAACTTTTAAAATCAACTGATTGTCCAGTTCACGCTGAAGCAGGACACCTCGGCTCACCGTAATATACCGCGGCCATAGATCCGGTAACCATATATTCAATTCCGGATTTATTGAGTGGTGCGATAAAATCCTCATAGAACTCAGGTAACAGCACGGATAAATATCTCCTTTACCTTGTTCTCCACCTGTTCATCTGTCCAGTCGGGATGGTCATTACTGACTTTAACTCTCTTTAGTTCCCAGGCGGTTTTTCTCAACTTTTCCGCAGCCATAATGCGTTCAAGACCTGTCATACGGCGGAGAATTTCAAGCCTTATTCTTTCGGCTTCTTTTTCATGCTCAGGCAAATCGTTCACAGCATCTCCCTGTAGCCCTTCATGGCCGTTTCTATATCCGGTATTCCAGCAGGACCTCCGCGGAAACCGCATTTAAAGGCAGCGCAGTATGTCGCGAATTTCTGGCATTCAGTAACCTTCATTCCGTTTAAAACACCGTAACAGAAAGCGCCGTGAAAAACGTCTCCGCAGCCCGTTGAATCAACCACATCTTTCACGGGGACGGCAGGCACAAAGTTCATATCAATATCCCGCGCGCTGATATACGACCCACGCGGACCGAGTGTTATTCCCGCAAGTCCCGGCCCGAAAGACAGAAGTTCTTCGAGCCCCTTCTTGACGTCCACTTTACTCCCGGCGTCTATATGAAGATGTTCCGAAAAATATTTGGATGAAGCTATAACATAATCGGCATAACCAAGAAGCACCTCAAGACGGTCTTTATAAGACCCGGCATCTATCATTATCTTTGTACCCGCCTCTCGCGCATATCGCACCGCCTCAAGGGCGGTTTCCATCTCGTGTCCGTCGAGAATGAGCATTTTGCTGCTTTTTATAAGCTCTATATCCATATCGGTGAGTCTTCGATTATAATCAGAGCCGTTCCATACTACCGTGCGGGTACCTGAATTTCTCTCAACAATGCAAAGCGCCACACGGGTGTCAACACCTTCAACGCTCTTTACGCTGCGGTATTCAACTCCGTATGTCCTCAGCTTTTCCAATACGACATCACCGAAATAGTCGGAACCTATAGTCCCTATAAACGCTGTCTTAAGACCAAGACGGGAATTTGTCACTGTTGCGACCGCCGAAGGGCCTCCGAGTTGAAAATCGAAGCTGTTTCCTTTTACCTTGTCGTCGGCTTCGGGGTATTTGTCAACTTCCGAGATCATGTCCACCGAGCAGAAACCGAGTCCTGTTATATCATAAAGTTTCATTTAAAATTCCGATTGCGGTTAAAGGCCCGGTATTTCCTCAATATGCTTACGTGGTTCGTATTCGGGCACAAGTTTTTTAAGAAGGTATCTTACCTGAGCATTGGCAAATGTATAAATATTTTGGCTGTAATTATGTAATAACTCAAACTGTTTATTAAAATTTTCTGCCGGATTATTAATAACAAGAATTTTTTCGTGGGCGGTCGCGGAAGTACCTTCAAGATCTGTCAAAAGTTCCTCGTAAAGCTTTTCGCCGGGCCGCAGTCCGATATATTCGACCTTAATATCTATTTCAGGTTTCAGCCCGGAGAATTCTATAAGATTATAAGCAAGGTCCCGGATCTTTATAGGGCTTCCCATCTTCAGTATGAAGATTTCATTACCTTTGCCCATCGAAGCAGCCTGGAGGACCAGCTGGCTTGCTTCAGGTATGGACATGAAAAATCTCGTTATGTCTTCATGCGTTATCCGGACCGGGCCGCCTTTTTCTATTTGTTTTTTAAATAAGGGTATAACACTTCCTCTTGAACCCAGTACATTTCCGAACCGCACCGCCATGCACTGCATACCTGTTTTTTCAGCAATAGAACTGTTCAAGAGTATTTTCTCCGCGGTTCTTTTGGTTGCCCCCATGACCGATGTAGGAGAAACGGCTTTATCTGTAGAAATAAGAACAAATTTCCTGACATTGTTTTTTGCGGCTGTCTCTACAAGGTTCTTTGTCCCGTAAATATTGTTTATTACCGCCTCATGAGGGTGAATTTCCATTAAGGGGACATGCTTGAATGCGGCGGCATGCAATACAATTTCCGGCCTGAACCTCTTGAAAAAGAAATCCAGTCTTTCCTTGTTCCGAATATCGCCAATAAGGACCTTGATATTTTTCTTTTTTTCTATCTCCTGAAGCTCCATTTCAAGTTCATACAGCAAAGTCTCGTCTTTATCCAGGAGAAAAACTTCTTCAGGACCGAATCTCATGAGCTGCCTTACAAGCTCTGAACCTATAGAGCCTCCGGCTCCTGTTACAAGGACCCTTTTGCTTTTGAAGCTTTTGGAAATACTTTCAGTATCAAGGCTTACCGCTTCTCTGCCAAGCAGGTCCTCGAATTTAACATCCCTTATTATTTTTTTATTAAGTCTGCCGTTTAAAAAATCAGCAATATAAGGAATATTTCTGATCTTGATATCAAATTCAAATTTCATGCGGGCTAAAAGCCTCGTGTCTTCCGGTTCCATCTTCTCGAGAGTATTTATTATGCATTGAATACCGTATTTTTCAATTATGGCGGGAATATCCTTTACAGTGCCGAGAACAGGAATATTATGTATCTTGGAATTTACCTTTTGCTCGTTCTTGTCAACAAAACCTACTATATGATACGCGAGTTCCGTGTCTCTTTTTATCTCCCTTAGAAGGAGTTCACCTCTATCGTTCGCGCCTATAATAATAGCTTTTATTCTGGCCCTCGGCGTAATCGGTTCGTATATTTCCCGCATTAGTCTTAGAAAAAACCTCTGCCCGCTAAAAAGAAAGGTCGCAAGAAGAAAATCAATAAATACCGCTCCGGTCGGATAACTTTCATCCAGGAAAAATATCTCAAAAGCTATAAAACTAAGCATGACAAGCAAGTTCGCTTTTATGATATTTATTATCTCGCTGATACTTACATATCTCCAATAACCTTCATATAAGTCGAATATCCCGAAAAACAGAAGCCGCAGAAACAAGGCTACCGGAACAGTCCGATAGAACTTATCCAGATAAAACATGTTTATATTTCCGAGACGCATTTTAAAAGAAAGGTAATAAGAAGCTATGGAGATAAAAATTATGGAAATAATTATGAAAAGCCTTCGATTCTTATATGCTTTTTCTCTGACGTATCCGCTTTGATTGGTAAGTATGGAAAGAAATGTAAGAAATATCAGTTTAATGTCATAAAGAAAGGATGCCTTGTCGAGATATTCCAGATCAAAAGCCGTCTTTTTGGGAATAAGCACGCTGCGGTGATACTCGAGAATTTCCTCTTTTGTACCGACTATCTCTTCTTCGTCTCTGTAATAAATTGTAGCGGGGCTTGTTATACCCGGTTTAACATTAAGAAGCTCCCGCTGCTCTTCCGAATAGCTTTTAACTAACTCAGGTATTTCAGGCCTTGGCCCGACAATAGACATTTCCCCCTTAAATACATTAATAAGCTGAGGTAATTCATCCAGTTTTGTAAGTCGCAAAAGTTTACCGACGGCTGTTATTCTTGAATCATCTTTCTGAGTAACAGGAGGACCGGCCAAATCCGTCCGCATAGTCCTGAACTTATAAATGAAGAATTCTCCTCCGCCAATACCAACTCTCTTCTGTTTGTAAAAAACCGGTCCGCGGGAGGAAATTTTTATTAAAAACGCGGCAACAAGAAAAAAAGGGAACAGAATTATTAATGCTATACCTGAACTTACAATATCAAATGTTCTTTTAAAAAATTTATACATGGTGTTCTAAGTATTTATTCTTATCTGTTAAAAAGTATTCTCATTCCTACCTTTATAATATTTCTTACGGCAGACGCGCTTTTCATCCTTTTCAAATTTTTTATTATTGAGTGCGGAGAAAGGTAAAACCTCCTCATCAAAACAATCTGTAATTTTCTAAGTTCTTCTTCCGGCATTTCCCTGTTACAAAGGGGCATCCTGAAACCGGGCTCGGGGTTTTCAGCAAATTTTTGCCAGAAGTCTTCTTTAAAAATACCTTTTTCCAGCATCATTTCGTACATTTTTGTGCGGGGATACGGACTGCATACGGAAAAACTGGCATAGTCCGCCTTTATCTTCCTTAAAAATTTAAGATCATCCATAATATCCTGCCTGGTTTGGCCCGGGATTCCGATCATTACATACGCAAAAGAATTAATCCCGTATTTTCTGCAAAGACTAAATGCTTTTTCTATTTGCTCATTCGTTATTCCTTTTTCAAGGTAATCCCGAAATTTTTGTTTGGATGATTCTACACCAAAGTTAATATTGCTGCAGCCTGCTTTTTTTAGCCAGCCCATCAACTCATCATCAACGGAGTTGACTCTCGCGCTTATCTTGAAGCTTAATCGTATTTCATTTCCAATAATACCTTTACATATTTCCACAGCTCTGTTTTTATTTGTCGTAAACTGATCATCTGTAAAAAATACTGAATAGACACCGATATTGTTCAGATGTTTCAATTCTGATATTATGCTTTGTGCAGTCCTGCTGCGAAAACGGCTCTTTCTCTGATCACAAAATATGCATTTAAACGGACAACCCCTCGATGTTTCAACGGGCAGGTTAACATCACTCTCACTGAGCACATGACTGTACTTTTTTATATCCATCAGGTTCCAGTCCGGATATGGCAGAGAATCAAGGTCTTCTATGAGTGGACGTGGCGGATTTATAAAGGGATTGCCGTTCTTTTTAAACCCAAGACCTTTAATATCCGATAATTCATTCTCAGGCAGGGCTTTAGAAATATGCGAAACAAGTTCAGAGAAAGTAATTTCGCCTTCTCCCGTGACCACAAAATCAACCGGTTCCTGAAGCAGGGTCTCTTTCGGATAATATTTTGTATGCCACCCTCCTAGACAGATTTTTACCTGTGGAAGTATTTTCTTGGCCCCTGAAGCGGCTTTTAAGGCATCAACAATGGTAAAAGTAACGGCAGTAATACCGATAAGATCAGGCTTGATCTTATATAGTTCTTTCTTGCAGTCCTCAAAATCAAAGCCTTCGGAAGGACAGTCGAGTAATTTTATTTCGTCTTGCGGGTGCTCATTTTTTAAATAGGAGGCTACATATAGAATCCCGAGCTTAGGCCTGCACTCACGTTTATAGTCAACAGATTTAGATGCGCTTGCTCCAATGTAGTTTTCTTCAGGCGGTATCAGGAAAAGTATTTTCATTCAAATTTTATCTTTTAGTTTTTTGGGGCCCGTTCCCGTGGTCTTCCTTAAAATGCCCAGCGCGGTGCCGCAACCATAGGAAACATGTATAATAAAATAAAGAATTGGTAATAGAAATAACAGGGAAATATCTTTTTCTGTTATTACGTGGTAGATCGTAAATATTAGTGCCAAAACAAGATATAGAATCCCGGGTATTAAAAAAAGGCCGGAAGGCAGTAAGTTAATAAATTCATTCAGAGGCAGTAACAAAAGATATAAAAAGAAAAAAAAGGGAGTTAAGTGTCTTGGACGAACAGCTTTGATGTTAAAAACATGCCACATACCATCCATTAGACTTTGCCTTAAGATGGCTTTTATAGAATTTCGGCAATAATAAGTGCTTTTTATCCCGGGATCAAAGTAGATCCTGAAACCCGCCTCTCTGGCCCTTCTATAAAAATCAAGATCCTGCCCTCTTCCAAGTTTTTCATTATAATAAGGCTTTTCCATTTCTGCATATACTTCAGACCGGAGCATGGCGTTAACTGCTGTTTCAGATTCTCCCGCTTTCCCGGAGGTCCTGAATGGAGAGTTGCCGACTCCAAAAAGCGAATTCTGCAAAACCGCTATTGCATTACCCGTAATTGTTTTGCCTTTTGCCGGCCAGCGCCCCCCGATTATTGAATATTCCCTGTTGTTTTCAAGAAAATCCAGTTTTTTACTGAAAAAATCAGGTGGTAGTAAGGTATGAGCATCAATGCGTATTATAAAATCTGCATCTGACATTGCTACACCGGTATTCCAGCCGGAGGCAAGGATTTTTTTCGCGTTTTCAAGGATTACAAAGTTAATTTCTGTTTTTTCTAATATCCGTCGAACTATACTAATAGTGTTATCTTCAGACATACCATCTATGATGATTATCCTATACGAATCATCCGGAATATTCTGCGCTATGATGGAGTTTAGGCATTCTTCAATGTATTCTTCCTCATTCCGAACAACAAGAAGGACATCAAGTTTCTTTTCAGCTGTTTTCATTTGCTATAATCCAAGATTATTGATTAATTCTTCCGTTCGTTTTTCCCAGGCGGCTTCACGGCCTCTGTTTCTGCGCTCAGCAATTTTATTTGCGTTCTCAGTTTGCGGAAGTTTTTTGATTACGTCAAGGATATCTTTTCCCTTTTCAGGGAAATAGACATACTCTCCCATAAAATCAATGCTGCTGATTCCCGTAACAATAAGCGGCTTGCCTGTTGCTAGGCATTCATATATCTTGGCCGGTATAACGCCTTTCATATAATCGGAATCGGTATATGCCAATAAAAGAACATCCATATCAAAAAGAACTTCCCAAAGCTTGCAATTTTCCACAGGACCCATGGTTTTTATATTGTCAGAAAGAAGCGGCCGGACACCCGGGTCGATATTGCCAATAATAAAAACCTCATACCCCGCTTCAGCGAGTCTGTTATATACAGCTGCATCAAGGTAAAAACCTGCCCTCCCGTAATAACATACCCTGCGGGCACGAACTGCCTCATCTCCCCTGTATGCTTTATCAAAGTTCTTGTAATCAACTCCCGGCCCGGCGTATTTTATATCGTTTCTTCCGGTAATTCTTTCAGCACGCTTTTTCAGATACTCACAGTCCGCGAACAAAAAGTGGGAATCTTTCAGAAGACGCGTTTCCGCGGCTCTGGCCCGGGGGAGTATATTGACCGCGTCATAATTGTGTACCGAAATATAAGCGGAAACAGCGGGTTTTAAAAAATCCCTTGCTTCTTCTATCATTTCCGAAGGATAATATGTAATGAGAACCGTTTCGGCAGGGTCTAAACAAAGCTGTTTCAGTATTTTGCGGATGCGGATTTTATTAATAAAACTGAAAAGGAAAACAGGCGGAAGCCACCGCCTGGAAATTATTTCGAGGTTCTCAGGTTTTTTGTTTTCAAGCCTCGAACTCCCTTGGCCCCTCTTGAAAACCCATTCCGAAAGCCTTTTAAATATTTTCTCAGGAAACTTTATAGGGGCATGCTCAAAGAAGTAAACGTTGTGTCCTCTCGCGCATAAATTCTCGGCTATGAAATGCCTCTGATACTTTATTCCGTTCCAGTAGTTGCTTGTGAAGAAAAGGAAGGTCATATATTCTTTTTACAACTCATGTGGGCGCTCTGGAATATGTTTGCCATCTCCGAGAGGATCGTCTCTTTTAAGACAGGATTTGCAATACGCGCAATAATAACTGGGATAAATGCCTTTAATCAGGTTCTTCCGTATATTAACGAGATATTCATTATTCCAGAGATCCATAATATTTTTATAATCCGAAAGGTTTCCGTATGTATAAATATCACCGTACGCATTCGCCATGCAGGCTCTCGGATAAACATTATCATGAAATTTCTCGCGCGGTATTTTATGCGAAGGGCCTATCTGTATCTGTGTCCAGAATACGTCACACTTCTGCCCACTGACATCGTACGGTTCTGTTATTTCTGCCCAGAGTCCGTTATCTTCAGCGTACTTTCTGGCTTTATCAAGTTCGGAAGTAATCTCTGTGTCGCCGCTTTTATAAATGGAACGTATATCGGTAAAGTCATTTAGACAATAGGGATCAAGGTTAATAACCGAAAACCGGTTATTTATACCTCTGTCTTTCAATATCTTTAGTAATTTATCAATGCCTTTATAGTTTTTATTTGTAAGTATATAAGTTATATAAAAGAAAAGGCCTGATTCTTTCGATATTCTTTCCATGCAGTCCAAAGTGTAGTTAAAATCAGAACCCGCTTTTATAGAGTTATGCAGTTCGGGGTTATATGAAAGCAAGTCTGTAGTTATATATCTAATCTTGTCACCTCTTTTGATAATTTCATCTGTGAATTTTCTTTTTTCAAATAGAGGTTTATTAAAATTAGTCTGCGTAGTCACATCGCCTGATTTTTCTATCACGTAACCAAGTATCTCAAGAATATTTTTATGTAGAAAGGGCTCGCCTTCACTCACTACATGAATAAGAGGAATCTTATTTTCAACAAACATGTCCACGTTTTTTTCAGCTTGCTCCAGGGTAAGGTTGTATGCGAGTCTATAAAGATGAGAAGTTTTCTTGTTTTCACCAGAAAGAGGATTATGGTATGCACAGAATATGCATTTATTAGTACAATACCCACCTATCGTAAGAGTAGCATGCCTTGGAGGATACGGCAGGACAGCTTTTTTACCTTTTAATAGTTCATATAGGATGCCATGATATAATATAATGGGTCCATATTTTGAGATTTTCTTTTTAAGAAAATTAGTATAAAATTTAATTTTAGTTAACATAAATAAGAGCATCTTTCTATTTAATTTTTTCGGCTGACATATATATAGGCATTAGATTAAAATTAAAAAATTTAGAAAAAAACACCTCACAAGACATTAAAAAGAGTCTTAATCCTTTCTCAGGGGGTAAAACAAAAGGAAAATGATTTATTTTGAATCCATTACTGTTTAATAAATATTTCAGAGAGCGTGCAGAAAAATAGTTTACATGACCAACAGGCTGAAACAGGTTTTGATCTTTCCATCCGGGAACAATAAACCTTCTAATATCATAATAATTCGGGACAATTAATAGTAGTTTTCCATGAGTATTTAGTACAATACCAACCTGTTCAATTATCTTTTGAGGATTAACAATGTGTTCAAGGACATTGTCCATAATTACAAAATCATATTTTCTATCAGGATAGTCCTTAATGTATTCTTCGATAGTATTCGTATAAACTTCGTAACCATAATCTCTAAGGACACTCGCCCTTTTGTGGGATAATTCAATAGCATCATAATTATTAATTTCTTTTTTAATCATTTTATACAGGCCACCAAAGCCGCGGCCAATCTCAAGAACCCTCAATTCTTTATTTTTATTCCGTTCTTTTTGCAACATTTTGTGAATATAGAAATGCCTCGCCTCAGGTTCAGGTATTTCAGTTACATTCTCATCAAGTCTGTCTTCTTTTTGGTCTGTATATGGATTAGTCACAAAAACAAATCCGCAGTTGAGGCATTTCTTTATGGTAAAAGCCCTTTCCTGCTCTGGTATTTTATTGCGTTTGAAGTAACCCGTGTCTTGCCTTTCTTCTATAAAAGCAAGATCAGAAGAAGCGCATATATTACATTTCTTTTCTTCCATTTTAATCATTTCATCCACCTGTAATACCACATCTGCAATTGCAATATACCCCACAAAGCATCAGCAAAATTTCTTTTTCCGCTGACAGTAAGATTCATCATTTCTTCTATAGCACTCTTTTTAACAAAGTTATGCACCCATTTGTTTCCCAGTACAATATTATCAACAAAATAATCATTTAATTCCCCCTTAATCCACCTATAAAGAGGAATAGAAAAACCAAGTTTTTTTGTATTTAAAATATGAGCCGGAACCATATCTGTAAGCAGGTCCCTTGCGATACGCTTTGTAACACCCCTTCTGAACTTATATTCAAAAGGAGTATCAAGAAGAAAAGCCACAAGATTCCTGTCAAGAAAAGGTGAACGAAGTTCCAAGGAGTATGTCATACTGGCCCGGTCGGTTTTTGTAAGTATATCCCCGGGCAAATAATATTCGAGATCAAGCAGCATCATTTTATCATTAAAACAAATGCCGCTGAGTTTCTCATTGGCATATTTTCTGTATATGTCAGACCGTTTCATGTTGCTGTACGGAATTAGATCATTTATCCTGAAATCCTTGAACGGATTTGAAAGATATGTAAAAACATCAATTTCGTCAGCGGAAAAAGCAACAGCCCCCGCTGATTTCCGAATCATATCATTACCGGATAAGCGTGCGAGCCTTAATAGTGTTTTCTTTAGAACTCCGGGAAAAAAATTTCTTAAGGTATTAAACTTTTCCGCAAGCTTATAATACCGGTATCCGTAAAGAAGCTCGTCTCCTCCGTCACCGCCGAGGGCAACCGTAACATATTTTTTCGTAAGCATCGAAACCATCATTGTAGGTATTGCCGAACTGTCAGAAAAAGGCTCGGAATAATAATCAGGAATTTTATAGACCTGGTCCAGTATCTCTTTTTCGGTCATGGTAAGAATTTTATGGTCGAGCCCCAGGTGCTCAGCCAATTTTGATGCATAAGAAGCCTCATTGATATTGCTATTCTCATAGCTTATAGTAAAAGCTTTTACAGGATCTGCGCTTATTTTTGACATCATACACGCTATAAGCGATGAATCGACTCCGCTTGAAAGAAGCACTCCATAGGGGACATCCGATCTCATCCGGATTTTTACCGACTTCAGCAACTCTTCCTCAAACCTCTGTCTGCTGTCCTCATATGATCTTAACGTATAGCTTCTTGAAATGTTAAAGAGGCCGGCGGGATCAAAATATTTTTTCTTAACCGGCATGCAGCTTTTGTCTAAACTAAAAGAAAGAGTTGAACCCGCTTCGAGTTTCTCAATTCCTTTTAATGCTGTGCCGGGATAAGGAAAATACTTGAACTGCAGATACAGACCGATAGCAGATTCATTGACTTCTTTTTTAATAAAAGGGCATTTATAAAACGGACGCATATCGGAGGCAAATACAGTTGCCTGGCTTGTATGGCAGTAATAAAAAGGTTTTTCACCCATCGGGTCAACCGCGCAGAATACTTTGGCATTACCTCGGTCATATAAAGCAAAAGAGAACATCCCGTTAAATTTGTTGAGGCAGTCCTCTCCCCACTCCGCATAAGCGTTTATTATGACTTCGGTATCACTTTTAGACTCGAATGTGTGGCCTTTTGCGGAAAGTTCCTTTTTTAACTCTATATAATTATAAATTTCCCCGTTAAAACTGATCAGACAATCCTTGCCCTTCACGGTTTTTCTCATAGGCTGGCTGCCTGCATCCGTAAGATCGATTATAGACAGTCTCCGGTGCCCCATAACAATGCTGTCAACAAATTCAATACCGGAACCGTCCGGACCACGCTTTTCCATTGTATCAAGCATAGTCCGCACTGTATTGCGCGAGATGTTTTCCCCGTAATTAATTATTCCGAGTATACCGCACATTTTAGGGTAAGTACTCCATATATAATTTTTTAAATTCCATGTAATATTTTTCCGGTGAAAATTTTTCCTTATATGTTTTAACAGCGTTTCTTCTTACTGCAGCGTGGGCATTATAAGGCTTAGTGTAAATACTGTATATTATTTCCGCCAACTGAATATAATTGCGTCTTTCAAAGATATAACCGTTAACACCGTGTTCTATTATTTCCGGGACCGCGCCTACATCGGGTGCAATTACAATTCGGCCGCAGCTCATACCCTCAATTATGGAGTTAGGAAGGCCTTCAGAATCGGAAGTAAGGCAAATGATATCGGACCTGGCAAAATATTCTTTTGGATCATCGACATATCCGGTAAAAATAACCTGATCCATTACATCATGTTCTATAGCAGACTCTCTTACAATATCACCAAAGCCGTCTCTTTCCTGCCCGACCAAAAAAAGCTTGACATCAATCCCTTTTCTCTTTAGTGCTGCCAGGGCTTTAATCATAATGTCCTGACGTTTTACTTTAAGGACACTGCCTATAATAGAAATACTAAAAAAATATTCAGATATATCCTCTAAAAAATCCACACATTCCACGGGCTCTACCCCATTATAGATAACCTTTATTTTTGACTCCGAATACCGGCTTTTTGAAATCATCTCGAGAGAAGCAAAATTTGATATAGGACAGCATTTACTTACCAAGAATGAAGTTATTCTATCGGCAAACCAGAAGTATTTTTTACGTTTCTCAGCGACATAACTGCCGTGCATGAAAGTATGGACTCTATATATGTGTTTTATAGATGGAATAAGCATTTTTAATACTCGTATATAAATGCTTTCTCTAAAACCATGAGCCTGCAGAACACATATATTATATTTTTTATTAATATTATTTATAATAAAAAACAA
The DNA here is from genome assembly GCA_964401455.1 of uncultured Fibrobacterota bacterium. Taxonomy (GTDB): domain Bacteria; phylum Fibrobacterota; class OXYB2-FULL-49-7; order CAYNYI01; family CAYNYI01; genus CAYNYI01. The sequence continues at coordinate 12,287 of CAYNYI010000013.1, forward strand.
TCTCATAAGCCCGAAAAAGCCATTTAATGCCGTATAATAGACTTCGTCTGTTATTTTTAAAAAATCTTTAACAAACAAGCTGTTCCGGCTGTTGGTAATAAGAACCGGATCAGGAAGTTCTTTATTTTTAATCAGATAGTCCGCAAGTAAGAGGATCTTACGGGGAACTCCTCCATAATAGGTGTCCTTAGCAATCTGAGCTATAAATACAATTTTCTTGTTGTGCATTATTTTATATTCTTATGTTCGAAACAGGATTTCTTTATCGGCAGCAAGGCGTAATAAAAACGCGAACCCTATATAAACATCTCTTCCACCTATATAATCATTGAATACAAGCATTATTGCCATAGATATAAACATACTAAATATCCCGATATTCACTGAATTTTTATTAACAAGACCTTCGGGATAGAATAAAAAGAAAAGCTTTGCCATAAAAAGCAAAAATAGAATTAAGCCGCCCGCCCCGAGCATAACAAACAAACTCAAATATAAATTATGAGTATTGAGACTCATCCCGGCAAACGCATTTTTGGCCCGCCTAAGCCCAACTCCGGTAAATAAATACTCATTGTATCTTTCCAAATAAAATTTCCATATTCTTATTCTGGATTCCTCGTGCTTTACAAAAGGCTGATCAGGTCTGTTAACTGTTCTATGCATTCTTTCCTCAGTATTCACAAGAAACTTATCAGGCGCAATAAGTAAAGCTACAGAACTTAATGTTAAAATAGATACTATGATAAATGACTTGCGCTTTATACCGGGATACATAATTATATATGTTAAAAAGAAAACCCCCACGGCAACAATTACACCCCGTGAACCGCTTATTAGAACCGATACAAGACCCAATACAAGAACGGCATTACTCACTATATTATAGCCTTTACCCCGCGGTGTAAGTATCATATTTGTAACTATTACAATCCACGCGGAAACCGCGAACACATTCGGGTTTAAAAAACCGGACGAATATCTATTGATTTGGTTATAAAATTCATCGCGCACAACAAAACCTACAATTACGGAAATGACAAAACCAATGGTATAAGCTGTAGTAAAGAGCGACATCTTTTTTTTATTTTTCATCAGGTACATATACGAGAATGAGGTGAGCCAATATAATAAAACCTGTATTATATCAAAAATGTCATTAAACTCATTTTTGATAGCATCCGGCAAAACTATAAAAAATGTAATAAAGGTATGTATAAATACAAAAACGGTAAGGTATTTAAAAAATTTTAAAACTTTCCGTTTTCCCTTTTTACCCCTAACCCACAGTATGATAGAAAAAGCTACAAATACCGGATATATGAGCGTTATCGGCAAACCTGTTAAATAATTCGCTTTAACACCTATTGGCGCCAAAAAGCCGCAAGCTATAAGAGTATAGTCCTCAATATTGTCCAGCGACCTGACTCTGTCATATAAGCTCAAAATTTAATATATCCCATATTTCTAAAGGTTTTCTAAAGGCTTCTGGGCTATACCCAGTATTCCGGAGGAAACAAAACGTCCTTTTAATAAAGTATTTACTATAGCAACACTATCAAGTGCTAGCTTTTTTAATAAATCGGAATGAGTTTTTTTCTCAATATAAGATAGTTTCAGATTCTTAAACCCGTTTCGCTCAAATAAACATTTCAAACCTTTTTCAGAAAAAGCGTACAAAGCATCTCCTAAAGGCGAATCGCTAAAAATGTTATCTTTTAATGTCAGAGACTTGAGCCTGGTGTACCAGATACGATTAGTAACCCTGAAAATAAAATAACCTCCGGGCATTATCCTTTTATAAGCTTCTTTAAAAAAATCATCCAGGTCATGGACATAATACATGCTGTCTAAAGCAATAAAAGCATCGTAATTGTGATCGGCAATGTCTGTTATTTTATTTACAAAATTTATATCGGGGTATTTTTTACGGGAGTAATCAAGGGTTGCGGTATTGAGTTCTATACCTGTCATATCATAACCTTTTTCGTAGAGAAAATTTGAGAAATTACCGAACGCAGAGCCAAAGTCGATTATTCTACTTTTCTCCGGCGGATACTTTTGAATAAAATTTTTATATATATAACCGTAGAACTTTTTTCTTGTCTTTAATTTAAATTCGAAATTTCTTAAATCGGTAGAACCGGCAATCTCGAAATGCTTCTTAATTGTTGCAAATTTTATGTCCGCTAAATACGAACCGCAAAAGCCGCATTTATAGAGCTGAAAATATTTCTGTTCTTTGCCCGCAGAACCACAATAAGTATATGGTATCTGCCCCGTCAATTTTAGACCTGTGTTATGGCATATACTACACTTTTCCATTATTGTTAATCTTCCCTCCCCATTAAAGCTTTTCTAATATTTTAGAAATCCGTATATCAAATGTATGTTTACTCAAAGCGTTTCTGCGGGCATTATCTCTGATTACCTGCATATCCGTATAATTTTTCAATATATTGTCTATTTTAGAGACCAGATTATCCCTGTTGTATATTAATATATCTTCTCCGTCCTTAAAGTGCTCCCCGGCAAACGTATTGTCTGTCATCTGCAGAGCACCTGCGCCCGCGGCTTCAAAAGTCCTTATATTAAGGCTTTTTTTAGAATGACTGTGATGTATATTCAGCGCGATTTTAGACCTGCTGTAAAGGTCATTAATAGAACTATGGTTTAATCCGGCATTATGGATAAATTTCCATAGTTTTGGGTATTTTCTATAGAGTTCAAACTTCCTTATATAGTTTTTAAGCCACCAGTTACCATAAAACCGCATTTTTAAATTATTTTCGACTCCGTATTCGGCAAGTATCTCTAAAGTTTCAAACCGTTTAAAATCCCTGACATTACCGCAGAAAAATATATCATTGTCATAACTGCCGAAATTTTGAGGATAATAATAATCGGGGTCAAAAGCTAAAGGCAGATATTCAACATTTTGGTTATAATTATTCTTTATATGATTTATATCATCCTTTTCAAAAGTAAAGATCTTATCATAAAAGGGTAAATTCTCTCCGGAAAAGGGTATGCTGACCATTGGGTCCATATACCAGGCAATTATGGTTAAATTCTTAAACCTTTTTTTAGTTGATCTCAGGAATTTTTCTGTCAGTTTGTTTCCTTTTATTATCAGAAGAATAGCCGGTCTGAATTCCTCTATTTTTTTAAAAACCGATGCCGAGAATCTTTCTCTATGCCAATCTTCCCATCTGTCTGATAAATACAGTTTTTCAATAAATTGTTTTGTATAATGCCAAAGGCCCCGCGGCCTGTTCGGCTGGTAATAATCCAAAGCTGATACATTATATCCCGCTCTTAAGAGAGAGCTCCGGATCATATACCCATAATCATAAAAATGCGGCGCGACAAGCAGTATCTTCATGTTTTTATTTTCTGAACTTTAGATATGAATAAATGGATCTGTTTAATAACCACAAGTGTGAATAAAACTTTAAGAAACATCAAAGAAGTACTGTAATTTACAAGTACTGCTGTAGTAACCCTTTCTAGAAAAATAACAACAATAAAAACGGATATATGCACTACCTCATTTTTAATTTTATAATTATTACCAATTAATCCGCGCAAATATCTCAAAGAAAATAAATAGATAACAAAATGCGCCGCAAAATATGATACTACAGCAGCGTAAACCCCGATTTTGTCACCCAAGAAAAATATTGGCAAAATTGAAACAACAGCGGCAATAATATTCATTATATAAATCTTTTGATGTTTTTTTAAAGCAACAATATACATCCTGTTTATTGAGTGATAGCTCACCAACACGCTTGTAATAAGAAAAAAATAAATAATGGAGGATATCTCCGAATAGGCCTCCGGCAGAAAAGAATATACAAAAAATTTATGCCATAATATACCCAAAATTGCCATTAACATGATTATCGGAGGAACGCTTGTTTTTATTCCATTAAAAGTATCTGTAGAATTATTTGTTCTAAAACTGCCGAAGAGGACCGGCTGTAAAGCATTATTAATTCCATTAATAACATAGGTTATTGATATTCCAATTATATAGGCAACTGAATATAATCCAAGCTGAGATTTAGAAACATATCTTTCCAGTGCTACTCTCGGAAACATCTCCATTACTACAATTGAGAGCGCTGCCGGCAATAAAGGCAAAGAGAAATAGAATGCTTCTTTAATCAAAGGTTTTGAGATTTTAAATCGGGATTCCTTTAGTAATACATAAGAACAGAAAAGAAACAAAATACCGGTGCCAATTATTTCTCCAGAAATCTTCCCAATCAAACCTTTTCCCAAATAAACAACCAATACATAAGACAATATAAGCCGTAATAAAAAGGATCCATTCCCCAGTAAAACAAATTTAAACGCCTTCTGCTGACATTTTAAATATGATTGAAGTATCACAACAGAGCTCATTAACACATTATTCAAGAGCATTAATTTTATATAGGGGCTATACTCTATCTTGACATTATAGTATTGAAACAGTTGAGGTAGCGTAAAATCAATTACTGCAAATACAATTATGTTAGATAGAAGCATAAAGAAAAAACAATTGAATACCAAAACTCTTTTCTCTTCTGAGTTCAGTTCAAAATATTTTCTTATGAGAAAAGAATTAATTGATAGATTCGCAATAATCATACTGATAAGAGTTATAGAGGCGCCATATCCTAATACCGCATAGTCTTCCGGAAGGAGAAACCTGGTAAAAACTGGCAAAAACGCAAATTTCAACAACTTTGGCAAAACTCCGCCAATAGTGTAAAATAATGTATTTTTTACAATAGGGCTTTTATTTGAACTACCCATTAAAACCCATTGAGCAGTTTTTTACGTTTCAACTCCTCTAAAGACCTTTCATAAGCGGCTGTGTTGTCTTTTGATTCCCTGAGCTTTACCCACTTACAAAAATTTCTCACCCCTTTCGAAAAGCTAACATATTCATGTTTTTTGAGCTCTTTTTTGGTTTTACTGATTTCCGCGATATTATGCCGGATATCGCCTTTTCTAAAATGTCCCGAAATAAAATACTCTTCTTTAACACCAAAAGCTTCGGCCATGGTCTTAACAACATCCAAAACAGAAGTACCAATTCCTGTTCCGGCATTTGCCACCATGCGGCTTAATGTTCCTTTCTCAAGGGATTTAACGGTTATTTCCGCAATATCATCAATATGGATAAAATCCCGTGATTCCAGTCCGTCCTCAAAAATATTTATTTTTTTCCCGTTTAACAGCAAACCTGAAAATATGCTGAGTATGCCTGTATAGGGGTTGGACAAAGACTGCCCGGGACCATAAACATTCTGATACCTTAAGATTGTATACTCCATACCGGTTGAATCTGAGAAATTTATAAATAACTCCTCCTGCATTTTTTTTGTCAGTCCATAAAGACTCAAAGGGTCAAGGTCTATATCTTCCGGAGTAGGTATTAACTCAAGCCTGGAAGAACAATACGTGCACAGACATTCAAAGATACCGTTTTTCATGTTTTCAACATTTCTTGCACCGGGGTTAAGAATTCCGTGCTCTTTACACCTGTAGGCGCCTTCTCCATAGACCGCTCTTGATGAACTTAGAACAACCTTTTCAACGTTATTGTTCTCGTTCATGATCACATCAAGCAGATTAGCAGTGCCGGAGACATTGTTCTGAACATAATCATAAACAGCGTACATGGACTGCCCGGTACCTGTGGCAGCGGCAAGATGCAAAACACAATCCACTCCACACAAAGCCTTTTTAAGTAATTCACGGTCAAGTATATCCCCTTCAATGATTTCCGCTCCGGCTGCAACGGCTTTTTGCAGCGAAAAAGAAGTGTTATAAGGATCTTTTCCATGAATCTGCGGATCAAGCTTATCGATAATTGTAACTTTTTTCCCTGCCGAACAAAGCTTTTCGCTTGCTGCAGAACCTATAAATCCCGCTCCTCCGGTAATTAAAACATGTTCAGGCATATAATTACCCTTTCTTCTTTGCAAGAATTTCTATGCAATCACCTGCTTTAAAAAAGTTCAAAAATTTTGCAGGCGGATTTAAAAGCAAACGGGATATCATATTATCAGCAAGACCTTCAGAACTTTTTTTTCTTTTATTCCTGTTAAAAAAGATCTGTAAACTACCTGTAATACCTGGATAATACCCGCAATAGAGGACCTTTTTAACTTCAAAACCATGCTTTTCCAGAAAAATACTGAGATTTTTTACATTATAATTATACGGATGAAAAGGAACCCCAAGATAATACCAGTACATTCCGAATATTTTATAAGGAAGAGAATCAGTGTTGGGAACTCCTATAAAAATATCCCCATCCGGTTTTAGGATCCTATGAATTTCTTTCAAAGTTTCCCCAGGATTAACTAAATGTTCAAAAGAATGATTCAATCTTATAAAATCAAAAAAAGAATCCTGAAACCCAGCCTTATTAACTACACCGTTGAAAACGTTAAGACCATCATCATTTGCTGCTTTTGCCGCCGGCTCGCTTATTTCAACTCCATATATATTTTTATGACCCGAATTTCGTAAATTTCTCAAATATCCTCCACTGCCGCAGCCGATATCAAGGATTTTGTCCTCACTTTTATGGACCAGTTTATTTTTTTTGTTTCCATACAGGAAATTATAGATACTGCGCAGTAATTTTCTAAGACCGGATGAAATATACGGTGAAGATTTTGTGACTGAGCTTTTTTTGTAAGCATAATAAGTATCTGTAGGATACATACGGTGGAGCTCGTCCGAAGAGATCATTGGGTTAAGAAATAATAAGCCGCAGTTATTACAGGAAAACAAATCATATAATTTGTCAAAATGGCCATAATGCCTGTCGTAAGTGGTAAAGACTTTTTTAATAGAAGACGAACTGCATGCTGGACATTTATAGAACATATTATCTTTCATAGATTTAAACCTTTTCCCAAGTACCATTCTTTTTATTATATTTTCTAACCATTTTAGCCGGAACACCCGCTATTACACAATAATCCGGGTAAGTTCCAGAAACAACCGAGTTTGCTCCGACAATATTATGTTTACCGAGTGTTGTACCCGGCAATATGACCGCATTGTTATATATTTTACAGTTTTCTCCAATATGAACAGGATCCACTTCTAAAGGTTGTCTTTCTGGAGGCACTGTTATATCAACATAACAATGGTTTATATCCGTTATTGTAACATTTGCCGCTATCGCGGTATTTCTTCCAATATATACGCGTTGAGCACATGTTAAATGCAGATTCTGCTGTACACTTGAATAATCGTCGAATATTATTTCCGGAAAAAACTCTTCGCCCGCATAAGATGAAATTCCTTCTATTCGTGCGAAGTTGCGTATAGTAACCTTTTTCCTCATTGTAACATATTTTGGGGTAAATCTCCACGGCTTATATATTTTTACACCAAAACTGATTTTAGAGCCTCTGAGGCTATAGAAAACATATGAATACAACTCTCTTAAAAGAATTATGATTTTTTTTAGTAATATAAAAAACATTTTACTCTCAGTTTATGGTTTAATATTTCCGTATTAAAATATTCCAATTTCAGAAAAATCATAATCTGTATACCTCTTTGCTATACAGATTACTCTTTCTATCTGTTCAGAAGACAATATTTTCTTGCCCCGCCCGGATCCGGATTTGGCACCTGCATTTCTGGGATTTCTGCTATGCTGTATTATAGTTTCGTTTAAAGAGTTTGCTGGTCTAATTTTTAAAAAATCTGAAATTTCAAGTATTTTGTTTTCTGTAGCGGCGGTGATTTCTGAGTAATTTACAAACTTTAAACTAATGTTCCCTTTTTTATAGATTTCTGTCCAGGAGACATAGAACTGAATTAACCACGGTACAGCATGGTCGACAATTAAGTCATACTGTTCTTTTTCTGTCATTTTAATAAATTTTTCGTTACAATAAAAAATCGGCATTATGCCATTTTCATATAGTTCTTTTTTACCCTCATACTTGGATATAAAATTAATTACAGCTTCTCTGATGCTGACAATTGTATCAAAGATATTCCGCACTAATATGATAACTTTAACATTGTACCTGCTAATTAAATGGATATTTGAACCGGTCGCTTTAAAATGATGCTGGGCTATGGTGTTATAAGGAATATTACGTATTATTTCAGGCTCAAAAAGATCCTGTTCGCTGCTTCCGTTTCTATATATCAGAAAAACTCTTTTAAGTTTAAAAATATCCTTCAATAAATCTGTTGTAAAACTTGAAGAACTCCTTGGGAAAGAATTAACAATCACGGTTTCTCTATTTCTGAAAATGAATCCAGATAACCTGAAATAACTAATTAAATAAATTGCGGGATAAGTTATAATATCACTAATTATAGTTATAGTCAATCTCTGTATTTTGCCGGCTGCATTTCTTAAACGTAAATACACATCAATCCTTTTTAGCAAGAATACACCTTATATGATTTGCGCAACCGGCCTCATCTATAACAGGCTGTAAAGAATTAAACATACTACTCAATTGTTTAGATGCGTCTTCTTTACCCTGCCATTCATAAAAAGAAGCAATATCAGCAACATCCATCCCGGCAGTTTTGAGGCATTGTAAATGCATCCCGGCTTTTTCTGCCAAAAATTTTATTGAACTCTCATTAAAACATACCAGATGCTCAAAAGGTATAATCAAATTGCAATCCTTGCCCATTACTTCAAATCCAATTGAGTCATAATTTGGCGTGTAAATAACCAGAACACCATTTTTTTCAAGAAAGTTTTTGCAATTCAGAACCGCCTTCAAAGGGTCTTCTAAATGTTCAATAAGGTCAAACATAGTTACAATATCAAACTTCTTTTCCGGATTCATGTCCGAAAGATCATCGGTAAAGACCTCTATTCCAAGCCTTTCGGCTGTCCATTCAGCAAGATGAGTACATATTTCCTGCCCGGATACATAACCGAATCGTTCCGCTGCTATATCCAGAAACCACCCGGTCCCGCACCCAATATCAATTAACGACAAGCTCTTTGTTTCTTTGGTAAATTGCGAGCTTATAAGTTCAACTCTTTCTTCGGCAAAACGTCTTTTCCTGTAATCCACATTGCTGTAATACAGTTCCTTGGCATCTCTGGAATAATCTTCGTTTGCGTACAAGTCCGGAACACGTACGGGTATTCGCCCGGAATAACACAAGCCGCAGTTCGCGCACTTTTTTATACATACATCTTCGAATAGTTCTGATGAGTCGGCAAAACCACATAGCGGACAGGTATCAACATCTTTTAAGGAGGCATTTTTTATAATATTATCTGAATGCTGTTTGTGTATTTTCTTTAAATTCCGGAGAAAACCAGAGGGCCGCATCTCTTTAAGATCAATTTTCCGGTATTTCCCGATTATTTCTTTGTATCCCATAGTAACCCTTATAAAATTTAGAGTGATTCTAGGTATTCAGCTTCTCTACGAGAAGAATCAAAATATTTTATCTGAAATTTTATTTCTTCTTCCTGTTTTTTAATTATACTCGAATTATATTCATTATCGCTCAATCTATTCAGAATCTCACTTTTAAGATCATTTTGTGATATTACTGATTCCGGTATTTTTTTAAAAAGGTCAGAAGGCGCTCCATAAATTTTTTTAATGAGCTCTATAACAGAAACTCCGCATAAAAAAGCTTCAAAAGAAATATTAGACCGGGAAGCAATAAGAAATTTTGTTTTCCAGAGTAACTCATCATTCTTATTCTCCCTGAAAATAACAGGCCTAATCTCATTATCATTTAATTTTTTTTCAAGGGTTTCTATCTTAACATTAGAACCAGGATGAGCTTTAAGAGCCAGCTGAAGCTTGGAAGAACCTAAAATTAATAAATTCCACACTTTTTTTGAAAGCCAAAACATATAGTCAAGAGTATCGGCTGAATTAAACGCAACTGTCAGATATATTCTTTTTTCATTTCTAAAATCAGAACTTAAAAGATAATTAAACTTATCGGTACCAAAAACAAGCATTTGACTTTCTTTTAGAACTTCTTTATAGTACTCTGTGCCAGCCATTCCCCATAGTACAATTTTATCCGAGAAAACAAACTTACTTATGCAATAAGGGGTCGGCTGTATTCCGTGATAATGGGTTATAGTCCGAACACTAAAAGCTTTGGCGGCCTGTGTAAAAATTTGATCAAAATAGCATACATCGTCTACAGTAAGAAGAGCCTTGAGGTTCCTGACCTTTTCCATTAAATTATATGCAAAATCGAGCAAATAGACAGCATCCAGAACTTGATTTTTCTCGGTTACCGAAAAATGTCCGAGAATTTTCTTTCTGTTACCATGAGGCGACAGGAAGAAAGGAATTTTCAGAAAAATACTTGAAACTCCCTGAGAGATATAATAATTATAAACGCTTTTTCTTAAAGTTACAATCAATATATCCGACTTTTTTTTAATATTGCTGATCACTTTATCGTGGATACTGAAAACATGATAAGCTTTTAAATCCCACTCAAAAACAAATAAATATTTAATATCTTGCAAAGAAACAAACAAACATTCTTCTTTGATAATATCAGATGAGTAGAAAAATCCGACAAAACATCTTAGTATATACTTACCGGATTTCCTGAAAAAATTCTTACCCCCGAACATCATTTTCATATACACAGTAGATATTATTAAAGACGAGAGATTAATATCCCTGTAATAAGCTTTGCTATCTTCTATATATTTTTTAATCTTTTCAAAAATTTCTTTTTTCATATCACTGTCTAATAAATGTTTTCCCCGGTAAACTTTCGATACTCTTCCCACTGTCCGATATCAATAAAGGAATCCTCTGGAACAGTATACACACCTACACTCATTCGCATTTCTTTAAGCTTGCATATTAAGTCGGTAATATCATAGAACTTTTCTTCGGGTATCAATTCAAGCACGCCGGAATTAATTATATACACCCCGGTATTCACAGTATAATCGTTTTCGGGTTTTTCATGGATATCCTCGAGCGAGAAATCGTTGTTGACGCTACACACTCCATAGGGTACTTTTATTCGCCTTTTTGCGGCAATTAATGTCAAACTAAACTTACCTTTCTTATGAAATCTCAAAGCATCCTCATAATCCGCGTCAACAATTATATCGGCATTCGAGAGGAAAAAGTCACCCGATATATCATTTTTCAGTTTATACATAGCGCCTGCAGTACCGAGGGGTTGCTTTTCTTCTATGAATTTTATATCGCTCTGACTGCTTTCCTCAAAATAAGACTTAATTATTTTTGCTTTATGATTCACGGATATAAACACATCAGCTGCATTATACGCCTTAAATTTCTCAATTATCAACTCAATAACCGGTTTCCCTTTTATTGGCACAAGCGGCTTTGGCAATATATGGGTAAAAGGCTTCATCCTGGTGCCCTTCCCGCCCGCCATTATTACAAGCGGAATGGGGGCATTCCCCTTTAGAACACTCTTTTCTGTATTAAATTCATAGAGGAGTAGCTTTGTAATATCTGCAATTCCTATTAAGTTTTCATTACTGATAACCGTAACAAGACCAAACCCATTCTCAAGGAACATTCTTTTCAATTCCTCAGAGCCATAATTTGACTCCTCAACAAAATGATAATTTCTGTTTGCCACCAAAGAGACAGCTTCTCCAAGAGTATAACCTTTCAGAAGCGCTCTTCGTACATCACCATCCGTAACCACCCCTTTAAGCTTACCGCCGTCTTCTATAAATGCAATCCCTTTTCCGTTTTCATTAATTGTCTGAAGAACAGTTTCCAGAGTACTTGATTCTTCTAAAAGGAATCTTTTTAAATCTCTTCCCCGTATAATATGATCATCCATATATATATAAACTTTCTTTTTATGTATGCCGGAAACCCCGGAAAGTCTCATCGTTATTAATATATAGATTTTCCAGCAGGTTTTTATTTTTTAACCGTATTTTTTTATAGTAATTCTCAAGAAGAATACCGTTGGCTTCCAGAAGAGCTCTGTGAAATTCATCATCCGACATTTCTGTAAAATTAACTGTAAGTAAATCAGAATTGACATGTTTATTATCGTAAAAATCCGCAGTGTTCTTCAACAAACCCTGTTCTATTGCATGATAAAACAACGGCGACCCTGGATATGGAGTAACCGGCCTTATTGTTCGCAGCTGCGCACCGTCATCATATTTTAAAAGGAAATCCACTCCCTTCATGAGAGTATCACGACTCTCACCGATATTACCAAATATAATGTTAAAACCCGGTGATATGCCGGATTGCAGAGTAGCTTCTATACCTTTTAAAATCTGTTCTGTAGTCAGCACCTTATTCATATTCTTCAGTATCCGGTCATCAAAGGCCTCAATACCGTAATTTATAAAAACACACCCTGCTTCCTTCATCAGGCCGAGCAGGTCTTTTTGTGCAAAATTTAATCTTCCATTACAATACCACTTGATCTTAAGATCTGCCTTAATAAATGCTCTGCATAATTCTTCCGTTCTTTTCACAGAACTCATTAGCAAATCATCTGCGAAATGGCAGTAAGTAATGCGGTACTCACTTTTCAGATATTTAATTTCCTCAATTATAGAATCCGCGGAGCGGGGCCGGAAACCCTTATCCATTCTGTAACAAAAATTGCATCTAAACGGACACCCCCGGCCGGAAACCATAGGCATACAAAAATCACGGTTTGTACTCTTCGGTGATCTAAAAAGCCTGTAGTATTCAATAGGAAACATATCATAAGCAGGCATGGAAATAGAGTCTACGTTCTTTATAAGTTCTCTTTTTTCATTATGGATTACTTCACCGCCAGTTCCCCTGTAAGCAATACCACATACATCTTTCAGACTCTGTTTTTCCTTTATTCTTTCGGCAAGTTCGACTATCGTCAACTCCCCTTCACCTATAATAACACAGTCGGCCCCTGTACGTTCTATAAAAAACCCAGGATCAGCTGCCGGACCATGACCACCAAGAACAAAATAAGGCCGCCTACTAGAGTTATTTATACTTTTGGAAAGAGAAAGGATTTTTCTATATTGGTAATATCCCGCTATAATCCCTACACCAATTATATCAAATGGATCAGAATTGTCCAGGAATTCTTTAAGCTCATCATCTGAATAATGATGTACGTCCTGATTCCAGATCTCCACCTCGAATCCTGCGCTCCTCAGAACCGAAGCTATATATGCCATTCCGATTGGAAAAAAGTGTATATATGAATCGTTATCATATACTACAAGGAGAACTCTCATCTAAGTAGCCTTTCTCATTTCTTCTCTTTTAAATAACAAAACCCGCCGCAATAATCAGGATAATTACCGTCAAGCATATCCTGCCGATACTTGATTGCGGCCTCACTGTTAAAAGCTACCTCGAACCCTTTAGAGGCATCAGCAAGTTTATGAAATTCTCGACGGCCGCAGTCGGTAATCCAGCCTTCGGTATCTATATAAGGATCTTCAAAACAAGTAAAACATATATTATGTTTACGTTTCAGCTCTATGATAGGGTCAAACCCAACACCCGCCGAAGATGGACTTGTCTCCCAGTTTAGTCCGTATTTCTTAATATCGGACTCGATTTTCAGAAGCAAAGTTTTATATTCCAGATCAGTTACTTTTCTAATATCTGTTCCCCGCAACTGTTTTGTCATAAAAAGCGGAATAGTGTGAATTAGTTTGATATTCTCAGCATTCTTAAGGGTTTCTACCAGATTCATTAACATTTCAAGATTAAGGCTTGAAACAACAGAATTTATCTGAATATCAAGAGGAGTATCAGCGCTTACAAACTCAATAACCTCAACAAGCTTATTTAAATCAACCCCCCTGTATTCGGTAAGAGACTCCATAGTGAATCCATCAACACTAAATTCTATATGTGTAAGGCCGGCCTCAATAAGTTCTGAGATATTTTCTTTTGTAACCAAAGTGCTGTTTGTAGTAATCTTGACATTATCAGTTAATTTTCTTACAGTTCTAACCGCTTCGGGAAGTTTGCCGTAAATAAAAGGCTCTCCTGTCCCTGCAAGATGAATCATCCTGAAGCGCCCTTTTGTATTATTTACGATCTTTTTCAGGACCTCGATGTCCATTTCTTTGTTTAAGATATCCTTGAATTTTGGATCCAGACGGTAACACCATTTACAATTCAGGTTACAATATGTTGTAACAGCAACGGCTAGTCTTCTATAAGACATCGTGTCCTGATAACAGTGAGGACTAGCGTCTTTCCCCAGAAGAAGTATTTCCATATATTTCAGCAGCCTGTCCGGCATGCCGTCAAAATACTTCATAAGTTCTAACATTTGTTTTTTACGCTCATGCATATAAATCAACCTTTACTTATTCAAAATCTTCCATTGAAAGTATTTCGTCATATTCGATGTTCCTGAGAGCTCTCTTACCAATCAGTTCTGTTATTTTAGATGGCGGTATTCCCGAAGCAGGTCTTTTTGTGATGAGCATTTCTCTTTTTACGACATCACCTTTTTTTATCCGCAAAGCGCTCAGGATGCTTCTACGACCGAGACGGATAGTCTCTGATTCAGAAGCAGACGGTTTTTTCTCCGGGCTTCCCATAATCATTTCGGCATTGCGAATTTCCTCAATTAAAGTTTTCAACTCGCCGGGCTCCATAGAAGCTTTATGATCAGGGCCATCCATATTACGATCAAGAGTAAAATGCTTTTCAATTATTTCCGCGCCCGCAGCTACAGAAAGTACGGCTGCCGCGTTTCCGGGAGTATGGTCTGAATAGCCTACGGTACAATTATACCTTATTTTCATGGCTTTCATAGCATTAAGGTTAACATCGGAAAGAGGAGCCGGATAGGCTGATGTACATTGCAGAAGAGCAAAATCAGAATTAATATCTTTTACAGAGTCTACTGCCTCATCAACTTCATCGAGAGTTCCTGCTCCGGTAGAAATAATCACAGGTTTATTTTTACGGGCTATATATTTTAGAAATTCAGTATCAGTCAATTCTCCGGCTGCTACTTTAAATTTTTCAACTCCCAGTTTTTCAAGAAGATCAACGCTTTCATAATCATAAGGCGTTGAAATAAATTCTGTTTTTTTTCCTCGGCAGTAATCCCTAAGCATTGCAGTATCTTCAGAAGACAGTTCAAGTTTTTTAAGCATTTGAAATTGATCTTCCTCGCTGCCGGAAGTGTTTTTCTGATATTCTTCCTTTTCAAGCCCTTTCTGTGCCAATAATTCTGCTTTAAAATTCTGGAATTTGACAGCGTCAGCTCCCGCAGAAACTGCTTCATCAACCATCTTGCGGGCAATTTCCATGTTACCATTGTGATTCACACCAGCTTCGGCAATAAAAAAAATCTTATTCAATTTCATAACTCCCTACTATTGTCAATATGTTATATCTTTCGCTATAAGCTGTTTTTTTGTTTTATTAATATTCTTAATAAAACCTAATATTTTACCCGCAGCATTACCATTTCCGTAAATTTTTTTGCAGTTCTTAAGCTCTTTTCTGTACACAGGATCGTTTATTATCCGGTTGACCGTATCCGCTATGATCTGTTCCTGATGCGGCACAAATACAACATTTCCTCCGTGGGACCTTTCCTTCTGCCTATTTCCGACATTCACGGAGGGTATACGGAGAAATCCTCCTTCGAGAAGGGCCATACTGGAATTCCCGACAAGACAGTCTATATTTCTCAGCAGATTCACAAACTGCAGCCTCGGTATGTAACGAGTCACAAAATACCCATACTCCGAAGAAAGTTCTTCAATAGTTTTTATAATATCGGGGCTTCCAGAATCAGAATTAGGATAATTAACTATCACATTTGCCCCTACTTCTTTCAGAGCCCGCAGTGTAACACTAATCTGGCCGGAACCCTCTGCTGCTTCGCTGCTAATAACATGTTGAATAACAAGCACAACAGGTTTCTCTGTATTTTCTATTCCAAAATATTCAAATAATTCGTCCCGGCTTATTTCAGGTACTTCCTTGAACCGGTCAAGAGCGGGATTACCGCTGTTGCATATACGGAAAGGCTCTTCACCAAGCCGTCTTAGTCTTTCCGCATGAGCTTCACACGCGGTAAAATGTATTGACGCCAACTTTGTGGCTGCATGTCTTATTGGTTCATCGACATCTCCAGCAGATTCACCCGGATAACTTCGGTCACCTCCGAATATGTGTATAAGGGGTATCTCAAGATATGTACAAGCAATACCGGAAACAACAGTCTCTTCCCTGTCGCCGGCCACCATAACATAATCGGGAGAAACATCGTTGAGAACCTCGGAAAGTTCCGAAAGAAGTATTCCTGCTCCTTTCGCCTTCCCAATACTTTTTCCCGTATTCAGCAGATTATGTATTTCTCTTTCTACACGGAAACCATCATTCCTGATTGTTTTAATGGTGTAGCCATACTCTTCCGAAAGATGCGCCCCGAATACGACCAGTCGAAGATCAAACTCAGGATCCGAATTTAAAGCCCTAAACACAGAATACACCAAGTCGTACTCAGAACGGCTGCCTGTAACGGCTATTATTTTCTTTTTAACACTGCTACTCATATGACCACTCCGGACTGCTTTCTCTTATTAATCTTGAGGATTCTTCCGGCCCCTCATTAAATACCATATCCATAACAGAACATCCTTCAATAAAACCAGGTCCCTGCTGGCGATATAAAGGATGAACAAATTCCTGATAAAAAACTTCTATACCCTCTTTGCGAAAAGCTTCATCATCCATATAATTTCTTGCACCTTGTCCTGAATAATAAACTTCTCCTCCGACCTTTTTTACAATATCCAGAATCAGCCCTGACTTATGGCCGGAAGCGTCAAGCTCTGAAGCTTTCATAAATACCACATCCAGCCCTAGCAAAGTGGATAATTTTTCCGTTGAAGCCATGCTGATATCACCGAGCAGAGAAAATCCTTTATTCAAAGTATTTCTTATTTCGTCTATATATTCCTCAAAATAGGGCGCAACCCGGTAGTTTTCCTGTATAACTCTATTATGTTCATCAATCCAGTCTTTACCTGTAATATTAACATCTTTTATAAAGCAACGCTTGTCTTCTTTATTATAAGGAAGGGTAAGATATTTAGTTTTTGGGGCATTAAAAATCTTATAAAGCGTCCTGTGCTGAAACCCCCGCCAGTGAAACTGTACATTATCCAAAAAAACGTGAATATCGCTACCGGCTATTTTATTAATAAGCCCTGCCCAGGGCCAGTACTGAGGCTGGTGTATAGAAACAACTTTCTTATTTTTATCTATACTCATTTTCCTCCATAAGCATTTCTGCTATCCGAAAGTCAAAAACGCTATCGATATCAATAGATGATATTCTGTCCATAACATACGGTACTGTATTGTTGGTATAGTAATCTTTCTCTCTTAAAAAAATACCGGTATTTGCGGCATAAATCGCGCCGTTTAAGCTGAACACTTCCGGCAAATCCTGACGGCGGTGATAATTGTCCGGCCCACTGATATAAGGTTTGAGCCTGCCTTCAGTATCGATAGTTTTCATCCATGCCGGATGTTCTTCGGTCTTTACAACACTTACTACACTATCATAGTTATTGCTGACAAGTATTTCAAGAGCACCGTCAATATGCTCTGTTTTTCGCAGCGGAGAAGTAGGCTGCAACTCAACAAAAAAATCCGGGATATATGATTCTTTTTCTTTTAAAAATTCAAGAGCATGTATAAGCGCATCATTACTCGGCGTTTCATCCCGCGCCAGATAATCTGGTCTCAGAAAAGGTGTCTCCGCTCCGCACACTCTGGATTCCTCCAGAATTTTTTTTGAATCGGTGGTAACAATAAGCCGTGTAATGAACCTGGAAGCGAGTGCATACTCTATTGTCCAGCAAATCAGCGGTTTGCCTGCGAGAATCCGGATATTTTTATCAGGGACTCCCTTAGAACCACCGCGAGCAGGTATTATACCCAGTATTTCCATACCCATCAATCTTTCTCAAAAAGAATCCTGAGAGCCTCGGCATATCTATACCCTGCACGGGAACCCCTGTAGGTCGCGAGAGCAAGAATGTTCTCCTCGCTGCGCGGGAAAGGGGGCTCTTTAATTTCAGATTCAAAAATTTTCATTATTTCTATTTTCTTTTGTATATAACCCGTAATATCTACAAACAGGTTCGGAGAAAAGATTTCAGGTTCAATCATAGAAAACTCAGTCTCCGATAATGTTTCATAAGAAAGTATTTTCCTCACACCGTGCGATCTGAACGTCTTAAGCGCAGACTCCGCGGCTTTTGCGGTAATTTTATGGTCGGTATGGACATCCCCGGAGTGGGGTATATAAACTGTCTCCGCGCCTGTTTTGGCAAGGACAGCTTTTATTTCTTCTATCAAAACTCCGGAAGATATTTTTTCCAGTTCTGCAGTCGGGTGCTCCAGCTTAAAAACTTCAGAAAAGCCATAAGCACCGGCTGCTTTTTCTATTTCTTTTTTTCTTTTATTTACTGTTATTTCAGGCCAGCCGTGATCGGTAAATATATTAGTGATTATGAGCCAGAAAATTTCATCTCTATTCGAAGAATGCTTAAGCAGAGAACCTCCGCAACCAAGAGTCTCATCATCAGGATGCGGCGAAATAACAAGGATTTTTGACATAAGTTATATTTTCCCCGCATAATTGAAGCGGAATCCGTGAAGCTCTAAAATAGCTCCCGGAGCTCCTGGAAAATCTACAGCATGAATACGTTTTTTTATTTCTTCTGCAGACATACTGTAATCAATTCTACACAAATCATTAAGCTGACTGCGCGTATACGGTTTTCGTTTCCATTCCTCTTGACAAAAAGGGAGCATTCTGCCGTTAATTATAAAAGTAGATATATCGTAAAATAAAGAGTGAATATAAGAATAACACTTTTGAGTTAAAGAATAGACAGTTTCGCTTTTTTCAATCGGGAACCGCCTCACTGCAATAATTTTACCCGTATCAACAGAAGGCTCCATGTGATGACATGTTATTCCGTACTCTTCTTCATTATTATATATCGCAAAATTAGTACAACCGATACCGGGATATTCAGGAGGACCGGGATGAAAATTGATTGAAGCCTTCTTAGCTTTAGATAAAAGCTGCTTCGGTATAATCCAAGGCGCAAGATATGAAATAATATAATTCCCCTCCCAGTCTAAAGCCTTTGCAGGAAAGGGCTCTCCTCGCTTACCAATGAAAAATGTAGTATCTGGAAGCACCTGCTTTAGATATTCCTCAGCGAGTGCGCAAAATTTATCTCCTTCTTTCCCAAAAAACAAGCAATTTTCATAATTCATTTTCAGCTCTTTTGTGGAGTACTGGGTAAATTTACAATTATGTTCTCTAATTTATTCGAATTTGTTAGCGCATCTTTGCTGCAGAGGGCATACATCTTTAAAGTACTTAAAAGTTTCCATGCCGGCCTGGTCATAATACCATTGCTATTAGTATATTCCAAGAACTCATCCCGTTCTAACCGGTTTTTAAGAAGAAGCGTATTCAGCCAGAAATTAGATTCGGTTCCTTCGATCTCATCGAGAAAAGAATAACCGCTATTCCGAAAAAACTCATGATATCTTTTCGCGAGTGTGCGTTTTTCTTTAAGAATACCGGGTAGGTCCTCCATCTGGGCGCAACCGAGAGCAGCGTTTATATTTGGCAGTCGGTAATTAAAAGCAACACTGTCGTGGATATATTCCCATTTGTGCGGGACTTTCGCAGTCGTAGTGATATGTTTTGCATCTCTTGCAAAATCCTCATCATCCGTGATTATCATACCACCGCCACCGGTAGTTATTGTTTTATTACCGTTAAAACTGAAAACTCCGGCTTTTCCGAAAGCCCCTGTATGTTTTCCGTTGTAAAAGCTGCCAAGAGATTCAGCAGCGTCTTCTATTAAAGAAATCCCGTAATAATCACAGATCGTTTTGATTTGAGCGATACGGCAGGGCAATCCGAAAGTATGCATAGGTACAACAGCCTTTACACATCGTCCTGTTTTACGGTTGACAATTTTGCCGCCGTTAATATGACATGAATTCTCAAGAAAATTTTTTAAAGACGACGGTGACATTCCCGCTGTATCAAGATCAACATCAACAAAGACCGGATAAGCCCCGCAGTATGAAACGGCATTAGCAGTAGCCACAAAAGACAGGGGCTGAATAACCACTTCGTCATCCTGACCCACGCCCACAAGCGTTAACGCAGTATGCAAAGCTGCCGTGCCGTTTACACAAGCCACAGCGTGTTTAGCGCCTGTGTATTTGGAAATCATTTCCTCGAATTTGTCAACAAATTTTCCTACGGAAGATACAAATGTAGAATCGATACACTCGCTGAGGTATTTTTTTTCGTTACCTCTGAAAATGGGAGCATGCAGGGGGATAAAGTCTTTAGTATCATAGTAATTACGAATGAACTCAAGCAACATTTTTTTCATCAGTAAAACCCAAGCTTTACGTGTTCCGATAACTTTTATCATCCGGAGTAGGAATGAATTTTTTTCCAAGAATATCGATTAACTCCGAAATACCGTTTGGAACAGTCTTCGTAATTTTAAATCCAAGATTATTATTGATTTTTGAGAAATCAACTCTATAGTCACGTGGGTCCTCATCTTTTTTAATATATTTTATGCGGGAGCCGGGGAGTAATTTTTGTATTTCTTCTACAATCATTTTTTTCTGATAATTCTCAGGAGTAGCCCCCACATTAAAAACATTCCGTGAAACTTTCTTCTCATCTGCCTCAACTACTAAAATTACAGACCGGGCGAGATCCTGGACATGGCAATAAGGCCGCCAGAACTGTTCTCCAAAAACCACAAGTTCCCGGCCTAAAAAAAGTTCCTTAGTAAATTCATTAACCGTAAGATCAAACCTGATTCTGGGTGAAAGACCATAAACGGTGGCAAAGCGCAAGCAAACAGGATTACATATACTTTCGGAAGTACCAAGAAGGTATTTCTCTGCTTCAACTTTAAGCTCCGCATATAAAGACACAGGCGCAAGCTCCGTTTCTTCTGTAACATATCCGTTTCCATCAGTCATTTTACCATAGTTGCTGCAAGTGGAGGCAAAAACAAATTTCTTCACATTATTTTTTACAGCAGCACAATATAATTTTTTAGTACCCAAAAAGTTTGTTTCTGAAGCAATTTCAGGCTGGGCAGCGCAAGCCGGATCTCCAACAATCGCCGCAAGGTGAACAACGGCCTCTACGCCCCTTGTGGCATTAATACAAGCATCCTCATTCCTTATATCACCATATATAAATTCAAAATTTTCGAGATGTAAAAGACCGAGTATTGTCTCTCCGCCGAAATCAAGTTTGTCGATTACCCTGACCGAATATCCTTTTTGCAGAAGCAGTCTTACAAGTACGCTACCAATATAACCAGCCCCGCCGGTAACAAGAATCTTATTCATAGTTTTA
This sequence comes from uncultured Fibrobacterota bacterium, assembly GCA_964401455.1. GTDB lineage: Bacteria > Fibrobacterota > OXYB2-FULL-49-7 > CAYNYI01 > CAYNYI01 > CAYNYI01. The sequence goes on from CAYNYI010000013.1 coordinate 33,737, forward strand.
CAAATCCAGTTTATGTATTCTATACTGCCAGTATTCACCTACAAATATAAATCAGGCGACCCCCGCAAATCAAACAAATACGGCCGGAGCAAAATATTACCCCGACCGTATAAAAAGAAATGACTTACCTGCTTTTCTAACTGAACAGCTTCAGCACACTCCTCATATCTGTTCTAAACTGCGCTATCATGGATTGCCCGATTTCCTTTTGTATCTGCATAGCGGTGTACCGGGCAGTCTCGTAGGCGGCGTCAACCCCGATAACACTCGACTGCGCCGAGGTAATATTTTCCTTTTTTGAGGCGGCAAGATTCAGATGAGAATCATTGGTATTCAAATATCCGCTGAAATTTCCTTCATCCTCGGTCACGGTTCCTATAGCGGTTTCTATAGAAGTTATGGCGGCATCAATAACCGCGTCTCCCTGGTCTTTATCAATATTAAGAGCATCAACAGATAAATCTGAAGCAGTCAGCTGGGTAAAAGTCAAAGTCTTGCTCTGGCTGTAATCTTCATTCAGATAAATATCTATACTTCCGGCGGCATTAACCATATTGGTTCCGTCATAAGAAGCGCTGTTTGCGAGAGAATCCAATTCCGCAATCAATTCCTGCAGTTCGTTATTCAGCGCATTTTTTTCGCTGTCCGATAAACCGGCGGTTTTTCTCTCCTGCGCAAGGTCCTCCATCTTGTAAAGTGTGTCTTTTATGCTTGTAATGGAGTCCATGGCTGTATTTACAAGCTCCTTACTGTCTCCAAGATCCCGCTCAATTCTTTCAATCGCACTTATATCATTTTCCATTTCTTTTGCGCGGTTATAAGCATAAAAATCATCATGCGGTTCCGCTACACGCATTCCCGTAGTAAGCCGTTTAATAGACTTGCTCAGTTGATTATTAATCTGCCTCTGAGAATTCGAGAAAAAAACCGTGTTTGAATATGACGTAGGTGACATAAACATAATACACTCCCTTGTTTAAAATTACTCCGTTTTTAAATGTTCTTTTTATCCCCGATAAGAACAAATTTCAGACACTGATAAAAAACATACCCATAAAACCTCCCTGGTTAAGGCAAATACGTCCGTGTAAATTTTAAGGTGAGAATTTTGAGATATTCCAGCATCTTCTTCTCACCAAATACCCATGGAGCTTCTCCGGGATTCCCCAATCACGGTTCAACTCCTATTTAGTTTATCGGCAGAAATACTGAAAACTTTAGTTTTATTTTTTTTACAGTGTTTGAAGAACCGAATTGCAGATATATTCGATCTCCGAGTTCTTAAGCCCCGGGTAAACAGGCAAAGTAATGAGAGATTCCGAGGCTTTACGTGCTTCCGGAAAGTTTTCCGGAGCATAGTTATACTTGCCGCGGTAATAAGAATGCATATGAAGCGGAATATAATGAACGCTGACCGAGATACCCTTTTCCTTGAGAATTTCAATAATTCTGTCTCTCTCAGCTAAACTTTTATTTTTAAGGCGAACCGGAAAAATATGACATGAAGAGACACAGTCTTCTTTCTCCTCCAAAGTCAGGATATCATTGGCGCCGCCGAGATATTTACGATATAAAAAGACGATATCTCTTCTGGTTTTGTGAAATTCATCCGCGCGCGAAAGCTGGTTCAGCCCGATAACCGAGGCCATATCGGTAGGATTATATTTATAACCACGTTCAACAATATCATATCTCCAGCTGCCTTTCTTATCATAACGGTTTGCGGCATCTTTGGAAAGACCGTGAAGACGCAGAATTCTTATTTTATCGGCAAATTCCGCATCATCGATCGTAACACATCCGCCCTCTCCGGTTGTAATGCACTTATTTGCATAAAAACTGAAACATGTTGCGTCTCCGATACTTCCAACAGACCGGCCTTTATAGAAAGCCGGAGTACAATGCGCGGCATCCTCAATCACTTTGAGGTTGTATTTTTTGGCAAGATCAATAATAGAATCCATCTCGCATGGATGACCGGCAAAATGTACCGGAATTATGGCTTTGGTTTTTGAAGTGATTTTACTCTCAATGAGAGTCTCATCGATATTCATGGTATCCGGCCTGATATCAACAAATACCGGAACAGCGTCAAAATACTCAATAACTTCAGCGGTCGCTGCGAAAGTATAAACAGAAGTTATAACCTCGTCTCCCCGGGATATTCCGGCAGCCGCAAGCGAAAGATGAAGGGCGGCAGTACACGAATTAACCATAATGCAATGCTTCGCATCGCAATACTCCGCAAACTTTTTCTCGAATTCAGCAGTTTTGGGACCGGTAGTAAGCCAGCCTGACCGGAGAACCTCCCCCACTTCTGCTATGGTTTTATCATCGATGGCGGGACGGAAAAAAGGTATTTCCATTTTATTAACAGCTTGCGGTTAAATTTAATATCATTAAGAATATAATTATGATAGAATGAATATTACAAAGACAAACAATTTTATATGAGCTTTCCAATACAGTTTGAAGCCGGACTCATGACATTATCTTTATTTTAAGAATTAAATAATGTATCTTATACCCATAGAAAAATGGCTCACAAGTCCAAAGTATTACCTTGAAACAGCAGAATAAATATGCGACAAACAAGAAGCCGAGAAATTATTAAACAGAACCAGAGAGCAGACTACACTAACAGAAATTAAATTAACCATGGACACTCCACTTACAATAATCGGCGCGGGCTGCGTCGGCGCCGCCGCGGCCTACACTCTCAGGGAAAAATTCCCGGAAGCTGTGATTCTCGAAAAAAACGAACGCGCGGGCGCGGAAACCTCGGAACGGAACTCCGGTGTAATCCACGCCGGGCTATATTACCCGGAAGGCTCGCTTAAAGCCCGCCTCTGCGTAGAGGGAAACCGCATGATCTATGATTATTGCGAAAAAAATAATATCCCCCATCAGAAATGCGGAAAGCTCATAATAGCCGTTTCGGAAGATGAAATACCGGATATGGAGGCTCTTTACGAGAAAGGACTTAAAAACGGCTGTACACTCGAGATTATCGGCAAAGATAAAATAGATGAGCTTGAACCGGATATAAAGGCCGTAAAAGCCATATATTCACCCTTGACCGGGATTTTCGACACCGCGCCCTTTATAGAAAGCCTGATAGCCAACTCCGGTATGGAGATCTTCTATAAAAGCGAGGCCAAAGAGATAAAGAAAATAGACGGCGGCTATGAGATTTCGGTTGAATCATCGGAGAATTACACATTTACTACAGAAAAAATCATTAACTGCGCGGGCCTCTGGTGCGACCGTGTATCGGAAAATGCCGGAATATAACCGGGTAAAGGTGGAAAGTCCGGATCCGGG
>CAYNYI010000014.1:0-29691 GCA_964401455.1 uncultured Fibrobacterota bacterium
CGCTGTAAAGAAAAGTAAGCCGGGGTGCAGGGGCGGCGCGCCCTGCCCATATATCCGGTCCGGGATTTCCTGGACGATTTTAAAAATAGATTCCCCGGTCGGAGCCGGGGAATGACGTTGATGTTGGATCACGGCATAGTTGCGACACAGCCTCCAAGTACGGAAATGACAATGTTTCGGCATATCACAGTCATCATCGTATCCGGGGTCTATCCCTCCTCTACCGGCACCCATTCCTCACGGACTTCTTCCTGAATCTCAACTTCCATAAAAATAGGTTCTTCCCTCGTAAAAGGCCTGACCTTTACTCCTGACGGCTTACAGCCCGACTGGTAGAATGTCCTGTAATACTTCCCTGTGTCAAGATCAAGCACGATAACCCGGCAGGTACTGACACCTTTTCTCTCTGCAACATACTCCCGGCTTATGACCTCAAAGCGGTCATTTCTTTCCCAGCAGATTTCATGGGCTTCTTCGGGTGAGAATCTCAGGTTTGACATAATCAACTCCTCTGATAAATTATAAAGACCTGTATTTATAATTTAGTCCGTAGAAGCCGCAATATTATGTCGGGGCAATAAAAAAAAATACCGCCCCGTAAAAGGGGCGGTATTTATATGTTATTTGTTGTCCTGAGAGCCCTGGATTTAAAGGCCGTTGAGCCCCAGCCCTACACCGGCATTAAAGGCGTTGTTATGACCGATATTGTATTCGGCGAATATGTCGAAAACCGCGACAGAGACCCTCGCGCCGATAAGATAGCGGAAGCCGTTGTCACCGTCTATATCGAGCTTAACATTGGTTCCATCTGCAATACCGCCCTCTACAGTATAATCGAAGGTCATGTTTGAAGACTCAAAACCGATAGCCGTATATACTCCCGCGCCGACTATAAACTTGAAATCGGCCGAAGCGCAAATCGGCATCAGCTGCCAGTTAGAAAAAGAAAGAGGACCGAGTTCCATACTTGTATGGCTGTAGTTCGCCGAAGCATGGACCATGGGTACGCTTCCGAGAAAAGGAATGTGGTCTGTATATTCATACTGGAGACCGAATCCGAAGAAGCTGAATTTTCCGAGGTCCTCAAGGTCTATTTCCGGCATAGTGCGGAGTTTAAGCTGAAGTTTGAAAGGAAGACCTATATTTATCTGCGGATACATAAAAGGAAGGGCTCCTACATCTTTGCCGAGGTTTGATCCTCCCGGATGCGAGAAAAGAGTGTCGTCAAGAGACCCGGTGCCGTTCAGTGCGGTCATCGTTGCTGCGTCAACATTGTTTGATTCGAGGAGCTGTTTAAGGGTAAGAGCTTGTCCTTCTGAAGAACCGAAAATGGTCGGTGATTCCGGAATTTCGAGTTTAAACTTTTCTCCGGAGAGAGAGTCGGTTATAATTGTTGCAGCCGGACCGCTAAGTCCCATGGAATTGACAATTCCGGCGGCGTCCACTTCGCCGTAAAAATCATATGTCCAGTCCGCTTCAGGAATGTTGATAACAGGAAATCCGAAAACAACGCTCAAGCCGAAAGGCAGCTTCATGAATTCATAGCTTTTCGAGGAATTCACCCATCCGGTATTCATTCCTGTTCCGAGGATATTTACAACAGGAGCGATATAGGATTCCGCATTATCCTCGGCAAGTTTCTGCAGATCTTCCTGAAGAGAACTCTCGGCCGCGGCGCTGAGCGGAAGCATTAAAATTGCCAGTAAAAAGATTGAATATTTAAACACACACCCTCCTTTAATTAGGTTTTATTTGAGTAAATTCACTCTTATTAATCTCAGTTATTCAACTAAAGGAAATCTAATAAAAATTAGCCTGTAAGGCAATAGAAAATAGAAAAGCGGGCAGAGTAAATCCGGAGGGTCAATTACGCTCGTCTTTGTCGAACGGTACCGCGTCAGAAGTCCTGATATACCAGTCGGTAAGTTCCTGAGTAAGCTCAGAGCGGATTTCATTGAAAGCCGGATCTTCATAAAGGTTTTTTAATTCCTGTGGGTCGGTTTCGAGGTCGTACAGTTCAGAAATTTCGGCAGGACGCCGGATGAGTTTATACTTACCGCGCCGTATCATTACTGTTCTTGTAACGCTCTCCGGATGCTCCTGCTGCTGAATCCCTTTTGGATAATACAATTCTTCTTTGTCCTCAAAAAAAGCCCCGACTCCTTCAAAGCAATGGGGTTCATTGAGGTTATACCCTCCTTCGGCAAAAACGGCACGGTCCGGATCGGCCGGTTTACCTTCGATAATTGAGGGGAGCTGCGAGCGGGCGAATGACGTATGTCCGGGTTCTATATTTTCCGCATCCAGTATTGTTGCCGAAATATCAAATGATTCAACCGGTTCTTTTATTCTAAGCCCTTTTTTACCGCCCGGCATTTTTATGATCAGGGGAACTCTCACATGTGTATCGTCAAAACAATTGGGCCATTTCTCGACGAGTCCGTAATCCCCTGCACAGTCTCCGTGGTCCGCGGTAAGTATGACCGCCGTGTCGCCTGAGAGGCCTTCAGAGTCAAGAGTATCAAGAATAAGCCCGAGCAGGTAGTCGGCGCAGCTTACCATTCCGAGATAAACAGAATTGATCTTTCTGAAAAAATCCTCATCGAATCTGGAGAGCTCGCGGTATTTTCTTATGAGGCTGTAAAAAGATGGCTTGCCCCCGATATCCGGCGGTCTGAGCGCAGGCACACCCAACGGGTTGTACATATCATGAAAAGGCCGCGGAGCGGCGTATTCGGGATGGGTGAACGACATCGGAAGATAAAGTGTAAAGGGCTTATCGCAGGTTTTACGGTTTTTCAAAAATTCAACTGCATCCAGTATGTCCTGTCCGTCATTTGTTTCCTCCGCTTTACCCGGGAAAGGCTCATGGAGGAAACTGTAATAACCGGGTTCTCCGAATTTAAATGAATTCGGGCCGTGCGTTTTTCCGGGACGCGCATTTCTGAAATCCACATTATCTTTAAATGAGTCTTTTGAGTAGAGGTCGTTTTTTCCGTGCCATTGGATGTGATGGCCATTATTTTTCAAATATCCGAAAAGACTTTTCTCGTGCGGGCGTAAAAGGTGCCAAAGTGTTCTGTGCCCGCTGACATGAGGGTAATGGCCCGTCATCATGCAGCAGCGTGAAGGCGTGCAGACAGGGTTCTGAGAGTAGCAGTTTTCGAAAAGAACTCCCTCCGAGGCGACCTTGTCAAAATTAGGTGTTTTCACAAGCGGATGACCGTAGCAGGCCAGAGAGTCTGCCCTCAGTTGTTCTGAAACCATTATTACGTAATTCATAGCCTGAAAACTAAATATTCCTGCATTACCAATTCAACACTAATCTTGTTTTATTTGTCGCCGCTATTGCAAAATCCTGAAAAATAGAATATAATAACAGTATGGTCCAATTAGATGAAGTAAAAATAATTTCAATACTTGAAAGCAAATCCGCTGTAGGTGAGCTTATGGCTCTTCAGAGGAAAATCAGTGATGAGAAGTTTTTTGAGGGCTGCCGCTTTTTAGGGATTGATATAAGCGGTCTCGAAATAGTAAACAGTATAATACTTAGTTTTGTTGTGAAGCTTTATAAGCAGGCTAAAGAAAGAGGCATTGAGCTCGGCCTTGTGGTTTCTTCCGTGAGTATCAGAAAAACGATAAGTAACTCCGGGCTTGTAAAATATATTCCTCTATATTCGACTGCCGAAGAAATTATCCGTCTGTCCCGCTAAAAATATTTCCTTCCCTTTTTTTCTCGCGAAGAACCTGCATGGCGGAATATACCGTAAGAAAGATTGCCGTGCAGAAAAGTATAACAGCTAGAGTTCCGAGAAGGAGGCTTCCGTTTTCGGATATAAGTTCTCGGGAAGCGAGTTGAAAAAGTGATGTTAACGTGACCGCGAACATGAAAAGCATCGGGATTGCCGCAAACAGGAACGGTCTTCGATTTCTTACCATATAAACAGTAAGGGCCAGAAGCGCCAGTGAGGCGAGAAGCTGGTTTGCGGATCCGAAAAGCGGCCAGATCGATTTCCACCGGCCGCTGACAGCCAGTATTCCGCCGCCGGCAATTGTAACGAGGGTCGCGAAATATCTGTCTGACAGAATTTTTCCGGCTTTTCCGGGTGCATGAACGCTCATCTCGCTGAAAACAAGTCTGCCGAGCCTGCCGGCTGTGTCAAGTGATGTGAGAGCAAAAGCGGATATGGCAAGAGAAGCGAACATTATTCCGCTTTCTCTGGGGATGTAAAGCGCCGTGGCGAATTCACCAATACCCGATGAGAAGACCGCTACAGGGTTTACCGCGCCGGAAGACGCGAATTTCGCGGCGAATTCCTCTTTGCCGAGATAGGCCGCAGTAATAAGGGCAATCACGGCAAGCAGACTTTCGATAAGCATGCTTCCGTAGCCGACCGGAAGCGCGTCTTTTTTCTCATTGAGCTGTTTTGAAGTTGTTCCGGAGCTTACCAGAGAATGAAATCCTGAGACGGCGCCGCAGGCCACGGTTACGAAAAGGATCGGAAAAATGTTTCCCAGTCCTTCGGCCTTTAATCCTGTAAATGCCGGAGACTTAAGTTCCGGGTTATAAAAAATTATCCCGGCGGCGCCCATTATGAGGGTCGCGTAAAGCAGGAAAGAGTTAAGGTAATCTCTCGGTTGAAGAAGGAGCCATACGGGAAGTATGGAAGCCGCGAAGACATATGCAAGCAAAATGTATATCCATGTTTCGCTGCTTATCCGGAGTGGGAAAAAGTTTCCGGCCGCCATTGAAATTATAAGCAGAACTATTCCTCCCCCCGACCCTGTGAACAGTCCGAAATATTTTTTTCTAAGGCCGTACCCAAAAATAACAGAAACAAAAATAAAAAAGACCGAGGCAGATGCGACTTCCGGTTTGGCTTCGAAAGTCCGGGCCACAACAATGTCAAAAACCGCCACGACCAAAATGAGGGTCGCCCAGGTGAATATCATGAAAACGAGTTTGCCGGGGAGTCCGACATATTTTTCTATTATTTCCCCAACCGATTTGCCGCTGTTGCGGACAGAAAGGATAAGCGCCGAGAAGTCATGCATTCCGCCAATCAGTATTCCTCCGAGAACAATCCAGAGCCATACGGGGCCCCAGCCGAAAACAACTGCGGTAACAGGGCCGATTATCGGAGCGGCGCCTGCGATAGATGCGAAATGATGCCCCATTAAAACCGGGGCACGTGCCGGAACAAAGTCCAGCCCGTCATTCAAGAGATGCGCCGGAGTCTTTCTATTTTTATCGACTCCAAGCACATTCAGGAGGAATCTTCCGTAGAAAACATATCCCGCGGTAAAAAGTCCCGCGCTTATTATAAGAATCAGCCCTGCGCTCATAACATATCCCCCGCCGTATTTTATTATTTGAGATCTTTCAGAATTTTTATATCCGGTTCATAATAGGAGAAGTCAAGTTTATCCTTGTCCATCATTTTCAGAATATTTTTTGTTATATCATCCGGATTTGTTTTATCGGAAACAATTATAAATATTTCTTCGGGAAGAAAACGCTGCCTGACAACACGGTTCTCGGTATATACCGGCTCAATTCTTGAAGAATTTCTTGTCAGGTCCTTGTCCTTATAATATGATACGACATAATCCACCGGATTGTCGCTGAACCACCCGCTGCGTTCGTCAATCTTGTGCCTTGAGCGGTAAACGATTTCGGTTCCCTGCAGGCAGCTAAAGAAAAGACCGGCGTCATCTTCTTTTTTTCGCCGCCCGTATGGATATTTTTTTATTACATAGCCGTAAAGAACATCGAAATAACGGGGAGAGGCCTTTGTGTTTCCGTTAATGTCATGAACCGTAGTGCCGTAGACAAGAAGCGGAAAACCCAGGTCGATAATGTATTTCACGGACATTGCCTGCAGCTTTTCTAATCTAAGCATATTGAGATTAGATTTTTTAAGAGCGGAGATTGCCTCGGCAATAGTGGTCTTGTCTTTTAATTCTAAAGGCTCCCGGTTATGTATGTTTGCCGCTTTTACGCATGCCTCCGGGAGAAAAAGAGGATAGAGGTTTTTGTCGGAAACAGCAATGAATTTTAATTTTGACCTATATTCCGGGATAAGAGCGGGATCAGAAATATTTGGAATAATGTTTCTTGTAAGCGGAGCTGCCCCGGCGGCAAATCTAATTGCGGTAACCGCAATCAATAAAAAAAACTTTATGCTGTTCACGGCTTTATCCCTTAAAAACAGTTTATCTTATATCGGCTTCCAACTCCAGTTCTCTGAGTTTTTCTTTCAGCGTTTCCGCCTCAGGCTGGTTCGGCGCCAGTTCGAGTGATTTTTTGAGAAGAGTATACGCTTTTCTGGGGCTGTTCCCGGAGCGCATATATAAATGGGCGTATGTCTTGTATACTTTATAATCATCCGGGTCTATTTCTATGGCCTTGTCGAATGCGAAGGAGGCTTCTACCGGTTCCGATAATGAGGCATGGGCCTTGCCCAAACCGTAGAAAACATCGAAATCGCTGAAATAAATTTTTGAGAGGTTTTTAAATATCTCAAGGGCTTTTTCTGAATTCTTTCTGTAAAGGGCAATTTCACCGAGGGCGATGTTGGTTTCTTTGTGGTCGGGGTTTATTTTTAATACATCCTGAAAGGCTTCTTCGGCCTTTGTGTACATTTTCTGAAAATAATAGATATAACCGAGGTTATACAGGGCCTTCAGGTTTTCCGGGTCTTTTTCGAGGATGAATTTAATCTGTTCCTCCGCCTCTTTATAGCGTCTTGTATTTATAAGCGCTAAGGTCAGCTCGTTTCTTGCGAGCATATTGTCTTTATTTCCATTCACGGCTCTTTTGAGGTATTCCGCGGCCGAAGAGTATTGTTCGAGTCGGTTTAGTACAGTTCCGAAATCGGCAAGAAGCCCCGAAGAAGGCGATTCGATTTTTTCGGCGCGTGAAAGAAGCCCGAGTGCTTCCTGATATTTTTCCTGGATTATCCTCAGTCCGGCGAGCTCGGTCAGGGCCTCTACACTGAAAGGGTTGGCCCGGAGGGCGGAGTTGAATTGAAACGCCGCTTCCGGGAATTTTCCCTGTACCCGGAATATGCGGCCGAGTCCGAGATAACCCGCGTAAGAATTTTTGTCGATTCCGATGGCAACTCTGAATTCGAAGGCGGCTTTTTTATAATCTCCCTCGTCAAGATATAGATTTCCGAGATATAGATGCGGCACAGAGTATTTACGGTCCATTGAGGCCGCTTTGTTATAGTATTTGACGGCTTCATCCTTATTGCCGGTTATTTCATAGATTTTTCCTGTGTTGGCGACATATTCGGCATTGGACGGGTCCGATGAAGAGGCTTTTTTATAGTAGTCGAGAGCTTTTTTATAATCGCCCTTTAGACGGTTTGTTGTTCCGAGGTTAAAATATATCCGCGGTTTTGATCCCGATGTTCTGAGTAGTTTCCGGTATATCTTTTCGGCTTCTCCGAACATTCCGAGCGCGGAGTAAGTATTGGCCAGATTGTTAAGTATCCGCTTGTCGTCTTTTTTCTTTTCGGAGGCTTTTTCAAAATATTTTTTCGCTTCATTATAATTTCCGGAAAAGAAATACGCGATGCCGAGAGAACTGTTATACGCGGGGTCAGAAGGAGAGGCGGAAACCGCTTCTTTTAACTTTCTTATCGCGTCTATGTAATTGCCGGATCGCATGAATTTCTGCCCCTCTTCGTAATATTCTTCACCGGCTCCGTGCGCGGCGGATAAAATGAGGAAAATGAAGATCGCGGTTATTTTAGTTTTCATTTTTATACAGCTCCGAATAAAGTGCTTTTCCTGAAAGGCGGGCCAGTCCGCCCAGCATCCCCGTGAAGATTCGCGGTCCGTAAGATTCAACCGACCTCGGATGGTCGTTTAGCAGACCGTTTTTATGGTTTAATATTTTCCAGTCGGCTTTATCGCTATCGTAAATCAGGAACCCTTTGTCCTCTGTGCCGATCCAGAGACGGCCATTTATCACCTCTGCGCAGGCCGCGGGTGTTTCTGTCAATATGGTTTTGATTCTCCTGGGCATATCCGCCGCTTCTACCGGATCCAGAATGTGTCCGGTTTTTGTATCCGCAATTCCGAAAGACGCTTCAGAGATTCTGTCAGAAAACACCCAAAGCTTATTATTATAGACAGCCGTCACTTTAGCCGGGGAGGGCAAATCCGCAAAAGATTTTTTATTGCCGGTTTCAAGGTTAAAGCTTATAACCCCCTTAAAATATGAGCCAAGATAAATGGTCGCTCCGTCACTGCAGAAAGACTGTGTCTTGAATATATGGGAATTGTCAACGCTTTTTATGCTCATGTCTGCGGGATTCATAGCCTTGAGGCCTTCTCCGTCTCCGAAGTAAATTCTGTTTTGATATAATAAATAACCGACCGGTTCACCGAAAAGGGCATCTTCCGCCGTTTGAGCGTTTTCCAGGATTTCCCCGGCTTTTGAAAAAGCCGCTATGCCTTCATAGCCGCCGCAGAATACCGTGTCCCCTAAGCGGAAAAATGACGTCACATGGTATACCGGGTTCCCGGACTGCGAACCAACGTTACGCTTCCAGGTGAAATCCTTAGCGGAGATTATGTCGAAACCGCCTCCCATATACCCGAAACCGGTGAAAATGTCGTCGCCGGATTTTTGCAGACAGACAATGTTGTCATGTGTAAGACCGGCGTTTACGGGGACCCATTTAACCATTTCGCCGAAGATTTTACCCGCGCCGTATTCTGTTGTTCCGTACCATGTATAGTCCTCGTCATTTTCAATGGCGGTTACATGAAAATTATATTTCTCAGCGTCTGAATTTGTCATGTTTATCCAGGAGCCGACTTCCGGGTTGTAGCGCATAATACCGTTGAAATGACCCGCCCAGATTTCATTGTCAACAATTGCTATCGTATGCGCTCCTCTGGACATATAGCCGTTATCTACATCGAAAAAGGTCCAAGCGGATTCTGTCATATCGTAAAGCCAGACCCCCTTGTCCGATGTCGCGGCAAAAAGAGTGTCGCCCGCCTCCGAAAAAGTAAGGTCCCAAATAAAAACATCCTCTCGGCTTTTTCTGTTTATGAGAGAATCTTTCAAGGTCCCGTCAGGTTTTATTACACTGATTTTGCCGTTGTCATGCCCCAGATAAATGAGGCCTTTTGAGGAAGCTATAGACAAAACTTCTCTGCCTGCGTATTCCGTATAGAGTCCGAACGATTTAACAGAGTCTTTTCTTCTGTTATAGATGCCGAGACCGTTTGAGGTTCCCAGGTAGATGTTATCCCCTGCGGTGTAAACATCAAAGACCCGGTTGGAGGGGAGCCCGTCTTTTTTATTGAGTGATTTTATTTTTCCGGAATTTCTATCAAGGAAACTCAGGCCCTCCCATGTGCCGAACCAGATTTTGTCGGTTGTCTGGGCTATTGACGTTATAAACCTCGACGGAACCCCGCTATGATAAGAGTATGTATGCCAGCGGCCGTTGTTTTTATTATATTTCTTGAGACCGGCATCGGTGCCGAACCAGACGTTGTCGCTATCAATAATGTCAACGGAAATGTCATAACAGTTGTAGGCTTTGTTCAGCCCGTCCATGCCGGGGACATAATTGTATGAATCCAGAACTTCGTCCTTTTTACGAGAGACATAAAAAACAGTAAAAAGACCGAAGAAAAGAATGAAAAGAGTAATAAGAGTCCTCTTTTTTCTGAGTTCAGCTGATTTTATTCTTTTTTCGGTATTCATACTATATAGTAAGATATGAAATAGCTGTCTCTTTAGACAAGTAATAATGATAAACGCCGCGAATGGCGGATGGCGGATGGCGGACTGATTGAAAGGATCTTATGGAAATTTATGCGCATCGGGGAGCCCATAACGGCGAATATCAGCAGGAGAATACATTATCCGCAATGGAAAGAGCCTGGAAAACAGGCTGCAGCGGTGTCGAGACCGATGTTCAGGTTTCTTCGGACGGAGTGCTTTTCCTTTTTCACGGAAATAAAAACCGTATCGTTTGGGGCGGAAAGTACTGTAATGTCGCCGCTATGAGGTTTTCTGAAATAGAATCGGCGGCAGCGGAGAACAATCTTAAAATCTGCCGTCTCAATGAGGCCCTAGAATTCTGCCGGGGCAAATTAAAGATGAATCTGGAAATAAAAAACAGGGCCTGTGCCGGAGAAGCAGCCAAAGCCGCCGCCGAGACTTTGGGCCCGGGCGGCTTTATCTTAACGAGCTTTGATCACGGCGCTCTCCGCGACGCAAGAGAAGCCGTCCCCGAGATTAAAACCGGGATACTTTCAAACAAGATATTAAAAACGGACATTATCCATGATTTTATATTTAACGGGGCGGCTGATTTTCTGATACAGAATTATATTTTTGCCGGCAACAGGTTTCTTTCATATTCCAAAAAGAAGAAAATCGGAATATATTTATGGACTGTCAACAACAGGTTTGCCCTTAAAAGGATCATGAAAAAAAATTCAGTCATCGGGATTATTACCGATAATCCCCGCGCGGCCATAGAGGCGGGTAGGATTTACCGTAATGTCTGAAAAAGAATATAACGGACAAATTGTCGTTCTTGACGGGTATACAGCTAATCCCGGAGACCTTAGCTGGGGGCCGTTTCTTAAACTGGGCGGCCTGAAAGTTTATGACCGCACTCCGCCTGCTCTTATCAAAGAGAGAGCGAAAGGGGCGCGCGCTTTACTCACTAACAAGACCATGCTTGATGAGAAAGTTTTGAGTTCTCTTTCGGGTGTCTCCTATATCGGGATTCTTGCAACGGGGATAAACTCTGTGGACACCGCCGCCGCCCGTAAATGCGGTATTGCCGTAACGAATGTGCCTGCCTACAGTACTGACTCGGTTTCACAGATGGTTTTTGCCCAGATACTCAATTATTGCAATAATGTTGAACTTTATTCAAGGTCGGTTCAAAAAGGAGAGTGGGGCGCTTCAAAGGATTTCTGCTTTTACAAAAAGCCGGTCATCGAGCTTTCCGGGAAAACTATGGGTATAATAGGTTTCGGTCATATCGGTAAAAAAACGGCAAAAACGGCGGCCGCTTTTGGCATGAGAGTTCTTGTCTTTACGAGGACCCCGCCCGGGGAGAGCCGCGGCATAGAATTTTTGCCGTTTCAGGACTTGCTTCGAAGGTCCGATTTTATTTCTCTGCATTGCCCGCTTAATAATGAGACCTGCAAAATTATAAACAGAGATTCCCTCTCACTTATGAAGCCGGGAGCTTTTCTGGTAAATACCGGCCGGGGCGGTCTCATAGATGAGGAGGCGCTTGCCTGTTTTCTGAACGAAGGACGGCTGGCGGGGGCGGGTCTGGATGTTCTCGAAAAGGAACCCCCTTCCGAAGGAAGTCCTCTCATAGGAGCCCGGGGATGCAGGATAACCCCCCATATAGCCTGGGCTTCTGTCGAGTCAAGGGAAAGGCTTATAGAGGCGGCGGCGGACAACTTCGCGGCATTTTTAGAGGGCCGCGAAGTAAACCGCGTAGTCTGAATTATTTTGACAGTACGATCTTTTTGCTGTAGTTTTTTCCGGCGCAGTCAACACTGATTACATAGACACCGCCTGGTCTTGAAGAAGCGTCCCATCTGAAAACATAGTCACCGTTAAGTGTTATGGCCGATGCTATTGTTTCGACCCTTCGGCCCGCGGCATCGAGAGCTTTTATTGATGCTGCTCCGCTCAGTCCGTTCAGGTTTATTTTAACAGATGGATTGAAAGGGTTCGGTGAAGCTGTTATGGGCGCGCGCTCATCTCTGGAAATCGGCATGTCCTCGATGGCATCTTCATTATTATACTCGTCGGCACCGATATCGAGGGTACCGGTTCTTGCGAGATTATCAATATCAGTGGATATTTCTGATAAAGAGATGCCCTGGTCAACAATTGAAGGGTTATACCCTGACAGGTGAAGGTCTCCGGTTCCGGTATTAACAAACCAGGAAGACTGGACCGATCTTACGTTATTTGATGTCTGGGGTGTAAAGCCCGAAGCGTTGTTATATTCGAATTGTTCGGCGAATATACAATTCTTTATTTCAATATTTGAAGGTGAATGTCTAAAAAAGATATCGCTTGTATCTGAGCCGTAGATGGTGTTGTTATAGACCTTTATGTTTTCCGTCGCGATAAATTCAATGGTATTTCTTCCCAGGCCGGCTACTATAAAGTTGTTGGCTACAAGCGCTCCCCGGACCGAGTAATCCGAGGCAGACCAGTTTCCGAGGGCGAGGCTTCTGTCGTTATTTAGGAAAATGTTGTTTTCAATTCTGATATTGTCGCAGCCGTGCCAGAGAAATATTGCTCCTCTGCCGTCGTGTGATGATGAACCGCCTTTTAAATCTTTGAAGTAGTTGTGATGAAAAGAGAAGTCCTGGAGCCCCATTATATCCACAGCAGTGACATAGTCTCCGGTTTCCTCAACAGAACTTCCGGCGCAGGAGTATGGGGAAGTATGTACGGCGGTATTTACAAATTTGCAGTATCTGACCTCGCCGCCCGTAAATCCTCCGGTTGTGCCCTTTACATGACGTTCCCCACAGTTTGTTCCGTTTACATGATGAATGATAATATTCTCGCAGCCTGAACCGCCGTTAAACTTGAGACCGTTCTGGTAAAAACCGGCGAAAGAAAGATCAGCTATAGTAATATTTTTCGCTCCCGATCCAAAACCTATGAACGGTGAAACTTTTCCGGAGGACGGGCAGGTCATTCCGAATGCGTATCCTTGAAAAAGAACGTCGTCAGGATTGCCTGTCGCTCCTCTTATTATAACATTTTCACAATTAGTAATAGTGCCGACGCTGGTATTTGAAACAAATTCTTCTCCCGCAGATATCACATATGTTGTGTTGTCGCTGAGTCCCGAGGAAATACGGGCAGAGAGTTCGGACGGGGTTATGTTTATAATTGTGTTGTCGCCGTCGTCTATGGGGGGGACATTCTCCCATTTTTCTTCAGCAAAATTAAAAGTGGCTTCCGGAAAAGCCGAAATCGCGAAAAAGAATACCGCCGCGCAAATGTAAAAAAATCTTAACATCACAAAACTCCTCTATTAATAATTACGACAATACTTAATAATATATACCTTATTGGACTTCTTGTAAACATTTTTTTTCCCCGAAAGGTTCCGCCTTTTTCTATTTATTTCAAATATGGCGTGTCTTGATTGTCTTTAAGGGATTAATTATATGGTACTACAATCCTAGTATACCGGCCCCCGGCGAAGCATAGCCGTTTTTATCCGGTTTTAGTTTCTGCATGCAGGAAATAATTTCTTTGTTTATGTTTTTTTCGGAGTCAATGAATTTTCCGTATTTCATTTCTCCGGAAATTATAGATGACGTCCATTTTACAAGGGGCGGTGGGATTTTTTTCTCGGGGTTGCAGAGATAATAAAGAGCGTGCATTACTTCCACCGCTCTTCTTTCCACCGGGACCGCTTTTTTGTATCCGAATTCATGAAGGACCGTCTTTTCGTCTGTTTTACACAAGAGTCTGTAAAGGATATCATCGGACGCCGAGCGTTCGCGGCGGGGTTTTTCAGTTTCGAGTTGATTTAAGAAAAACTTCATTACCCTGCTTATCTCGGCTGACTCTATCTTTTTTGATGAGCGGTGTATCCGGGGCTTGTCTGCCGGACCGGCCAGACCCACCCGCAGATCGATGCAGTATTCGAGGAGATTTCCGGAGCATTTTACCGCTTCGCAGATAATTACCGAGTCAGAAAAAACGACTGTAACAGAGATATCCTCTGTCCGAAGCGGAAAAAGGTCGAGACGGAAACCTTTATTTAAGCCGACTGAGTCAGAAAAGGTCTCCAGGTCCTTCAGTCCCAGTATTTCCGGCCTTTTTTCTCTGCATTCCCGACGCATATCGGCAGCTGCGGTCCCGGTGCAGAGCGCACCCGCGACTAAAAAAAATAATACCATGACGATAGAACCCCGCCCGGCAGACAAATTGAAAAGCTGTGCGGTCCTCATATAGGGGTATTATACTATCATTCGTCAGATATTTCCAGTTTTTTACAGGGGAAGGCAGTTTTATAGAGAATAAGAGTTCTAATTATTCTTTTTCGGGTCCGAGATTTTTCTGCGCGACAGGGCTGATTTTATTTTTGCCGGATTCTCCGTTTTAAATTCATTGATGCATACAGGATAATATCGGAGTGCCGGGATACATACAGTCAAGGAAAGAGTCTTGATAAAGCGACCTTTTTTCTGTAAATTCCGAAATGCTCATTAATCCTTCCTCATTCATACCCGGAATTTTCCCGGATATTCAGGTTTTTCGGCAAAAAAAGATGCAATGAGAAGGCCGGCAGTCAGAAGCGCCATCAGCGCGGCGGAGAGGGTATAAGAACCCGAGTATTTAAAAGAAAGCCCGAGAAGAAGCGGGCCGGCAGCGCTGAAAAAGACCATGAATGAAGTATTCAGGCCGCTTATCGCACCTATATGTTTTATCCCGAAATAAGAAGGCCATACAACCGTCGTAAGGGCGGCCATCAGACCCGATGCCGTCCCGTTTCCGATGATTATAAGCACCTTGCCTGCTCCGTTTCCTATAAGGACAACTCCCGCGCAAAGGAGTATCAACCCCCCGTTCGAGGCGATGATAATAAATTTCAATTTGTCCCGGATCTTTTTATCAATAAGCCATCCGGCAAAAAGGTTAACTGCAACTGCAATCACAGATGAAGGCAGAAAAATCGAAACGGCGTCTGCCCGGCTCATTCCGTTTTCGGTGAATATCGAAACTATATGGAAAGTGACAGCTGTTATAATAAGGGCACTCATGGAAACCGAAAGGTTGAATATCCGGAAGACCGGGTTTTTTCTTGTCTCGCCCAGAGTCCAGCTAATTTGTTTCCGCCGTGTAGCATTTTCGTATTTCGTATTCTCCGGGATATCGCCGTCCGGATTAAGCCCGCAGCTTTCCGGATTGTTCCTGAAAAAGAAGAGTATAAATAGCGGAAAGAAAAACAACAGCCCCGTTCCAATTGATCTCCAGGCTCCGCGCCATCCCGATGATTTTATAAGGGTCTCGAAAACAACTGGAGACCCCGCAAACATCATGCTGACAAAAACCCCGGATACCGCGTTCATTCTTCCCCTTTTTTCATCAAACCATTTTGCCAGCATTGTTCTTCCCGAGAGGGTAATGACGCCCTGACCGAGGAAACGCATCAGGAAAAATCCTGCGGAAACGGTCAAAAAAGGGACAATCGCTCCCTCAAAACCCGTAAATGAGGAAATACCCCTTGTGATTTTGTCAATAATACTCATCAGAAAGAGGACCGAACCGAAAAGTACCGAGGCGGCGAGAGTGACTTCCCTGTTTCCGAAACGGTCTATTGATTTTCCTACCCTTGTCAGAAGAAAAGAACTGCATACTGTTCCGAGGGCGTATGCGGAGGACAACCGGAGCCTCGAAATACCGAGAGCGCCGATAAGGTGGTCAGTAAAAACCGACACCCCGATAGTCTGCCCGGGCGCGCTGAAGGTTATACAGATTATAGTGGCAAAAAGCACCGTATATCCGTAAAAAAAAGGCCACGAAGATGGCCTGAACGGGAAGTCAGATCTTATCATTGCGCGTTAAACATAATATTTGTCAGGGGGTCAACAATATAGTATATTTCTTTTTGAAATAAAAAAACGGAGAGTTTATGGAAATTTCGCCATTTTATCTTGTTTTTGCGGTATTCGCCTTTTTTGTCGTATTTATTTCATTTCTGGTTATTGTCAACAGCCTGGGGAATATCCATAATCTGCTGGAGAAGCTTCGTTATCTTCTTGGACGGGAGCTCGAGCTTGTTAAGGAAAAAGACGAATTGAAAAAACTTCTCGAAAACAGAGAAAAGCGCAAAGAACAGGGGCGGGACAACGGCCGTAAGAAAAAGCCGATAGTACTTGAATAATGAAAAATTCCGAAAAGAGAAGCAACAGGTTTCAAAAATACAGGCAGGCAATGGGAAAGAAGCTTCCGGGCGAAAAACTCCCCGCGCCCGGAAAAGACGGAAAAATGTCGGGTAAAGCCGCTGAAGCGATTGCGAAAGTAATAAAAGGCCTCTTGAAGGACAAAAGCTGAATGTCTCCGAGAATATTCGCTTTCTCTGCTCCTTCCGGCGCCGGCAAAACAACAATTATTGAGAGAATTCTGAAAATATTCCCGGGGCTCGCCCGTTCGGTTTCGGCAACTACCAGAAAACCCAGAGGTTCCGAGAAAGACGGGATTGATTATTTCTTTAAATCCCGCGAGGAATTTGAAAAGATGATATCCGACGGCGCTCTCATAGAGTATGAGAATGTTCACGGAAACCTATACGGCACCCCTTCGGGGTTTTTAGCTGAAAAACTGGCTGAAGGCCGGAGTATTGTTTTAGATATTGATGTGAAGGGAAAGCTGAAACTCGACAGGATTCATAAAGACAATGTCGGTATTTTTATTAAACCCCCTTCTGAAGAAATCTTGAAGAAGAGGCTTGTCAGGAGAGCCACGGACCGCGCAGAGGATGTTGAGATACGGCTTAAAAACGCGGTTCATGAAATGCGTCTGGCCCGGGAGAAGGGGCGATACGAATATGAAGTGATTAACTGCGACCTTGAAAAAGCCGTCAATGAAGTCGCGGATATAATAAGAAAAGAAACGGATGGAAAATAGACAGAACGGACTTCTGGAAAGATATAAGCTGGGAGAATACGGGGTATTTACTATCGGCAGGAATGCTTCCTGTACCCTCTCGCTTGACAGAAACGAGGTTTCGAGGCTGCATGCCCGCATTGAGAAAAACAAAGAGAGTTTCCACCTTACCGATATGGGCAGCACAAACGGAACGCAGATTAACGGAAAGTCCGCCGGGGCCTGTGTCCTTTCGAATAATGATATTGTCAGAATAGGTCCATTCAGGTTTCTCTACAGCGCCGGATGTCTTTACCGGATGAGTAATGAAAATACGATAAGGTTGAGCGCCAGGGGGATAAGAAAAAAACTCGACGGCAAAACAGTTCTTCATACGACAGATATAAGTTTTCAGCCGGGAGAATTTGTCGGTATATTCGGGTCAAGCGGAGCCGGCAAGACGACCCTTATAAAAATGCTCTCCGGGCATTATAAGCCGGACAGCGGGTCTGTCTGTCTTAATAATGTGCCTCTTGGCGCTAATTATAATCTTCTGAAGACAAATATCGGTTTTGTTCCGCATGAGGATATTGTTCATTCGGTTCTCGATATTTCGAAAATACTCAGGTATTCGGCCAGACTCCGGATGGGACGTGAGGCCGATGCCGCCGAGCGGAAGCTTCGAATCGAGAAGATACTCAGTCTTGTTGAGCTTACAGAACACAGAAAAACAAAGGCGGGAAGGCTCAGCGGCGGACAGCGCAGAAGGGTTAATCTCGCCGTAGAGCTTTTAACCGAGCCTGCGATACTTTTTCTCGATGAACCTACATCCGGTCTGGATGCCTGGCTTGAAGAAAAACTTACCGGTTTATTTAAAAAAATTGCCGATTCCGGGAAATCGGTAATTATGACCACGCACAGCATAGCGTCGATGGACTCTTTTGACAAGGTGGCTATTGTACATCAGGGCCGACTTGTCTTTTTCGGCCCCCCGGCAGAGTGCGCGTCATATTTCGGTTTGAAAGAATATAAGGATATTTATTCTGTCCTTTCAGGCAGCAATGCGGGAGAGCTTGAAAAAAGATTTAAAAAATCACCTCAGTATAAAGAAAATGTCGGCGGCAGGCTGGAAGCCGAGAAAGAAGAATTCGGTGATCTCACTACAACCGCGGATTATAAAACCGTAAACCGGTGGCTGTTCAGAGAAAACAAACCGGTCTTTTCAGCCCAGCTTTTAACTCTCATAAGAAGATATTCCGCGGTGACTTTAAGCGACGCGAAAAATTTCGGGCTCCTGCTCGTTCAGGCCCCTCTGATAGCGCTTATGCTTGCAATAGTGTTTAAAAACTACTCAGACATATGGCCCCTGGCTTTTTGTATGTCGCTTTCAGCGATCTGGTTCGGAAGTATTAATTCTGTTAAAGAAATTACGAAGGAAAAGGATATCTACCGCAGGGAGCGCATGATTAATCTTTCTATTCCTGCCTATGTGCTTTCAAAACTTGCGGTCTTGACAATAATATGCGCGCTCCAGTGTTTTATTTTAAACTTGATTGTGGAAGGTTTTATCGGAATGCCCGGTTCAATGTTTACCGTTTTTCTGATTCTTCTTCTTTCTGCCTCTTCCGGTGCTACACTGGGGCTTTTTATTTCGGCCGCGGTAAGCACCACAGACAGGGCGCTGAGCCTTCTGCCGGTCGCTCTTATTCCCCAGATCCTTTTTTCAGGGGTGATTGTTCCGGTAGATCAGATGATGAGCATAAGCCGTTATATCTCTTCATTTATGATATGCAGATGGTCATACAGCGCGCTGCGTCATTACAGTATCTGGCAATGGAGTGAATCTGCGGCCGCTGCGTCGGGAGTCCTGGCGTTGTTTATTCCGGCTTTTACAATACTTACGCTTGCCGCGCAAAAACTCAAAGACCAAAAATTCAGGGAATAAGGGGGGATATTATCATACCTGAAAAAGTAGGGCACTATAAAATAAAGAAGCTCATCGGCCAGGGCGGAATGGGGGACGTCTATCTTGCTTCGCATGACGAGATAGAGAGAAAAGCCGCTGTTAAGATACTTTCGCCGGAGTTAAGCAGGAACACCGAATTTTCCGACAGGTTTAAAACCGAGGCCACAGCCGCCGCGAAGCTTAAACACCATAATATCGTCGCGCTATATGACTACGGGATTCAGGACGGTATTAAATATATGGCCATGCAGTATATTGACGGAAAATGTCTTGAGGATATAATTTCCGAAAAAAGCCTCGGTTATGACAAGGTCCTCAAATATTCAAGAGAAATATGCCGTGCTCTTAACTATGCGCATTCTCACGGGGTAATTCACCGCGACATAAAACCTCAGAACATAATGATAGACCGCTCGGACAGGGCCCATGTCTCGGATTTCGGAATAGCGAAGATCCTTTCATCGCTCTCAAAAAAAACAAGCGAAGGCATGGTTGTCGGTACTCCTGAGTATATGTCTCCGGAACAGGCGGAAAGTACAGTACTCGGGCCGCAGACCGATCTCTATTCTCTCGGGGTCCTTATGTATGAGATGGTATGCGGTGAACCGCCTTTTAAAGCTGAGTCGCCGCTGGCTGTTGCGTATAAACAGGTTAATTCCGAACCTGATGACCTGTGCGAAGCCTGTCCGGATATCCCGAAACGGTTAAATCTGATAATAATAAAGGCCTTGAAAAAAGATCTTTCCGAACGGTATAAAAGCGCGGAGGAAATGCTCCATGACCTTGACAGCGTTAAGCTTGAAGAAACGCAGAAGAAGACAAGAAAGATTTTCCGCAGAAAAAATCACTCTCCCGGTCATGACTGGCGAATTGTTGACAGAAGGTCCAACAAAGAGCGCAGAAAAACCGAGAGACGCAGCGTTTCCTCGGGAAATACGGCGATTATTGCCCTGCTCGCAATTGTAGCCGCTTTGCTTATAATAAATATCATTTTAAAATTCAGGTAAATAATGGAAGAGGCAAATAAATCTAAAATCGGGAAAAAAGGTGAAGAACTGGCCGCGGAATATCTGTTTGGAAAAGGATATGAAATTTTATACAGGAACTATCATTCAAGGGCGGGGGAAATAGATATCGTCGCACTGGACGGACAGGATCTGGTTTTCGCCGAAGTCAAGACCGCAGCATCCGATGAATACGGAGATCCGGCAGGATGGGTAACCCGGGCAAAGGTCGGAAAAATGAGGAAAGCTGCGGCACAATATTTAATTGATAAAAACATTAGCGATACAGACTGTAGATTTGATATATTAGGCGTTACTTTGAGTTGTTCTCCGCCGGAGATTGAGCACATAGAAAATGCAGTTTTAATTTGAATAATGAGAGGAATAAAGACATGATAATTGTTATGAAGACCGGAGCGAGCGATGAAGATATACAAAAGATCGTTGATAAGATAAAAGCACTTGGATTTATGCCCCATCCGAGCAAAGGTTCGGAAAAAACCATAATAGGAGCCGTGGGCGACGAAAGAGGTAAAATACGGCTGCAGGCTCTTGAGTCGCTCGATGTTGTCGAGAAAGTTATGCCTGTGCTTAAACCGTATAAGCTCGCCGGGATGGAAATAAAAAAAGATAAAACCATTGTTGAGTGCCGGGGTAAAAAATTCGGTGACGGGAGTTTTCTTGTTATTGCGGGCCCATGTAGTGTCGAAAGCAGAGAACAGATCCTGACTATCGCCGAATGTGTTAAAGAAGCCGGGGCCGATTTTTTGAGGGGCGGTGCTTATAAGCCGCGGACTTCTCCGTATTCATTTCAGGGTATGGAAGAAGAGGGTCTTAAACTTCTTGCCGAGGCGAGGGATAAAACAGGGCTCGGCATTGTCACCGAAGTAATTAACCCGGCTGACATAGCTCTGGTTTCAGAGTACACGGACATCCTTCAGATCGGCGCGCGCAATATGCAGAATTTCGCGCTGCTCAAGGAACTCGGCACCACAAGAAAACCGGTCCTTTTAAAACGGGGAATGATGTCCACAATCGAGGAATGGCTTATGTCCGCTGAATATATACTCTCCGAAGGCAATTCCAATGTAATAATGTGTGAGAGAGGAATCAGGACTTTCGAAACAGCTACAAGGAATACTTTTGATATTTCGGCCGTGCCGGTTCTGAAGAGCATGACGCACCTGCCCGTTATAACCGACCCTTCTCACGGGGCCGGCAAACGGGGCCTTGTCGCGCCGCTTTCAGCGGCTTCGCTCGCTGTCGGAGCTGACGGGCTTATAATAGAAGTCCATAATAATCCCGAGGAAGCATTCTCCGACGGTCCGCAGTCCCTCTTGCCGGAACAGTTCGCCGGACTTATGAAAGACCTGAGGGAAAAAGCCCGGGTTTATGGAAGAAAATAAACCCAATCTGGCGGATTACAATACTGCTGAACTCAGGCAGGTGTTTGAAAAAGCGGGGCAGCCTGCCTACCGCGCCAGACAGTTTATAGAATTTGTTTATAAAAAAGGTGTCAGGGATTTCGGCGGTATAACTTCTTACCCTGTTACTCTTCGGGAAAAGCTCGCTTCTGATTATTCCCTTTCTTTTCCAAGGGAAATTATTCGTAAAAAATCACCATCAGACGGAGCTGTTAAATTCGCTCTGGAAACTTCCGGAGGTCTTACCGAAAGTGTCGTTATGCCGGGTGCCAAAGGCGCTACCTTATGTGTCTCCTCTCAATTGGGGTGTGCCATGGGATGCGTTTTCTGCGCCACGGGAAAGATGGGGCTTAAAAAATCTCTCAGTCCTTCCGGTATTCTCGGTCAGGTTCTTACCGCTGAATCCATTCTTAAAGAGGAGAACAAGCGCATCCGCAATATAGTCTTTATGGGAATGGGAGAACCCCTGCGCAATATTGGTTCTCTAAGCCGCGTGCTTGATATACTGCTTTCGCCATTCGGACACGGATTTTCTCCAGACCGCATTACCGTTTCTACCGCCGGTCTTCTCGACGAGATGCGTAAAATACTCCGGCTGTTTCCGGGAGTAAGACCGGCAATTTCTCTTAATGCCGCAAATGACGCTCTCAGGGAAAGCCTCATGCCGGTGAACAGAAAATACGGAATATCCGATATCGTGTATTTTTCATCGGCATATAATAAAAGTACCGGCAATAAGATGACTTTTGAGTATGTGCTTATAGACGGGGTGAATGATTCCCGTCAGGATTCGCTTAAACTGTTTGAAATCTGCAGGAAAGCCCGAAGCAAATTAAATCTTATCCCTTTTAACAGTACGGATACCGGAGATTATTCCTCTCCTTCTGAAAACCGTATTGAGAAATTTATGCTTCCTTTCTACAAAAGCGGAATTACGGCTACGCTCCGCAGGAGCAAGGGCTCTGATATCGAAGGCGCCTGCGGGCAGCTTTTTTCATGAATATGTTTTCCCATAACTTACTTTACATCATAAATTTGTTGAATTGCGACCTGATATTAGATTAAATTAATGCTATACAGTTAACAGTTAACAGTTAACAGGACAGGCTAAGTGGAAATCTATTCCGACAACATTGGTAAATTCATACTCATGGGGGTGAAAGGCTCTACCGTTTGTCTCAACGATTATGAGATGTTCGGTTCATATCTTTCCTCACTGGTAGAAGAAGGCCGCGAGGATATAGTAATAGATCTGTCTTCCTCCGAATTTATAGGTACAGGAATAATCAACTCGATTATTTCGGCCCGCAATAAACTGCGAAAGAAAGGCGGGTCCATTTTTATTGTATCCTCAAATAAAAATATTCTTGATATATTTGAGATACTTCAGATGAATGCCCTTGTGCCGATTTACAAATCCATTGATGAATTCAAGAAAACGCATCTGGACTGAATTTTTCATTCTTTTTATGATCTTGATTCTAATTAAAATTACAGTGCTCTGTGTTCTGTTTTTTGCCGGATGCGCCAGAATGGTTCCACCGCCCGGAGGAAAAGGTGATACCGAAGGTCCGTCAGTAATTTCCGTTTTCCCGGAGGACGGCGTACCGGGTGTTGACACCGGAATAGAAAAAATCCGCATACAATTTGATGAATGGGTCAGAGGAGAATCTTTTGACGGAGAGGTCTTTGTTCTTCCGCCCGAACCTTATATGGAGAGAAAGTACGGGCATGACTTTCTGGAGCTATACCCCCGGGCGCCCCTTAACGACAGCACCACTTACATAATCACAATCGGAGGGGAAGTCTCTGATTATAGACGCAATAAGATGACAAGAAGTTATACTCTGGCTTTTGCAACCGGAGATTCTATCGATATGAGTTTTGTAAAAGGCCATGTAACTATTGACGGCGGGTTTGCTTCACCGTTTATGGGGCTTTATGATGCTTCCGGTTCTAACCCCCGGGGGCCCGATGAA
This sequence comes from uncultured Fibrobacterota bacterium, assembly GCA_964401455.1. Classification (GTDB taxonomy): domain Bacteria; phylum Fibrobacterota; class OXYB2-FULL-49-7; order CAYNYI01; family CAYNYI01; genus CAYNYI01. Next base: position 23,016 of record CAYNYI010000014.1, read on the forward strand.
TTTCTGCCTGTGTCTGTCTGTACTCCCTCGGAAGAAGGAGATTTTGAGTTCAGAAATATTAAACCGGGACGCTATTACGCGGCAATATTCGGAGATATGAATAAGGACTTTTATTATGATTCCAATGAGCCTTTCGGTCTGTCTCCCGGTGCTTTTAATGTTGGTCGAAAAGAGATTGTCTCCGGTATCAGAATTACCGCCGGAGCGCCATTGCCGCCGCCGTTAAGGATGCAAGGCATTGTTCCCTTTGATTCCACTTTTTTCGGCATCCGTTTTACAGGTAGTCTGGATGGCGGCGGAATAATGGAAAAGGCGGAACAGACCCGGTTCTATATAGAGAAAGAAAAAATACCGGTTTCCGGAACATTTTTTGATCCGGGGCGCCCGGACATCCTTTTTTTCTCTTTTTCCGAAGGCAAATACGCCGGGGAAAAATGTCTGGCCTTGGCTGACGCTTTCTCCGGTGAAGAAACCGATTCGCTTGAGTTTCCGGTGCCTGCCGCTAAAGATTCCACCGCTCCCGAGATAAGAAACTTAGAGCCGGATAATTCAGGCTATTTACGGCTGGTTGATACCTTCAGCGTTGTATTCAGCGAACCTGTTTCTCCGGCTTCTCTTCAGGGCACTTTCCGTCTTTTTGTTCCGCCCGATACCGCCGACACCTCAGCCGGCGATATCGACACCAATTTTATCGCTCTTTCCTTCAAGAATATAAAAAGAAATGAGTTTTTATTTACACCAAAAAGTCCTCTTCCGCCGTCCAGGAAACTTGTTCTAAAAATAAATCCTCTCGAACTTTCCGACGCCAACGGGAATTACTCTCCTGATTCTGCTTATCACAGATCTTATATGACCGGTTCCCCGGATTCGTTAAAAGCATCAGTTGAGGGGATTATACTTCGCAGCGGCAGAGAACCTCTCGACTATTATATTTATCTTGAAAAGGTGTCGCAGGGACGATATCTGCCCGACAGCGTATACAAAGTCAGCTGCCCTGCAAAAGATTCATGCTTTTTTAAAATCGGTTCTCTTCCGGGTGGCAAATATCTTATAGAGGCTTTTGAGGACAGCCGCCCCGACGGCGAATATGACCGGGGTTCAATTGTTCCGTTTCGCTATCCCGAAAAACGCTATAATGGAGCCGATACTGTTTTTGTCCGTCCCGGATGGACTACTGAAGGGATTATTGTTGACTTTTCCGGGCCCGAAACAGAAAAATTCAGAAATAAAAGAGATTCTGTTGACAACTCTCCTGAATAGGCTTTGATTAAAGTTATGGATAATGAAATATTAGCCTGTATTACCGGAGGGAAAAAGGACCTGTCTCCTTTCCGGTACGGCCTCAGCGCCTCTTCTGCCGAGGGAACCGGCCTTTTTTTGGCGTACATAAAAAATATAAAGAAAAAGAAGAAAGAGCCGGGCCCCGCAAAGAAGGCCGCCGTGCTTGATACTTTTAACAGTGCCCTCCGGGAAGGGGAAAACTCTAATGTTGATATAAGCGGCGACATCTTTGAGGGAGACCCAGAAAAGCTCATCCCCGATATGGCCCCCAATTTCAAACTTGTTTTTCTGCCAAAATTTATTATAGATTCCTCCGCGTCAAGAAAGAAGATACTTCGCATCGCCGAGACTGTTATTCGAAAGTGCGGCATACCGGTTGTGCTGTGCCCGCAAAAAAGCTGCCGCATCAAAGACATACTTGTTCCTTTCAGCGGAAGCCCTCAGGCCTCGAATGTGCTCTCCTTCTCGTGCGGATACGCGGCGCGAAGAGGATTATTTTTAAAGGTTTTAATTGTCAGCAACAATGACGAAGAGTTTGTCTCGATAAAAAAACAGTCCGACGCCGTTATTCTGTCTTCCGGGGTAAAAGAAAATTACAGTTATATCTTTTCAGTAGGGCGCCCTGCGGACAGCATCATAAACACCATAAATCATGAGTCCGAAGAAAACACAATGATCTCAATGGCGGCTTTTGGGCACAGCCGTTTAAGAGATTTAATGATCGGGAATTCAGTCGGGGAGATTATAAACAGTTCGGACAGTCCGGTGATGCTTTTTAAATAGTTTCCGGTTTAGTGATAATTTCATAATACATCGCCATGGCGGCATATAATCTGTTCATCTTGAGATAATAATATTTTTGTCTGAGCGTTTTGTTTTCTTCGCTTGCCTTGAGATATTTTTGAAGTGCGTGCAGATGTCTTTTCCGGGTAAGGCTGTACTGGATATACGAATACCGGGGGAATATTGCGTCAATGGCCAGGTGGAGGGGTTTTATCGCGAGGGACATTTCCAGAAACTGGTCGAGAACCATGAATAGAAGCGCGGTTATAATTATTATTCTGAAAATTTTCATATTAGTTAAAAATATGCTATATTTATACAGGTTGCAAAAGAATAATAAATAAACTCTTATTCGGGAGCGAAAATGAAGACTGTTTTCCGTTTAGTTGGGATTATGATTTTTTCCGCGGCTTTATCGGGCGCGGCCGATTTCGGGGCGGGGATTCTTCTGGGAGATCCGACCGGTTTATGCGGAACGGTAAGGTTTTCTAAAACGCGGGCTCTTGATCTCGCATTATCTTACGACCTCGGTGATGACGCGGATTTATACCTGCACGGCGATTATATTTTCAGAAGCAGCACCTTTATTAAAGAGGATGATTTCTTTCTTCCCTTCTTCTTCGGGCCGGGTGCCGCTCTCAGCATTGTTACTTTTGAAAGGTGGAACCGCCGGGATTTTGAATACGAGGAAGAAACCGAGGCCCGGCTGTATTTTCGTTTTCCGGCGGGTTTCCTTTACAATTTCGCGAAGCACGGTGCCGACCTCGATATCTTTCTTGAGCTGGCGCCCGCTTTACGCCTTATACCGGATATGGATGCCGATATTTTCGGTGCTTTGGGAATAAGATATTTCTTTTAACGGGAAGGATTATGGCTCTACAGATTTTCGGAACAAAAAAATGCAAAAACAGCCGCAAGGCCGAAAGGTTTTTTAAAGAGAGGCGCGTGCCGTTTCATTTTGTTGATATAAAGGTCAAACCGCCATCGCCAGGGGAGCTTGTCTCTATTGCTTCCGCCGTAGGGTGGGAAGAAATGCTCGATAAGGAATCGAAGGGATATTCCGAAGGGGGATACAGTTACCGGATACGTGTTGAAGAAGATATTCCGGATAATCTCATTGACAATCCCGGCCTTCTCAAAACACCGGTTGTCCGTATGGGCCGCGAGGCATGTACGGGCTTTGCTCCGGGTAAATGGAAGGAATTCGCCGACAAGAGTTAATTCAGCGGTTTCTGCTTATAAAAAACTCAATGCTGCGGTCGTAGGTCTTTTCGTCCGCATCGCTGAAATAACAGGCGGGCAACTCTCCCCGATTTTTATGATACTGTATGCACTCACAGCAGAGGCCGTGTTTATCGCAGGGATAGCTGCAGTTGCAGAATGATTTGTTTTTTTCCTGTTTGCATTCCATTTTCAGGGCCTTTCATTAAAAAAGTGTCGAATTTATATATAATTAAGTTGCTGAATTCTTTCTTTTCGGGGATACAGCTTATATATTATATATATATGGGGCAGTAAGGGCGGCTGCCGTATCCTTAAGTAATATATGAATTTTTGCTATGCCGGGGGTAGTTTTATGAACCAAAATCACGTTAAAATGCTCTAAACTTTTGTAAACTAATACCATAGATAACGTTTAAGACTTTTGTTGTAAAGGATAAAACAGGCATGAGAATTCTTTTTTTCGTAATTTTCTCTGTGTTTTTTATTTTCGGGGGAACTACTACAGTATCCGTTCCCGACGGCGGACTCTGGCAGACGCTCAAGGAGCTTGACGGGTACAGCCAGGGGCATGTTGTTCTTGAACTCGATACCGGAAGTACCCATGTTTTTGATTATGATTCGATGTCATCCAACTACCCTGCGTTTACCATAGGTGATACTATTCGTGACGCGGTAGATACCCTCGCTTCTTATCCCTGCAGCAGTTTGACAATAAAGGCTGTTCCTGTTCCCGCTTCACCTTCTGAAATGCCGGTTGTGGAATTTATTGCTTCCGGAAGTTCAGAAAAGACAGGCTGGCAGATAAAGCAGGATAATTTCACTCTTGAAGGGCTTAATCTTAAGGGAAATACCGGTTTCAGCGGGATGAAAGTCCTGAAGGTGACCGATTCTCTCGATAATTTTAAGGTGAGACGGTGTCTGTTTACCTCTTCTTCTTCTTATTCAGGGGATGTGACAGCCTTATATATGGACAAGAAACCGGATTCTCTTCTTGTGGAGAACTCTGTTTTTTACGATATCTACGATTGTATTGACGCTTCAGGTTCCTCCAATAGCGGCACCAGGACCGGATGGCGCATAGTAAATACCACAGCTTATAATGTCGAAGGTTATTTTCTCATGATAAATAACAATGATTCTTTGGATAAACTGGAGGATGTTGAGATAATAAATTCAGTTGTCTATTCCTCTTCAAATTCAGGTTCTCCTTTTCTGGTCACCGATACTGTGCGAGGATATACTCTTGATAATTTTGTTTCGTATAATTACGATTATGACCCGTTTACAGTTGATGATACAACGTATTATGACGGCTTCCGCAAAAAGGATTCCGAAAGTTACTTCCAGTTCACGAAAGATCCGCGCTTTAAGAGCGTTTCTCTTTCTTCTTCTGATTTTATGATGCCGGACACTTCCGCAAGCGCCAACAGCGTACTCATTAATAACGGTACATCGAATGCTCCCTCCGGAACCGGAGCCTACGGCCTTTTCGGAGAGAACAGGAAAATCAGTTCTTCGGTTGATATCGGCGCCCGCGAATCGGAGGGCACTTTTACTGTGGATGAAACCGCGCCTTCGGTAAAATTTAACCTGACCGCAGACGGCGATACTTCGGAATACTGGGACCATATAATACTGGAGTTTGACGGAACACATACGGGGGGGAAGCTGACGGACTCACTGGATGCCGATTCTTTATATGTTTTCTGGCGGCTCGGGGGTGAGTTTGAATATATTCCTCCTGGAGAATATTCCGATTCGCGGGGATGGCAGATAACAAGCAATACAACAAGCTTTACCGATACTCTCGATGATATTTTTCTTTTTTCTGATACTCTCTACTATTTCGCGGCATGTATTGTTGACTCATCGGGAAACCGTTCTGAGCTTACTTCTTCCGTGAATGATACGGCGCGTACCGATACCCCTCCGGCCTCGGGTTCGACATATCCGTATTTCAAGAGGCCCTTTTTATCCGCGTCGGTAATAAGCCAGGATTCAATTCTTCTCGAATGGGAAGAGGACTCGGTGGGAGATCCTGATAATATCTGCGATTCTATAGGTATCTGGTGGGATGAGGGACAGACTTACTCCGCGGCAGAGGATTCTTTCAAATATATATTTCCCGGAACGGAATCTTACGGTATCGGCGGACTCGATCCCAAAACCCATTATACTTTTGCGGCAGTGCCGCATTCGAATGAATACGGAGAATGGCACTGGAGCAGCTCCAAAACCATCACTGCGAGGACCGATCCGGACACAACACCGCCTGTTAATAATATGCGTATCAGCATAGAAAATCAGTCGGCCGATATAAGAAGAGAAGACTGCAGGAACCTTGTGGACCTGACAATAAGTAAACCTCTCTCTTTTGACTCCGATGCCTGGATTGTTTCGGTTTATTACGGAACTTCCGCCTTTTCCGGAAAAAGCGATACCGGATCGGGGCATGCTGTTACATCTTCGGGAGATATCTGCAAATATCCTTTAGATCCGGACACTACCGATACTCTGACTCCCGGAGATATTCCCGATAAAATAACCCTCGAGTTTTCAGGTATCGATACCGAGTACTTTATTTATATGTCACTCATGGATATTGACTCAAACCTCGCTTATATTACGGACACCTGCAGTTTATCGGTTACGACCTCTGTTGACGATGAATATCCTGCTGTGTCACTGAGTTTTAATGCCGCTTCCTCCGCGACAGACTCATCAAGAATTCCAGTGACGCTTTACAAGTCCGCGGCTTATGATCCGGACGTTGATTCCATAATTGTACGCTATTCTTCTTCCGGTTATCCCGGGGTTTTTAGCGGTACTCTTTTGTTCTCTGTGGATACATCCGAAATCAACAGCAGCTCGGGGCCTTACTATGACACCGCCTCCGGTTTGCAGCACCTTACAGATTATTATTTTACAGCATTCATAAGCGATTCTTCGGATAACTGGACGGCGTGCGATTCTTTCAGTCTAAAAACTCTCGATAAAAACGACATCTACCCCGCTAATCTCATTACGGATATGGCCTCGGGTTCTGTCGATACCGCTTCAATAGAAATTATTTACGCGGCCGGTGCTTCGGCGTGGTCAGACCTTACCGACTCCACTGATTTCCGATATCTTCTCTTATATAAATCTGAAAGCGGATATGTCTTCGACCACAGCGGAGCACCCGTTAGAATTGACATGCGTTCCTCTGCGCCGGGTAGCTATGACTTTACAGGCCTCAATGAGAATACCGGTTATTATTTTTCCGCTTTTATTGAGGACTCGTCGGGTAATGTATATTCGGGTTCCGGGGATATTGCTTATTTTGACACACTGTTTGTCATGACCTCAGAGGACAATAATCCGCCGTCTCCGGTTGTCTCTTTCTTCG
>CAYNYI010000014.1:29701-35459 GCA_964401455.1 uncultured Fibrobacterota bacterium
ATCCCTCGGCCCTCGATTCGGCGAGGATTTCTTTTGGAATATACCGGGAGTCGGCATTTGATGCCGACGCCGACAGTGTGCGGGTAAAAATGCGGCTTAATAATCCGCCGGAAGCTGTTTCTGAAGGTACTGCTGTTACTGAAATCCTGAAAGGAGCGCTGGATAATCCGGTTTATGATACAGCCTCCGGACTCTCTTCGAATACAAGGTACGGATTCTCGGTCTTTATCCGCGATGACGCCGGAAACTGGACACGTTCCGACACTTTTTCTCTTAAAACAGAATCCGGGAATGATGTTTACGCTCCGAATAACAAAGCATCGATTTATGCTGAAAATATAGATACCTCTTCTTTTGAAGTCGTTTGGGGTGGTTCGGCATGGGAAACTCTTACGGATTCTTCCGATTATCAGGCACTGCTTCTTTATGTTTCGGATACCGGAACAATAACCGATCCGTCTGCCGGTTCCCCGGAAGAAATTTCCATGAGCGGTTCGTTTTCCGACAGAGATACAGTTTCCGGTCTGGCAGATGAAACCGAATATTTCGTTTCTCTTTTTATCAGGGATAATTCCGGAAATGTCTCATCAGCATATGCTTCAATGACCGCCACTACTCTGCGGGAAACCAATCCCCCGGAACCTGCCGTAGCCTTTTCACCGCCTTTGGAATCTCAAATCGACTCATCGAGTATTCCTGTCACCATATATAAAATCGCGGATTTCGACGCTGATGTAGATTCTGTCAGGGTTGTTTATGATACAGGAGGCTATCCTTCAGATTATTCAGGCGGAGACGGTGAAATACTTTATACCACGGCGCCTTCAGTTTTGTCATCCGGTCCCTATTCGGTTACAGCTTCCGGCCTGGCCGAGGAAACCGGGTATTATTTCAAGGTGTTTATATCTGATGAGGCGGGTAATATAACAGCATCGGATTCTTTCAGCGCGGTAACAGATGAGAAGAATGATATCTATCCACCGAACCTTAAAATACTCTCCGGCGAGCTTTTCGCGGATGAGATCGACACTTCTTCATTCCGTTTCAATTGGGGCCGTTCCTCATGGGAAGATGTTACGGACTCGGCCGACAGGTCGGAATTTATAATTTATTACGGTAATGTCCCTCTTGACCGTTCGGATTCAATTGTAGTAGATATGAGCGGAGCATACCGAGATTCCGCATTGATAACCGGCCTCGCCGTCGATACCAGGTATTATCTTTCGATTAATCTGAGGGATTCCTCCGGAAACCTCTCAGACGAGGTCTGCTCGCTCTCGGTACGGACTGCCCGGGATACTGTAAGGCCGAAGTCAGTAGTTAATCTTGTAGAGCCGTCTTCGGTTACAGAGTCCTCCATACCTGTAGGTATTTATAAAAGGACCGGTTTTGATTCCGATGTCGACAGCGTTTTGCTTGTCTTCAGGGAAAACAGCTATCCCGATTCGGCCGCGGATCCTTTTTCCGACAGCCTTATTAACATACATAAGACTGAGCTGAATGCCGGCGCCTATTATGACACAGCGTCCGGTCTTTTTCCGAATACAGAATATTTTTTCTCGGCCTTTATAAAAGATGAGTCCGGAAACTGGTCGATACCGGATACAAATGCAAGGATGTTTGTAACAACAGAAAAAGGTTCTGATTCTCTGGCCCCGAATATTACACTTTTACCGTCGGAACTCGATACCTCGGCGGTCGATACATCATCGTTCAGTATTACATGGAGCAAGACGGACTGGGCCTCTTTTACCGATTCTTCGGATTACTTGAACCTGCTGGTTTATAACAGTGATACAGGGTATATTTCGAACCCTGATTCTGTGACGCCCAGAAAAATAGGGATGAGAGGAAGCTTTCAAAATTCATATTCTATTACCGGTCTGGAGGCGGGAACGAGATATTATGTTTCTTTTCATGTCGCCGACAGTTCGAACAATAAAAGTTCGGAAAGGTGCACTGTCTCTGTCGTTACGGCCCCGGATACAGTGGTGCCTTACCCCTCTCTGAAATTTTTCGGGTCACTTACCGCTTCCGACTCAGCCTCTGTGCCGGTAGTCCTCGGCAGGGTGACGGCTTTTGATTCCGATGTTGACAGTGTCTCGGTCGTTTACAGGCAGGGTGCAGTACCGGATTCGGTGAACGATCCGTCCGCGGTTGTTTTTTATACCTATCCGCGTGATTCCTTCGCGACCCAGACCCCTAATGCCGATACCGTAACCGGTCTGGAAAAAGACACGGAATATTATTTTACCGCTTTTATCACCGATGACGCGGGAAACAGTTCTCCGTCCGACACATTCTCGGCTGTTACACTCTCGGGTAAGGATGTTTACGGACCCAACAACCTGATTTTATCCGACAGTCTTGAGGCTTTCGATATAACCACCGTTTCTTTCCGGGTACTTTTAAAAGGTTATCCCGACTTCAGCTCGCTCTCCGATTCTTCCGACAGCAAGGCCATGCTCTATTACTATTCCGACACCGGTTATGTTACAGACCATTCGGAAACACCTGTAACCGTCACTTCTTCCAGATATTCCGATACCCTGAATTTTTCATCGCTCTCTATCAACACCGGATACTATCTTTCACTCTTTTTAAGAGACGACAGCGGAAATATATCTGCAGAAATATGTACCCTCTCTGTATACACCCGCGAGGACACCACCGCGCCTTCGCCTTCAGTAAGCTTTATTGTTCCGTCTTCGGACGATATAGATTCATCCTCAATTATTACCGGTATTTACAAAAACGCGATCTTCAATCAGGATGCCGACAGCGTTTTTGTTATGTGGAAACAGGGGGCTTTCCCCGACAGTATAAATGAGAGCGGAGTGTCGTCTCTTTTCTCGCTTTCTTCGGATTCTCTCGCCGGCCCGAAATACGATACTCTCACCGGACTCGATGCTCTGACAGAATACCGCTTCTCGGTTTTTATTACCGATACTTCCGGAAATACAGTCCGGTCCGATACCGTCCGGGTTACAACAAAAGCCGGAACCGATGTTTATCCGCCGAATCTGAGTATTACTTCGGACAGTCTTTCGGCCGACAGTATTGACTTCACATCTTTCGATCTTGTCTGGGGCGGAAGCGCCTGGAGCGGGATATCGGATTCATCTGATGCCGAGGACTTTGTGTTATTTTTGTCAGACACCGGATTTGTCGTTCCCCCCGACGGGGCACCCGACGCGGAAATGAGTATGTTCACCCAGTATAGAAGCAGATGGACTTTCGACCTTCTTGATTCCGGAACTGTGTATTATGCTTCGGCTTATGTTAAAGATATGACCGGAAATTACTCAGAAGAAGTCTGCACTCTTCGGGTTATTACGGATTATGATACGACCGCTCCGGTAAATGACTTCAGCTTTTATGTAGATGATACGAGCGGGTCCCGTGAATCCAGAAAAACTTCGCTCCCGTTTTACTGGACTTTTGCGGAAATACCCTCGGACGCCGAGACTCTCGGGGTTATGATAAATACGGATACGATACCTCCTTTAATAAGTGAAGATTTCGACACCTCTGCCGCCGATTTCTTTTTTAAACTTCCGCGAGACAGTCTGTCTGTTCTCAGCTCAAAGATGATAACGGGTCTTGAGGCCGGAACAGAATACGCCTATTCCGTTTCTCTTTCTGATATTGTCGGGAACTGGGCCCCGGTTAGCGCGGAGGATACTTCCCGCCATGGCCGTTTCTCTACCCCGACCGATACGGTTCCGGTTCCGCCCCCGGCCTTGTGTACTCTGAGAGTTACAGAGAAGACAACAGAAACGGTTACCGTCGAAGCCGGTCTTCCGCAGGATTTCAATACATTCGACAACTGGAATGTTCAGGAAATCCGGCTTATGCTGGATTACGCAACGGCGGTAATACCATTTGACGAGGGCCACACGGCCGACTCCTCAATATCTTTTCGGCCTATTGTACAATACGAGGAAAGAACTTTCGGCGGGCTTCTGCCCGGAACCCGATACAGGATTTACGCGTTTATTAAGGCTGTGTACCGGGACCAGGATACATCGGCCTGGAGCAGGTCCGATACCGCAGTTTTCAGTCTGGCCGATGAATTCGGCTCCGACAGCGTAACAAACCCGATTTTTGTTACAACCGAATTTGCCAGAATAGGTACCGACACTTTTGTTACCGTTCTTGACGGCGACAGCGCCTACGCGAACCTGAGTACGGAGCTGGAGGACGGAGATTCGGTACTCATAAGCCTCAATAATGAAACTTCCGTTTCGGTTTATTATCCGGAGGAGTCGGATACCGTTACTGTTAATGTAGATTCGACAGCCGCCTCTTCAGGACTTATCTCGGAAGGCCTGGGGGAGTCCTATATAGTCATGGAAGGCAATATCGATTCGGTGGACCTTACGGGCGAGGAGTTGAGCCTTGGAATAAACATTAAGACTCTCGACAGTCTCGACAGCGCCGGAACGGCTTCTCTGCGGCTGTACTATTTCGACTTTTCAGATTCTTCCTGGAATGTCTGTCATAACAGCGGACTTTCAGCAGACAGTTCTTCGGTAACCGGGATTTTCAGCGATGAAGTGCTCAGACTGCCTCTTGTCATTAAGGCTTTCTCCGATATAAACGCTCCGTCCGTAAGTATCGATTCCTCTTTGTGGGATGTTCAGGATGCCTATTCAGGCGGATCTTCTGTGAACGCGGTAATGGATTTCTCTGACTCGATCGGGAACACAGGCGTGTCCTTTTATTCTTATACGGGCGGTGATTTTTCAAAAGTTAACAGGAAAGCGGATACTTCTTTCTCCGCGGGTTCCGGGACGGTATCTCTTTCAACCAACATAGACTGGGGTTCAAGCAGGAATATAGACGGCCTCTATTATAAAGCCACCGCGGATGACGGTGTCTCGGAAGTCTCCCGCTATGTTTCGGTTCCTCTTGATATAGAAAATAAAACAAGCGGGGTCGATTTTATTACAGAGGACGGAAGCGGGGCCCGAAAGTGGCGTTTTTTCGGAATTCCGGCGATGCTGGATTCATCGAAGCTCTCCAATGTTTTCAGCCAGTTCAGCAAAAGTACCGATACAACCTGGAAAGTCTGGGAATGGAACAATGCTTCCGGAGGGTATGAAGAATTGAAAGAAGAAGACACGGTCGTGTTCTGCCGTTCTTACTGGCTGATTAATGACGCGGATGAGGGGAGCCGTCAGCTTACTCTGCTGAAGGGCCGTACCGCGGGTTTTGAGGGGTTTTATCCTGTGCCTTTCGCCGATTTTCTCGGAGGAGCTTCGAGCGGCTGGGTGGATTTCGCCTCACCTTTTAATTTTGACTTAAGTCTGTCAGGTATTCTGGACCGAAGCGGCATATCGCCCGACAGTATTAAAATCTACCGTTATGATTATGCTTCCTCTTCCGCGAATAAGTGGACTCTATTGTCCGCTTCGGGCGGTGATGTGATCTCTCCATGGAAGGGATACGCCGCTTATGTAAGCGCCGGACTGGCGGACGACACTTTGAAATTTGTTCCGGAAAAAGCCTCGGCTTCGGCGGGTAAGAGAGCCGCGCTAAAAAAAGAACATTCTGTCTTCAAATGGAGCGGCTCTGTGATTATAAATGGCGCGGACGCGAATGTATCTTTCGGGGCGGCAGACAGCGCCGATGATAATTATGACGGTCTTGATATTCCCGTGCCGTATTCCGCCGGCGGAAGTTACGCTGTATTTAAGGTCAGGGGAAGCCGCCACCGCAGGCTTATGCGGGATGTGAAGGGCTGCGGCCCGGA
>CAYNYI010000015.1:0-3947 GCA_964401455.1 uncultured Fibrobacterota bacterium
TGTGTATTTTAATGGTCTCATTACGTCTATGTGCAGAGGGTCCGGTCATTATTCTGTCATCAGAAGAGGAATCTCTTCCGCAGAATGAGCAGTGAACTTTTACGCCTTTACATGTCTGCGACATCAGTTTCCCGTTTCGTTTCTTGGAACGATTATATTGTCTTTTTTACCTTGATCTTTGGCTTCCTCCGCCGTCATGAAATGGCTGCGGTCTGTATCTTTTTCAAGTTTTTCCGGTGTCTGTCCGGTATGTTCCGACAAAATTCCTGTAAGTCTCTTTTTAGTATTTATGATTTCATTAGCGTGGATCTTAATATCAGACGCTTGTCCGCCGATGCCCCCAAGCGGCTGATGGATCATAATGCGCGAGTTCGGCAGACCGTATCTTTTTCCTTTTGTTCCGGCTGTAAGAAGAATCGCGGCCATACTGCTTGCCTGCCCCATGCAAATGGTGCTTATGTCAGGTTTTACAAAGCGCATCGTATCATAAATCGCGAGTCCTGCCGAGACGCTTCCTCCCGGGCTGTTTATGTATATATTGATATCCTTGTCACTATCTTCATATTCAAGAAACATTAGCTGCGCCATTATAAGATTGGCAATATTGTCATAGATCTCATCGCCGATAAAAATGATTCTTTCTTTGAGAAGTCTCGAGTATATATCATACGACCTTTCACCGCGGCCGTCCTGTTCAACTACCATTGGTACTAATGCCATTTTTTCCTCCAAAAGAGTTGTTTTACTTTACTGTCTATTACTGGTTTTCCAGCAGGAAATCATATGTTTTCTGTTCTTTAAGCCTCTCGCGGATATCAAGAACATATCCTGATTTCCTGAGTTCGTCTTTTACCTTGTCGAATTCCTCACCGCGGTATTCCGCTATTTTTCCGATTTCCTCATCGACTTCTTTCTGATCGACTTTGATGTCTTCCTGTTTAGCGATACTGTCCAGTATCCGGTAGGTCTTGATTTCTTTTACAAGGTCGTCTTTAGTCTTTTCGCGAAGGCCGTCACGGTCAATGTTATCCATGGGCATATTCTGCTTCTTCATCATTTCTATTCTGTAATTGAAGAGCATGTCTATTCTGGCTTCCGCGACATCAAATGGATTTTCCTCAATAATGCGGGAAATAATCTCCTGTGCCGCTTTTCCCTTTGACTGTTTTTCTTTCTGCTCCAGAAGCTCGGAGGAAATCTTTCCCTTGAGGTCGGCCAGGTCTTTAAAGTCTCCGGCGTCTTTCGCCAGTTCATCATCTGCGGGCGGGAGTATCTTTTCTTTAACCTCTTTTATAAGTATTACAAATTTGGCTTTCTTGCCGCGCGCGCTTTCTGTGGGATAATTGTCAGGGAAAGTGAACTCAATGGTCTTTTCTTCGCCGGCTTTTGCGCCTACAGCCGCTTTGTCGAATTCCGGAATGCTGCTTTTTCCGACTTCTACCGGGTGTTCCGGGCTGGGAATGTCGGGGGTTTCTCTTCCGTCTATTACCGCTTCTTTATATTCCATTTCTATATAGTCGCCTTCACGGACTTCTCTTTCGGCGGTTTTTAAAGTGGCCATCTTGTCCCTGATCGCATCAATTTCCGCTTCGACCTCTTTGTCCTCCACTTTTGTTTTCTCCGGCTTTATCCCGAAGCCCTTGTATTTTTTTATTTCCACCGGGTTTTCGATTTCGAATGTTGCTTTAAATTTTACCGGCTGGTCTTCTTTGAAATCTATATCGGAAATTTCAGGACTGCCGATTGGATTCATTTTGTTCTTTTCGAACGCTTCCCTCAGTCCGGAACTTACCGCATCCTCGAATGATTCCGCGAGAATGGATTGACCGAACCGGTTTTCTACCATTTTAAGCGGAGCTTTTCCCTGCCTGAAACCGGGGATTTCTGCTTTTGCAGAGGCTTTTTTCAGTTTATTGTCGTATATTTCGCGGACTTTCTCATATGGAAACTCCACCTCCATGATTTTTTTGCATTCATTGACGTCTGTAACAGTAGTCTGCACTTCTTTTCTCCTGTATTTTCAAAGTGGATTTAATTAAATAAATGCGAAGAGGGGGAGTCGAACCCCCACGGGAACCCCGCTAGATCCTAAATCTAGTGCGTCTGCCAATTCCGCCATCCTCGCAACTTCAGTAAAAGATAACTAATTGATATAGTTCTGGCAAGGATAACAGTAAAACCGGTCTTTAAAAGCCGCCGGATAACCTGAGCATTATACCGCCGCTTTTGGCAGGGTACACTGTTACCGAGGGTGATTTTAATCCGGTTCCGCTCGGAGAGGTTTTAACCCGGTCTTTCCCCGCAGAGAAAACCGAGTGAATTGAGCTGACGATACGGTTTGCGGCGAGAGTTCCCGTAACAAGCCATGCGAAAGTTCTGGCCCGCCACATATCTTTCATCATTTCTCCGAATTTCTGCTGTTTTTGATCATTTATCCAACGCCAGTTATAATCCTCATTTTCCGGGTAAACATAATCTTCATAGTCTTTATACCTTCTCAGTTCGTCGTTGTATGCCTCGAGACTATTATAATTTTTAACGGCCTTAAGATAGTCTTCGTCTTTTTCTCCTGAATTCGTTGGCGCACCGGCCCAGTATGCGGCGAATGCACGCGCGTCTGTTTCCAGATCCGATACATTTTTCCATGACAAAAAGGATGCTGTTATAAGGGCTGCTTCGGCGAAAAGAAAATTTCTGGCCCAGTCCCGGTCTCCTGCGTACAAATGACCGGAGCCCGGCAGAAGCAGAGAAAAAAGCGCGGCGCTGCGCGGGGAGGGGGATTCTGAATCCTGCGATACATCAACAGTAATATCCATAGTGTTGTATTCAGGGGCTTTTTCTGTTTCTTTACCGCTTTTTACTGAGTCCGTTTTTTCTTCCAAGGATTCCTCTGAAAGCGAATCCGGTTCTGTGTTCGCAGGCTCCTCAATGATTATCTGGGCGGAAAGCTGTGCGCAGAAAAAAAGCATTGAGCAGGCGGTTAATATTTTCAGGCCCATTTTTTTTCTTTCATCAGAATCCCATCATGAGGGCGACTCCCGGAATGTATTTCCCGTATCTGTCGCTGGCGGAGAGCGGTTCAAGACGCACTTCTTTAAGAGTGTTTGTGACGGTCTGTTCTTCGCCTTTTATATTATTATTGTGCGCGGAAGCGGAAAGCGCCGCATTTATACCCGAAATAAAATGGTTAGTTGCCAATGCGGTGAGGAGTGTTCTTGAAAAACGGTATGCATTCGTAGCGTTATTTCTCAATTCCATATATTTAAGCTGATTCGCCGAATAGCCGAATGAGAACTGCCTGTCCCCCTCTTCGAGCGTGGCGTTTGTATCCGGCGGGGTGGTAAGGTCGTCGCCTTCTCTTTTTACATAATACCATACGGTATCCGGGTTTTCCCCTTCCGAGTTATTGATTTCCTTGATTGCGAGAATTTCCCTGTTTCCGGCGTCCACCTGCTGCCTGTATTCGCTTTCAAAAGACATATCAGGATCGGGGTCATCCCAGCCCTGAACAAATTCAAGGTATTTTCCTATCATTTCATAATACTGCTGGCTTTTATTCTTTTTCTCTTTAATGTATGCGTCGTGGTGGCTGAAATAATTTGAGGTAATCGTAGCTTCGGTTTCCTCAACCCAGCTGTACCAGTTGTCATAGCGTTCAATGCTGAAATGATTATCTGCGAATTTTTCGTAGTTTTCAGTTTCTTCTGCTCCCCGCATGCGGTAATAAATTATTCCCGCGAGAAGGCCGGTTTCAAGCACTATAGGGGTAATAGAGCGCCATTTCGGGGCCTTTGCCCAGATTTCTCCCCAGCCGGGAAGAATAAGGCTTCTGAACAGTGCTTTTTTGGGATGCCGGTAGTCGTTTGATTTTCCACTGTATGCTTTTATTATATCTTCCGACTTGTAAAAACTGTGCAGCGAATCCTGAGCTGCGGCCGAATCCTGAG
>CAYNYI010000015.1:4047-34489 GCA_964401455.1 uncultured Fibrobacterota bacterium
CTGCGGCTGTATCCTGAGCTGCGGCTGTATCCTGAGCTGCGGCTGTATCCTGAGCTGCGGCTGTATCCTGAGCGGAAAAAATTAAAGAAATATTAGCCAGGATTAAGAAAGAAAATAGTTTCATTTAAATTTCCTGTTTTTATTCGTCACCCATAATTGTTTCAAAAAGGTTCTTGAATTTTTCAAGAAAAATTATTCTGTCAGTTTCATTGTCGAATGAGCATGCCGGGATGTCAAAAATTTCTTTTATGCCCGAGAGATTTTCAATTTCTCTTTTTACGTCTTCAAAATAAGGATCATTACCATCGTTTCCGCTAAACACTAAAGCTCTCGGCCTGATTCCTGAAGACTCAAGTTCTTTTGCCGAAAGCAGGGTGCTGTTTATAGTGCCGAGGGCCGGGGAGGAAACAAGTAGAGTATCGAGGCCCAGTTTTTTTATTATATCCGCGGCCATGATTCCGGGACCCGCCGGAGAAAGAATTCCTCCTGCTCCTTCGGTAAATATCAGTTCATACTTCTCTGATAGAATATAGTAATTATCCGCTATTTTTTCAATATCTGCAGGATTTCCTTCATGAACGGCGGCTATGGAAGGGCCCTGGGCGGCTTTATAAAATGAAGAGACAAGCTCGGTGTCCTTTTCTTTTATATCACAGAATTTTCTCGCGAACCTAATATCCGGAGCCATCCATTCCCCGTTAATTTTTTCCGCACCACTTTGTACCGGTTTGAATATGATTGATTTTTTACCGATATTTCTTGAATAAGCGAGCAGTCCCGCGCTTATAACCGTTTTGCCGACATCTGTGCCTGTTCCGGCAATGAAAAATCCTTTACTCAAATTATCCCCTCATTTTTGGCTTTTTTAATTGAATCCAATAAAAATATAATGTCATTTTTTCTCAAAGACGCTGTTACCGAAAAACGAAGGCGCGCGGCATTTTTCTTAACAGTCGGGTATCTTATACAGGGCGCAAAGATTCTCTTTTTGATAAGATATTTTGAAAGAGCTGCAGCCTTCTCTCCGCTTCCCGTAATCAGCGGTACTATTTGCGAAGAACTCTTTCCACAGTCCAGGTCTTCTGAGCGCAGCCCTTCACGCAAAATCGCGGCATTTTTTAAAAGCGATTTTCTGCGACGCTCCAGAGAGGGGAATTTTTTTATCCCTGTCAATGCCGCGGCTGCGCAAGGTTCGGGAAGTGATGTCGTGAAGAAATAGGACCTTGCGGAATTTTTAATATAGTCAATGATTTCATTTGTCCCGGCTGCGAAACCGCCCGCAGCTCCGGCCGATTTACTGAAAGTGCCGATTGTGAGCGGTATTTTCTTATATATATCATTCACGGATTCGAGCCCCATTCCCCCTTCGCCGTATACTCCGAAAGCATGTGCTTCATCCGTTATTAGAAAAAGACCGTGTTTTTCGCAAATCTCTGCTATCTCAAACAAAGGAGCCGCATCGCCGTCCATACTGAACAGGGAGTCAGTAATCACAAAGGCGGGGCGTTCCGGAGCTTTTTTTCTCACTAGCATTTCCAGGGACGCGGGAGAACAATGTGAAAACGGTCTGATTGAAGCTCCTGACAGTCTGGCGCCGTCAATTATGGAAGCGTGACAGAGCCGGTCGATATAAATAACATCACCGGCACGCGCGAGGGAGGAAATTATTCCTGTATTCGCGGCATACCCGCTTCCGAAAAACACCGCCGCGTCTCTTTTTTTTATATTGGCCGTTTCTTTTTCCAGTTCATCGTGAGTTGTTCTTGTACCGGAAATGAGGCGCGAGGCTCCGGTTCCGGCACCCCGGGATGCGGCGGTTTTTCTTATCGTGTTAATAAGGTCCCGGTCTGAGGCAAGTCCGAGATAATTATTAGATGAAAAATTTAAAAGCTCTGTACCATCTTTTTTTATTATTCTTCCGGTAATTCCTCCAAAGACAAAGGGGTCCCGATAAAGCTTTTCCTTATGGATTTTTTTAATTCCGGAGCGGATTCTTTTTAATATCGTCTCCATTGATTATTCTCCGACAATAAGAAGGGCGCCTATATGACCGCCGAATCCATAAGAAAGACAGAGGGCACTCTTTATCTTTTTTTCACGGCTTTTTCCGAAGCAATAGTCAAGCCTGCAGGAAGGGTCACGCCGAGTAAACCCTCCGGTCCCGGGAATAAATCCTTTTGCAATGCAAAGGGAGGTTGTTGCGCATTCTAGCGCCCCGGAGGCCCCGAGCAGATGACCGGTAAGAGGTTTTATTGAGCTTACCGGGATCTTGTCGCCGAATAGTCTGTAAACAGCCGCCGATTCGCTTATATCATTGTTCTGGGTTCCTGTTCCGTGCATATTAATATAATCCGGAACAATGGATCCGGAAGCTTTTTTTATTGCCCTTGCAATCGCTTCTCCCGATTCATCAAATCTTACCGCGGAGCCCGATGTATCTGTTGTGAGTCCTGTACCGCCAATTAATCCGTAAATTTTACGGCAGTCGGCTTTTTCCGAAGCCAGTAAAAGGACCGCCGCGCCTTCACCCATAACAAAACCGTCTCTGCCGAGACAATACGGAGAAGACATATTCTCAGCGTAAACACCGGCGTTTTTAAAGCCGGAGATAATCAAGCCGTTTATAGAAGCCTCAGTTGCTCCGGCCAGAGCATAGTCAATTAAACCCGCTTTAATGTCTCTTACAGCGGAAGCCACTGCGTATATGCCGGAGGCGCAGGCGGCACAGATATTTTTTACCGGTCCTTTTGCTCCGAGCATCCTTGCTGAGGCGTAAGCCGCGTTTTCCGGTAAAAAATCCGCGAAGTTTCCTTTCAGGAGGGAGGAAACACCGCCCTTTGTTGAACTTATATATATACCGGTTTTTTCCTGAGGGAGCTTTACCCCGGAATCCCGGACAGCATCTTTTACGGCCCGGAGCGCAAAATCAATTGACGTTTCTCGGTGCAGCCTTTTTGTTTGAGTTGAAAGACGGGCTGTGTATTTTACGGGAATATCAGGGGACGTTTCTTTTTTTACAGCCGATCGCATAAGGCGCAGCGGCATTTCAATATCTTCCGCTTTATCCGCTATCGGGGAGACGGCCCCGATTCCGATTATTCTTACTGCCGGCTCCATAAATATTTTAAAGCCCGGCCGCGAATTCTTTAAGATACTCTCTGAACTCTTTCCCGAATTTTTTATGCCTTATGCCGAGCTCGACATTAGTTTTCAGAAAATCAAGCTTATTGCCGATATCGTATCTTTTCCCGGAAAATCTGTAAGCGTAAATATCTTCATTTTCAGACAGAAGGGAAAGAGCGTTTGTTATCTGGATCTCGCGGTTTTTATCGGCCTTGGTCTTTTCTATGTGTTTAAAAATATCCGGGGTAAGAATATATCTGCCGGCGATAGCGAGGTTTGACGGGGCTTCTTCCGGTGAAGGTTTTTCTATGAAGTTTTTTATCCGGTATGTGTCGGTTTTAATACTCTCTCCGTCTATTATCCCGTAACGGCCGACCTTTTGTTTTTCAACCTCTTCGAGACCTATGATGGTTTTGCCGAACTCATCATAGAGATCCATAAGCTGTTTTACCGCGGGAGTCTCGGACTGGACGATCGTATCTCCTAGCAATACTGCAAAAGGCTCGTTTCCTATATGAAATCTTGAATAATAAATAGCGTCACCAAGACCGTTCAGCTCTTTTTGCCTTATGAAATGAATATTGGCAAGGTCGTTAATTCTTTTTATCTGTTCAAGCTGCTCTGTCTTGTTTTTTTCATTAAGTTCATATTCGAGCTGAAAATTCCGGTCAAAGTGGTCTTCTATAACATGCTTTCCTTTTCCTATAATCATAAGAATGTCGGTTATTCCGGCCGCGGCCGCTTCTTCCACGACAAGCTGTATGGTCGGAGTGTCGATTATAGGAAGCATTTCTTTGGGCTGTACCTTGGCCGCAGGCAGAAAGCGGGTTCCGAACCCGGCTGCGGGTATGACTGCTTTTCTTATCAAATTATCCTCCTTCCGGAATACCGGACTTTTTTCAGGCGACCTTCGGTCTGAAAACCTTTATGCCGATTTCGCCGAGTTTTTTCTGTAATTTTTTATATGTCTTTTCATTTGGACATATCCCTATGACGGCTCCGCCGGAACCTGAAAATTTCGCGCTTGCTCCGCATGAACGCGCGGTTTCAACCATCTGAACATTTTTATCGTCTATGTTGTAAAGAGATCTTCTAAGGTCGAAGTTTTTATTAATCAATTCTGAAACTTTGTCATACTTTTTTTCCAGAATCGCCGATTTCCCCTGCGCGGCAATTTCCGCGAACTTTTTCATTGCGGAAATAATTTTTCGGTCTCCCAATTCGAACCTTTCTTTGATATTGTTATGGACCTTGCCGGAAACTTCGGCGATGTCTGTCCTGTAGGCAGCGTAAAGCCCGGGCAGAGAATCGGCGGGAAGTTCTTCATAAATACCGTGGCCGTTTTTATCGAAAAATTTTTTATCGAAATCCATAAATACAACGCCCTCATAGGTCTGGATGACCCTGTCCTGAAGGCCCGCGCCGATATTCAGTTCGCGTGTTTCAACAGACAGAATAAGGTTCGGAAGAATCGGCTTTGGTATATCTACCTGATAAAAACTTATCAATGCCCTGAAAACGGCGGTAATGATGGCGCTTGATCCGGCCATGCCGACCTGCCGGGGAATATTGGAATTGTATTCTATGGTGAAGTTCCTGTTATCAAGAACGATATTGTTTTGCGTGCAGTATTCATAAAAAACCTTTATAGACGCCTTTATAAGACGTATTCCTCCGTAGTAGCTGTTCAGCCTTACATCGGAAACAAGCTCTGCCATGGACCGGAACCGCGAATGGTCGCGTTTGTTCGGTATGATATTTATTTCCGGGGTGTGGTAAAGAATTACATTTGCCCGGTAATTTTTTATTATAACAGAAACCGTTTTTCCGTAATATCCGTCGGACGGGTTTCCCAGAAGTCCTGCCCTGGCGTAGGCCATGGTTTTTATTATCATAAAGGCTCCTTATAAATATAGTCAATTAATATAATTTCTTGAAAGGCGGCTCAGGCATAATAAACAGTATTTTACTTTGATGAAGCGGGTTACGGGTATTATTTTGTTCTTCAGATTAAATATAAGGAGGAAAAAATGCTGAAAATAACAGTTGCAGGCTGCATGGGAAGAATGGGAAAAAACGTGATGGAAGCAGTGAATGAGACTGAAGGCGTAAGAGTTTCCGGGCTTACGGAGGCTCCCGGGTCGGAACATATAGGCAGGGAGATAGACGGTCAGATTATTAAAGACAATATGATGGAAGCCGCTTCGGGTTCTAATGTTATAATCGATTTCACTCTTCCGATTTCCACAATGGAAAACCTTGAGGCTGCACGGGTAAGAAGAAAAGGAATAGTGATTGCCACTACCGGGCTTTCAGAGTCCGATGAAAAGAACATTAAGAAAGCCTCGGAAGAAATTCCTGTGGTTTATGCTCCGAATATGGGTATCGGTATAAACCTTTTGCTCAAACTGGTTGAGGAGTCCGCAAAAACCCTTGGTCTTGATTTTAATATTGAGGTAATCGAAGCACATCACAATAAGAAAAAGGACGCCCCTAGCGGAACAGCTCTTGCCCTCGCCGAAGCCGCTGCCGCCGGCGCCGGGCTTGACCGCAGGGAGGACGCCGTTTACGGCCGTGAGGGCTTTACCGGAGAGAGAAAAAGAAATGAGATCGGGATACACGCTGTAAGAGCCGGAGATATAGTGGGGGACCATACCGTACTTTTTTGCTCTACCGGCGAAAGAATAGAATTAAAACACCAGGCCCACAGCAGAATGGTTTTTGCAAACGGCGCTGTCCGCGCCGCGAAATTTCTGTCCGGCCACGATACCGGTCTCTACAATATGCGGGATGTGTTGGGCATCTGATTATGTGTCAAACGGTTGTTGTAACCGGAGGGAGTCGGGGACTCGGCGCCGAAATCTGCAGGTCATATGTCTCGGAGGATAGAAAAGTTTTCTCGCTTTCTCGCTCGGGTGACTCGCCTTGCGAGGGTGTGGTCGGTATTTGTTGCGACGTCGTTTCAAAAAAAGCCATACAAAAAGCCTGCGGAAAAACCGGGCCGCCGGATGTCCTTATCAATAATGCCGCTGCCGTAAAAGACAGTCCGATTTATAAAATGTGTACCGAAGACTGGGATTTTGTGTGGGAGACCTGTTTTACCGGAACAGTGAATATGCTGGAGATCTACCTTCCTGTTATGTCTTGTCGGGGAACTGTCATAAATATAATATCCTCCTCCGCCTTTTACGGACGAAAAGGGCAGTGCAATTATTCGGCGGCAAAGGCCGCATTATCTTCTCTTGCGGTTTCTATGGGGCGGGAACTCGGAAAAAGAGGAATAAGGATAAATAATGTAAATCCGGGATTTATGAGAACCGGTATGTCGTTTTCAGAAGATGATGTTTATTATAAGAAAGCCATGTCTGACAGTCTGCTTGGAACCGTCTCCGAAGTAAAAGCCGCTGCAGAATTTGTAAAATATGCGGCCGGTCTCCCCGGGGTGACCGGCCAGACATTTAATTTTGACAGCCGTCTTTTCTGATTATTCTTCTCATTAATTCAGTTTAAGCAGATCGTCAACTTCTACGGGGAGACCGGAGGCGATAGATCTGTTTGCCGCAATTCCGGTAAGTATGCTTAAGGCGCCGTCTTTTTTACCGGCCGCTCTTTTATATGGATCTTCTTTCGGGT
The DNA here is from genome assembly GCA_964401455.1 of uncultured Fibrobacterota bacterium. Lineage (GTDB taxonomy): Bacteria > Fibrobacterota > OXYB2-FULL-49-7 > CAYNYI01 > CAYNYI01 > CAYNYI01. The sequence continues at coordinate 10,804 of CAYNYI010000015.1, forward strand.
CGCCGAAGATGTCTTCGAGGAGCCTCTGGTCTCCACCTCCGTGACCCCCTTTAGGAATTTCGACTTTAACCCGGAGGGGCTTTTTCCAATGTTTATGGATAACAACCTCAGGGCCCTCTCCCTGTTCGAATTTTTCGGTGTCCCGGTTTTCTGCCAGGTTTATGTCGTCCTCCGCGCCGGAAACATATGTGTTTTCACGGTTCACGTATTCAAGTCTGCCGCGGCTTCCGTTAAATCCCACGCGGAGACCTTCCCAGGGTGAGTGCGCGTTAAGAGAATATGAAAGCAGCATTCCCGAACGATAGCGTACATTTACGCTCATGCTGTCTTCAATTCCGATATTATAACCGAAAACACTCTGATCTCTGTGATACCCGTCCTCATGCTCCGCTTCAAGGTAAAGACCTTTGAGATTATCGTCTTTTTCGAGATGCAGGGCGAAAGGGTCTTTGCCCGCGATTTCTGAGCCGTGCGCTCGTTCATAGAACCGAGTAACTCCCCGTTTCTCAGCATTCTCTCTGCCGTAAAAGCCGAGTCTCCCGAAGGCAAAAACTGTTTCCGGAATATTTTGTGTCCACCAGTTGACAAGGTCAAAATGATGCGTGGATTTATGTACAAGAAGCCCGCCGCTGTTTACCTTGTCCCTGTGCCAGCGTCTGAAGTAATCCGCTCCGTGTTTTGTGTCGAGAAGCCATTCGAAATTCACGCTAAGGACATCTCCAATATCTCCTGAGTCAATGATTTCCCTGACTTTTGTCGCCGCGGGGCTGTATCGATAATTAAAGGTTACACGCAGGTCGCGGCCGGTCCTTTCGGCCGTCTCCAGGATTCTTCGGCATTTTTTTTCGTCGGTTGTCATCGGCTTTTCAGAAATGATATCGCATCCTTTTTCCATTGCCCGGCAAATATAATCATCATGAGTTCTGTCCATAGACGTGACTATGACTGTATCCGGTTTTTGCTCGTCAATCATCTTCTCAAATTCGGTATGCGGATATTGTTTCACCTCTTTGTAGCCGTATTTAGACCTGTGGCGGTTGAGTTGATAATTCATCCGCGTCAGATTGATGTCACATACACCAGCGAGTTCAGAGGTCTCTTTGTATTTGTCCATAAGCGCAGTCAGGAACATGGCAGATCGGGATCCTATTCCGACTTGGCAGTATTTTTTTTTCTTCGACATATATTTCCCCTTTCGTCTGAAGATATATTATTGATATATTTTTTTCATTATTTCCGGGTTTATCTGCGTTGTGGTTTCTCTTAAAAAAAGTTTAGTGTCAAGCTTTTTTGTCTGCTTCGCGCATTCCGGGTAAGACAGCCTGTTTTTTAGAAGATTTATGGCTTCCCTGGCCGCTTCTGCGACAGGCTGAACAACGGTTGTTAAAGAAGGGCTGAGGTATGCGCATTCCGGGATTCCGTCCATTCCCGCAATAGAAACATCCTCGGGAACTCGAAGCCCCAATTCATGGACCGCTCTCAGGGCTCCTATAGCCATAGTGTCGGAATATGCGAAGAGCGCATCGCAGGGAACGGTTGAAAAAAGCTCTCTGGCAGCAAAATAGGCGTTTTCTATATCGGAGCCGGCCGGATGAAATAATTCAGGTGCAGGAGCCTCTTCTTCTTCGCAGGCGCTGATAATTCCTTTGAGTCTGTCGTCCGGATTTTTGCAGTTGCAGAAAGAGAAATACACAGGTCTTGTTTTTTTGGTGTGAATAAAAAGCTTTGCTATTTGTCGAGTTCCCGCAGCTCTGTTTATAAGTAAGCTGTCGAATGTTTCTGACTCCGCGCCGATGCTTACAAAAGGGATCTTTTTTTTCCGGAGCATTGCTGTTGTCTCCGGGGATATCCGGAGCGTGTCGCCGCAGAAAATTATACCGGAGTTACCCGCCGAAACCGCCTCTCTCGCTTGGCTTTCCACATCTCCTTCTTCCGCACAGACACCGGTTTCCACATAGCCGAATTCTTTTTCAGCCATGTTTATTAATTCATGTTCACGCATGGCTGAAATTCTGGTCCGTCCGTAATTTACAATGATTTTGACGCCGCTTCTGCGACCTGTACGCAAATAGCTTGCGGCCCTGCTGGGCATTATGCCGCATTTTCGGGCAATTTCCAGAATTTCTTTTTGTTTTTTAGCGGAGACCCCGGGCTTTCCGGCCAAAGCCCGAGAGACAGTGCTAATAGATACGCCTGTTTTTTCAGCAATATTTTTAAGCATTTATCAATCGTTTGCTATAGTTAAAAAGTTGATTTATAATGGTTAATATATAAAAATTCTTTTGGAAACGCAAACGTTTGCGCAAAGACAAGAATTTTTTGTTTTATGCTGGGATTTTTTATATAATTTGAATGAAAGTCGATTTTATCCGTAAGGGGAAAGGTGTTCTCAAAATGATTGAATCCGAGCTTTATATTCCCCATGATACTCTGAATTCATGGCAGGAAATACTTGACCTTCTTGTAAAAGTTCTTGAAATTCCGGCAGCGCTTATTATGAGGCTCAAGCCTCCGCACATAGAAGTCTTTTTGTCTGAAGGGGATGCGGAAAACCCTTATAAGCCGGGTGACCGGGAGATCTTTGACGGTTCAGGGCTTTACTGTGAAAGGGTTATTAAGAGCGAAAAATCTCTCCATGTTCCGAATGCGCTTAAAGATAAAAAATGGGATAAAAACCCTGATATCAAATTAGGAATGATCGCATATCTCGGCTTTCCCTTATTTTTTCCGGGAGGAAAGCCTTTTGGTACTATTTGTGTCCTGGACAGAAAAGAAAATAAGTTTTCAAAAGAATCGAAATTACTGATAAATAAGTTCAGTCAAATCGTAGAAGATAATCTGGCTTTGAATTATATGAACAATACCCTCGGTGATGAAAACAGGGAACTGAAGGATTATATTGATGAAATAAGGATCTTGAGGCGTGTTTTGCCGATATGCTCGGTGTGTAAAAAAATAAGAACAGGGCTTGGAAACTGGGCATCGGTTGAAAATTATTTCAATGAAAGCACCGGTACGGAGTTTTCACATACATTCTGTCCGGAGTGCGCTGAAAAGTGGTCTGCCTCCTGATGGCGGGCCTGTTGGTTCAGAAATTCCTGAAGCGTTTTCAAGCTTTGTTTCCGGTGTCCTGTTGAAGTGCCGTACCCAAAAGCGTGCTTTGCGTCCTTAAGAACAACAAGCTTCGCTCTTCCGTCTTTTTCCTTTAAAATCAAACGCCAGAAAATCTTTTACATGTTTATCTACTTCTGTTCCGCAGAGTGCGAGATAAACCACCGTGCAAAAAAGAGCCGACCGCACAGAATGTGTCAGGAAAAACGCCTTTACTTGCAGCGTGTTGTCTGAAATAAAAAAGGAGGGCGTTTATGCCCTCCTTTGGCCGGTTTAAATACCTTTAAGCCCGCTCTATTTAATTGAGATTCTTCTTGGCTTGAGCTCCTCTTTTTTCTGAAGGCGAACCCTCAATATTCCGTCGTTAAAAGAAGCCTCAATGTCTTTGTCGCTGATATTCTCGCCTATATTAAAAGACCTTTCGAAGGTGCCGTAGCTTCTCTCATTGTAGTAATATCCGTCTTTCTCTTCTTTTTTCTCATTCTTTTTCTCTCCTCTTATTGTAAGAACACCGTTTTTAAGTTCAAGGTCGATATCTTCTTTTGAAACTCCCGGAAGTTCGGCGTTCAGTTCGAAATGGTCTTTCTCCTCACGGACTTCAACGCTCGGGTAGTTTGAGGATAATTCTCTTCTGAACCCTCCGTCAAAAAAATCCTCAAACCAGTTAGAAAGTTTCGCGGGTTCGTAATGCATTAAGTTTGACATGGTAACCTCCTCTTTAATGTTTTTTGGTTTTCGAAAATATATTCGCAATCGATGTGCCAAAAAGTGAATCGGCAAAATAAGCTTAAAAAAAGGAGGAAAAGTAGTGGAAGACCGGTATTGGAGTTTATGACTGGTTTATTTCAAAACAGTCTGTTTCATGTTTGAACAAAAGTAAGTCCGGACCCGGGGTCGAAAGCAGAGGCGAATTTGAGGCCGTACGCAAAGCCTTTTTCGGATTCTTTTTTCCATATTATTTTAGCCGGTACTTCGCCGGATTTATCTGTGCCGGGGCGTGAAACCGGTATGTTGACCCGGGAGTCTTCCTCATACTCTTTCCAGCTCTCAAAACAGGTTCCCGAAAGGCTTACGTTTCTGACTGTATGAAAAAGCTCCGGATTCTCCTTAAGCCTTATTAAAGGATGTGTATCGAGACGGGTGCAGAATCGTTTTTCTTTCGGAGGTTTTTCGCTCAGGAAAGAATCGAGCAAAGCTGTAAGTTCTTTAAAATCCACAGGCTTTTTAAAAAAACCGTCAGTCTGAATCAGCCATTTTGTATGCCCTTTTTTATTCGCGCTTGTAACGATAAACTTCACCGTCTTATAGATTTTATTGTTCCGGATTCTTTTGTAGAGTTCAAGTCCGTTCATTTTCGGCATATCAATGTCTGAAATAATGACATCGGGGTTTATATAGGGCAGAATGGTCAAAAGAGAAACAGCGTCATTGCATAAAGCAGTGCGGTTAAACCCGTTTGCCCCGAGTACTGCCGCGTAGAGGGCGGTTATATCAGGGTTGTCGTCTATGACTATGATGTTAAGGTCTTTTTGCATGATGATAGAAAAAGCCACAATATTCACAATAGCTACATTAAATATAGAGAATATTGGAGTGTATTTCAATAAAACAAAATAAAATGAGAGATTCAGCGGAAAACAGTGTTGAATTACTCTACACTACAGGCTTTTTGTCGACCATTCAAGTATTTCCTCAATTGCCTGATCAGATTCATGATCCAGAAGAATTATGTGGTTGGATTTTTGGAATTCCCTGTATTTTTTTTCGTGGGAAGATGTCTGCCGCAGAAATTTTCGGGAAGCTGACGGGGAAGTTACATCATCATTTTCTGAATGTATGATAAAAAGAGGACATTTTACTTTAGGAGCTTTCTCCATAACAATGCGGTTTAATTCTATAGTCTCAATTACCGATGAAACCGAAAAATACCAGTAGCCCCTGATTTTAGAATATGCTGATTCTTTATTTACTTTACCGGGTTCGGTTTTACGGATATGCTGCACGAAGCGAGAGGCAAAAAGTGTCCATTTTTCCGGGGATAAAAAATAAAACCAATGATAGCGTATCCTGAAATACGGGGCGATAAGTACGAGGCGGTTTACTTTTGCGCCCCTCTGGGCAATCCCGGCTGATATTGATCCGCCGAGAGAAAACCCGCAAACAATCACGAAATTTTTGTTTTTGCGTAGATGTTTCAGCCTTCTTTCAGCAAAATTCAGATAATCTTCGGCTTTTACCGTATCAAGATTATTGGGATATCTTCCATGCCCCGGAAGAAGAGGCGCGTCTACGGTGAACCCTCTTTCGGAAAATGCGCTGCAAAGAGGCATTATGTTTGCCGGAGAACCGGTAAAACCGTGCAGCAGGAGAACGGCGGTATCATTGCCTGCGTGGAAATACGGTTCCGCTCCCTTTATTATTCCGGTTTGAGGGTTCCTGGGTGTTTTTGTGATTTCTTCTTCTATGGTTTTCGGCTCAAAATATTCCTCTGCGAACGCGCAAACAGCTAAAAAAAGAAACAGAGTAATATATTTAATCAATTTCAATGATTCCGAGATTTTTAAGGGGAACCCAGCCGCCCATTCCCCCGGGGAGGCTGACAAGGACCCATTTGTTTTTTCGTTTTTCAATAGAGAATTTTGTTCCCTCATGTACGGTAAAAAGCCTGCTTTCTCCATCCGGTTCGTTAAGTACTTCCAGTTCGGGCTTCAGGACAACAGCCTCTTTAACGGTTTCTCTCCGAAGTACTTTATAAAAGAAGGAAGGGGCAGTAAAAACAACAAGAAAAACAATGAGGATTGAGGGATAGACAAAGATCTCTCTTTTTCCGGGAGGTGAGAGAATGAAAAGGCAGATAAGTATGCCTAAAAGAAAATTACATATGGTAAGTATGATAAATGAGGTCTGAATATTAAAAACAGAATGCAGTTTCCACAAAATCCTTCTGATAAGCCCGAATTCAGGCTCGGGCCTTTGGTCTATTACGGAAAGTCTGGCGAACTTAAGGTTTTTAAGGATTTCTTTGTCTCCGGGATCAAGAAGAAATGCCTTCTCGTATGCCAGCAGAGCGCGCCCGAGCTCTCCGGAACGGTATAAAGCGTTTCCGAGATTATAATATACTGTGCTGTTGTGTACCCCCATACTTATGATTTTGCGGTATTCTTCCGCGGCCGCAGTATAATTTTTTTCGGTGTATTCACGGTTTCCGTTTTTCAAAAGCGATTCCGCAAGATCAGCTTTGAGCGGAAAAGAAAAAAACACCAGCAATATCAGAATAGAAGTGACTTTACTGTTCATTTTTTCCCGCTCCTGTCTATTTCTTTTATCAACCCGGATGCGCGCCGGTAAAAGTCGGCAGTTCCTGATTCAGAGATATTGGATCCGGAAAAGCGGGCCGCGTCGCATTCATAGATGAATTCCTTGATTTTATCCCTCAGTTGCGCACCGTTTTTAAGTCCTTCGAAAAGCGAATCGATTTTTTCCGATGTAAGCCCTGCTTCCGGTATGTTGAATTTATCACCGATAAATCCGTAAATTCCGCTGCTGAGTTCTGTAAAGAACTCGGATGTCCTTCCTGATTTCATCGCGGTCTCGGCTTTTTTCAGTCTTTGCCTGACTTTTCTTCCCGCTTTGATTTTTCTGGCATAGGCAGCGTCTGTCTGAATGAGACGGCTTCTTTTTTTGTATATGATTGATGATAGAATCATAAAAAGAGGAAGAAGCTGCAGCAAAAGGAGCCTTGCGTCTCGGTAGTAATAGGCGCTCTGGTTTTTCAGAGGCCCGGCCGGTTCTTTTATAAAACTTATGTCTTTTCCTACTTGTTTTATTTCTTCCCGCGAAATGAAAACTGTTTTTCCGTCCTGGCTCTCAGGATCGCCAATTGCCGAAATTGTTATATCGGAGCTCTTAAGCGTTTTGTATTTCCTGTCCGAAGGGTCAAAATATGTGTATGAGACAGGAGGTATTTTCAGCTCTCCGGAAATTTTAGGAATCATCGCGTATTTGAAAATTTTGGTGCCGATAATTCCGGAAGGCGTTTTTTTCGTTGATGATTCAGTTTCGGGATCGAATACTTCAAAAGAAGACGATACTGAAAACGCCGGCTCTCTGATACTGCCCGTTGGTGTGTTGCCTGAAATATTTACAGTCAGTGTCAGGGCGTCGCCCGTATTAATTTCATTTTTATCCGCGGAAACCGAGAGCTTAAGATTGCCGACGGTCCCGGAGAAGTCTCTGTCAGATTTTTTTTCGGGTAGTTTTTTTACATTTATGCTAAGAGAATTTGAGAATTTTTCCCGGGGGGTTTCATTGTATCCGCCCCCGAAAACATTATCGAAAAAAGGATCAGAAAAAAAAGAGCGCCTGCGGTTCATAGGGTTTATTACTGTATAATCCAGTTTAACCGGTGTTATTTCAAATTTGCCTGAGGAGATCGGAAATATAGAATGTTTGATTGTATAAAGCTGAAATTTTTCTCCATCTTCTTCTATTGTTTTCTGTTGAATTTCTTCCCGTCCGGTTAGGGGGATATGTATAAAATTTTTCTTAAGTTTTGATGAAGGGTCAGGGATGTTCATACGGTTTATAACAGAACCTTCTCTTTTTTTTATTGTCAGAGTTATGATTATCTGTTCACCGACAAAGGCATTCGTTTGGTCTGCCGTCATCCGGAATGATAAATCTCTGCTTGTTACAGTCTCTTTTACCACATTTACTTTTGTACCGGCGATTTGCCAGACCGTTTTTCCGTCAAGATTGTATTTTACGCCTTTAAGTGTCAGTTCTCCGGTGCGCTTTGGCCTCAAAACGAAAGTGAATGTAAGAGATTTCCGGGTTTCCTTTTCGAGCTTTCCGTTTATTATTGTAGTCCTTGAAGACGAGCTCATTGCGCCTTTGTTTTTTTTCACAAGCTTGAAGTCCGGCGAGGGCAGCAGTTCCGGAAAAGGCATGTTATCTGAGACATCGGAGCCCTCTATCGTGATCCTTAAAGAAAGAGATTCGTCAAGAGGCAGGGTCTCTCTGTCTATACCGGCACTGAACCTGAGGTCTGGAGTGTCAGAAAAGACAGGATAAATCAGAAATATAAAAATCAGGGTTAATGCTCTCATGGTATTAAAAATAATAATTTTACGCTCGTGCTATAAATTAAAAGCTCTTTTGTTATAAATTTTACCTCTTATTAATATTGCTGGTATTTCTGTAGAATATTTGTTAGAATAGTCATATGTACATTTTTATGAGGAAAATACTTTTTCCGGCCGGGTTAACTGCTTTGCTTTTTTGGGTCGGGGAGTACAATTTTCTTTTATTTCATACAGCCGCGGAATTCTTTCCCATCGCGATAGGGTTTTCTGCCTTTATTATTGCCTGGCATTCACGGAGGATATCAACTAACCGTCTGCTTGTTCTCATCGGGATTTCTTTTATGCCGGTGGTCGTTCTGGATCTTTTACATCTTATCAGTTATAAGGGTATGGGGATTCTCTCGGTAGATGAAGAGGATGTGGCGACTCAGTTCTGGATAGCCGCAAGATATATTCAGACATTTTCAATTATTTTTTCGCTTATCATTTATAAGAGCGAGAAAGTTTCATTTCGTTCATTTTTGTTTATATTTACCGGTTTGGCCGTTCTTCTAGCTGTTTCGATTTTCACAGGCTTTTTCCCTTCCTGTTATTCTTCTGAAAACGGTCTCACTGTTTTTAAAAAGGTGAGTGAGTATATTCTTTCCATTCTTCTTGTTTCAGTGGCCTACAGAATTATTTCCTTACGGATCGGAAGTTCCGGGAAATTCTTCAGGCCGTTTGCTGCTTCTATGGTTTTGATGGCATTCGCCGAGATTTCGTTTACTTTTTATATCTCTGTTTACGGTTTGTCTAATATAGCCGGTCATATTTTTAAGCTCTATTCTTTTTACCTTCTTTATATTTGTGTTGTAAAAAATTCGCTTGTGTACCCGTATGAGACACTTTTTTCTGACCTCGCAAAAAGAAATAAGGAGCTTGAAAAGGCGCTTTCAGAAGTTAAAACTTTAAGCGGTCTGCTTCCGGTTTGTTCGGTCTGCAGGAAGGTGCGGGATGATAAAGGATATTGGGACAAAATTGAAGCATATATCACAAAAAATACAGGCACAAAATTTTCTCATAGTATGTGCCCCGAATGCGCACGCGAGTATTATCCTTTCGTTTTCCGGAAAAAGTAATTTTGTAAGGCTGCGGTAGAATAGGTTTGCAAAGATATTATACAACGCAATACAAAGTGATTCTTAAACTTTTTCTGTGTTTGGTCTATTTTTATTTTCCTGTTGTTGCGCCCTTCATCTATTTCTTATTTTGATGTTAAGGGGAAAATTCATGGCCTATTATTTTGATTTTAATATTTCCGGAAAGAAATATTCTCCGGCCGACCTTATTGAAAAGCTTCCGGGACCGATTCATATATCCTGTTTTTATGAAGATGAAAAATCTTTAAATGAAATATTGAGCCGTTTTTCTCCTGATGATACTTTATTCCTGGGTTTGGACAGTTATTTAAAAGACGATTATTCATACAAAGGTCCTGCTTTCAGTAAATTTTTCTCTGAAAGCGGAAAGTTCGAAGAAAAGGATTTCCGGTCTTTCCTTGAGAAAGAGAAGCCGGGGACTGTTTTATGCAGGATAGATCCTTTTTTGGAATGTTCAAATATTTCATTTGAAATAAAGAAATATGAGGATGCGGCTTCAGCAATTGCCCTTGTTAATAAAATCAATCTTATTTGCTTTTATTCGGTATCAGATTTTTCAGAAGAACTCCTTGCCGATGCCTTTTACGGGCATGAGTATATATGTCATAAAGGCGAGTGTATTCCCAATGCTTTATTTAAGAAAAACGAGGAAAGAGGGCATATCCCCGTGGTTGAGCTGCTTGCGGGGCTTAATGAAAGCGTTCTCAAACAGGAAAGAGATTCTGCCGCCCTTATGGACTTTTTTGAAATAGCCCCGGTTTTTGCGGTTCATCTGGATGAAAGAGGAAAGGTAAAGGAGCTTAACAGCTTCGCTCAGCAATTGACGGGGCGCTCTATTGAAGAGGTCCGCGATAAAAGCTGGTTCGAGGAGTTTATTCCGAAAGAAGACCAACCGGGAATAAAAGCCCTGTTTTCCCGGGCGGTAAAAAACAAAAAAATTAATGGAAATATCAATCCTGTTTTGACCGCGGGAGGAGACCTTAAATATATAGAGTGGTACGATGCTCCGGTCAAGGATCTTCATGGCTTTACCGGCGGGCTCCTTGCCGTTGGCGTAGATATAACTGAACGTTTAACAATGAAGAAGCGTCTTGAAATAAATGAGAAGCTGACAACGCTTGGACAGATCGCGGGCGGTATCGCACACGATTTCAACAATCAACTCGGAGGCATAATCGGATTTGCCGAGCTGATAAAAAGAAATTCATCCGAATCTCCGCGAATAAAAAAGTATGCGGAAACAATAATAGCTACAGTTAAAAAAGCCATTTCTCTTACAGGAAAACTTCTCCGCTTTTCAAGGAGTCGTGAAGAGAAAAGAACTACGATTAAAATAGACGAAATTGTCACGGAAACTGTCAATATCCTTCAAAGAAGCATTGATAAGAAGATCTCTATCGAGAAAAAACTTGATGATGGTTCCACGGCAGTATCCGGTGATTATACCGAATTGCAGAATGCCCTTCTAAATCTGGCGCTCAACGCCAGGGACGCTATAGCAGACTCCGGAAAGATAGCGATAAGTTCCGGAAAATGTTTTCTGGACGAGGACTTTTGCTCCGAATCCGGGATCAGGGTTGAGGCCGGAGATTTTGTATATGTCAAAGTACAAGACAGCGGAGAAGGAATGACTCCTTCAGAATTGAAAAACGTATTCCGTCCTTTTTTCACTACTAAAGAAGAAGGTAAAGGCACGGGGCTGGGGCTGGCTCTTGTCTATAATACGGTAAAATCTCACGGGGGAACATTGAGAGTTGAATCGGAAAAAGGCAAAGGAACTTCTTTCTCAATATTTCTTCCTGTATATAATGGTTGTTCGCTTCCCGAGAAGTCTGAACTAATTGAAAGCGCGGCAGATCAGCAACTGGATGCCGGCGTTATGTTCGTGGATGATGAGGAAATCCTCGGGGAAGTCGCTTGTGAGATACTAAAAAACGCGGGCGCTTTTTCTGTCTCCTTTACTTCCGGGAAAGAGGCGATTTCATATTATACGCAGAACCGCAACCTGATTGATGTTGTAGTTCTTGATATGATCATGCCGGAAATGGACGGCGAGGAAACATTCAATGAACTTAAAAAAATAAATCCGGACCTGAAAGCGGTTATAGCTTCCGGCTTTATGCTCGATGAAAGAAAAAACTTTCTTTCCGGCCCGGATATTAAAGCGTTTGTTAAAAAGCCTTTCACAAAAGAGGAATTTGTTTCCGCGGTCCGTGAGGCTCTCGAAAGTTAATCCGCATTTCATTCTCTTTACAGCCGTTTTTTCCTTTCTCTTTTTATATTGATTTAATCGCCTTCCATTTCTTTTATTTTATGGAAGCTTTTATTTCTGATTCAATTAAGGAGATCTCCTATGAGTAATCCCGGGCTTTTCTTTTTATCTTTGTCAATTTTGGTAACGGTTTCTTTTTCCGGCGGAAAGGGGGATAAACCCTGCGTTCCTCTTACCGCGGTTTTTGAGACGGAACCTGTCGGTTCGTCAGAAGATGCCGCCGATGATCCCTGTATCTTTTATAACGAAAAAGACCCCGCCGCATCTGTTATAATAGGAACAAATAAAAACCGGAAAAAAGGCGGGCTCGGGGTTTATGATCTGAAAGGAAATCTTGTCTCTTTTGCTGAAGAACCTGCTGCTAACAACGTTGATATAAGAAAGGGTCTTAAATTCAAGGGGAAAGAAATCCCGGTTATCGCGGCAAGCAGCAGGCACGATAATTCGGTTGTTATATATACCTATCATGACGACAAAAAAGAGCTCGAACTGTTGGCACGGGCTCCTGCCGGTCTTCGGGAGCCGTACGGGCTCGCCATGTATCATAATCCGCAAAAAAACAGGTTCTATTATATAGTCAACGATAAAGAAGGCAAAGTGGTACAATGGGAAATAATGGCCTCCGGCGATTCTTTAAAATTTCAGAAGACTGCAGAGTTCAAGGTCGAAACTCAGACAGAAGGATGTGTTGTGGATGACAGCACAGGATTTATGTATCTCGGTGAGGAAGAACGCGGTGTCTGGAAGATAAATCTGCTTAAAACGGAAGATTATGTACTGATAGATTCTGTCACGGGAGAAGGCAATCTTGTTGCCGATGTGGAAGGAATAACCCTTCTTTATAATAAAGGAAAAAAAGGATATCTGATAGTGTCAAGTCAGGGCAATACCACTTATCATATATATGAGAGAGATGGTAATAACAGGCATCTTGGATGTTTCAGCATAGCGGATTCGGAAGAAGGCATCGATGGAACCTATGATACCGACGGAATCGATGTTCTCCGCGCCAGGCTAAATGATGATTTCACGGAGGGAATTTTTGTGGCGCAGGACGGGGACAATTCCCCTGAAAACCAGAACTTCAAGTATATTCGTCTCGGGGATATTCTTGAAAAGGTAATCGGGAAAAAGTAGTTTACCGGTGTTGTACTGATGCTGTAACACAAAAACACATTATGTTTAATAAACATGAAATCCGTTCTTAATGTTTGTTAGTTATTTATAAACTCTTTGTAGTCGGTAGTATTTTCAAATTTTACCAAAAAGGGGTTTATATGCGTATTTACAAACTTGCGGCAATATTCTTTGCCGTAACAGGTGTTTTCGCGGCCGGTACCGGTACAATATCGGGAAAGGTCAAGGCAGGGCAGATTAATTTTCCTTTATCAGGAGCGAAAATTGAGGTGCAGGGGACCAATATTCACGGGAAAACCGATGAAAAAGGTGAATACCGCCTTGAACTGGTGCCCGAAGGTCAGCAAACTGTTGATATAACCTATCTTGGTTATTCTTCTGTTTCAGAAAAGGTCAATGTTGAGGAAGGGAAAACTGCGGTTCTTGACGCTTCGCTGAAAAGTCTTTACACAGAACTTCCCAAGAAGGTCGTAGTCGGTACCCGTCAGGGGCAGGGTAGTGCTCTTAATAAGCAGAAAACGTCCGACAACATTCTTAGTGCGGTGTCTTCTGACATGATAGGCCGTTTCCCGGACCTCAACAGCGCCGAGGCTGTGCAGAGACTTCCGGGCATTAATATACAGCGGGACCAGGGGGAGGGCAGATTTGTTCAGATCCGCGGCTCCCAGCCGAGACTTTCCAATTCTACCATAAACGGTGTCAGCATTCCGGCTCCGGACGGAGGCTCGCGGGAGGTAGCGCTTGATGTTGTGCCCTCTGATATACTTTCTTCAATTGAGGTAAATAAAGCCATTACTCCCGAGATGGATGGTGACGCTATAGGCGGTTCCGTTAACTTTAATACCCAAGCTCCTAAAGATACGTCCCTGTCGCTTTCCGCGACTGCAGCAGGCGGCTACAACGCGATAGTTTCAGATATGAACTATCAGGGCGCTTTAAGCCTTTCAAAAAGGATGTTAGAAGACGGAAAACTCGGGCTTCTTCTGGGAACCAGCTATTATGTAACCAACCGCGGGTCCGATAACACAGAAAAAGAATGGGATTATGATGAAGACTCAAAAGAGGTTTCTGTCGATGAGATGGAGCTTCGCGATTATATGGTTAAAAGAGACAGGCTCGGCATAAACGCGCATCTTGATTATCAGCTTTCTGACAATACCAAGCTCTTTTCGAATTTTATTTTCAACCGTTTTGGCGATGACGAGACCAGAAGAAGACTTAAAATCAAGGACGACGAGTTCGAAAGAGAAACCAAGGACCGTTATGAGGTTCAGGATATATTTGCCGTTACAGCAGGAGGTGAGAAGAGGTTTGGGGTCCATACCCTGGATTTTAAAGGGTCATATGCCCAGGCCAGCGAAGAGGAGCCGGACCGTTACGACCATGCTTTTGTTTTCGAGCCGGATGATGAAAACACTTTTGGAGATGACCCGAAATTTCCGGCATACAAAAGCGCTAATTCAGGAGACCCGAAGGCTTATGATAAATTTGAGATTGATGAGATTGTTTATGAAAACAATCTGACGACAGACAAAAACCTTGAGGCCGCGGTAAATTACAGTATGCCGGTAATGGCCGGAAAAATTCCCGGAGAAATAAAATTCGGTCTTAAAGCCAGAAGAAAAAGAAAAGAGCGTCAAAACGAAGCCTGGGAATATTCATGGGAAGGTGATGGTGATTATACCATGGATCGTGTTCTCGGGGATTTTGAAGACGACGATTTTATTGGTGGCGAATATGAATTGGGTAAATTTCAGGATCCCGACAAGGTGATTGACTTTATTAAAGACAATGAAGGTGATTTTGAGAAGGAGCTTGTAGGAGACGATACTTATCAGGGAAGCTATGAGGCCGGTGAAGGAGTAGGCGCCGCTTATATTCAGTCAAGGTTGGCTTTAGGTAACCTCTCCACTCTTTTCGGTATCCGCGGCGAATATACCGATGTATATTATACCGGTTACATCGTTGATGCCGACGAAGAATATACCCTTAAGAAAAAGCCAAAAACCATTACGGAATATCAGAAGTATGATAAATTCCTTCCCATGCTTCACATGAAGTATTCTATTGATGACAATACCAACATAAGGGCTGCCTTTACGAGGTCTTTTGCGCGACCCAATCACGAAGATCTTGTTCCTTATGTTTTGACAGATGATGATGAAATGGAAATTGGTAATCCGGAGCTTGTTCCTACAACATCGGACAATTTTGATCTCATGGCCGAAAGATACTTTACCTCAATCGGTGTGTTGTCCGGAGGGGTATTTTTTAAAAGCATTAACGGCCATATTTACGAAAGCGTTACTGAATCCGGAGGATATGAAGTTATTCAGCCGATTAACGGTGAAGGAAGCAATCTGTTTGGGTTAGAAATGAACTGGCAGCAGCAGCTGACTTTCCTCCCCGGTTTTGCCGATGGTTTCGGTGTTGCCGCTAACTTTACATATACCACGGCCGAGACGGAGGTGGTAGGCTCTGAAGGAGAAAAGAGGACCATTGATATGCCCGGACAGGCCGGCATGATCGGAAACTTTTCGGTTTCCTACGAAAAGTTCGGGTTTATGGGAAGGCTTGCCATGAATTATCACAGCGATTTTATAGATGAAGTTGGAGACGAGGAATGGCAGGACAGGTATCATGACAGCCACCTCCAGCTTGACGCTTCTCTCAGCCAGAGAGTTGCAGATAATCTTCATATTTTTGCCGAGTTCCTTAACCTGGCTAACGAGCCGATGCATTATTACAATGAGATTGACGGAAAAGAATACTCAATGCAGTACGAAGAATATAAATGGTGGGGCCATTTCGGAGTCAAATACTCGTTCTAGGATTTCCGGACCAAGACAAGAAAAAAGAGGCGGTCATAAAAAAGACCGCCTCTTTTAATTTTGCAGTTTCTAAATGATTACCGGTCCACACGGGCTCCTGTGCCCTGCATTACTTTTTCTACTTCCTTGAGGCTCGCGGTTGTGGTGTCGCCCGGAGTGGTCATGGCGAGGGCTCCGTGGGCGGCACCGTAGTTCACGGCTTCCTCCGCTGTTTTACCCTCCATGATACCGTAGATAAGCCCTGAAGCAAAGCTGTCTCCGCCTCCGACCCGGTCAAGAATTTCCAGGTTTTCTCTCATGATCGCGTCGTAAAATTTTCCGTCATGATAGATTATGGCTCCCCAGTCGTTTACAGAGGCGGTTTTGGCGTTTCTGAGAGTGGTCGCAACGACTTTAAAGTTCGGATACTGTGAAGCTGCGTTTTGGATCATTTTTTTGAAATTGGAAGGGTCTATTTTTGATATATGTTCGTCCAGACCGGGAACTTCAAAACCGAGAGAAGCGGTGAAGTCTTCTTCATTTCCCAGCATTACATCAACATAGCCTGCGATCTCGCGGTTGACAGCCTGCGCTTTTTCCTTTCCGCCTATTGACTTCCAGAGAGAAGCCCGATAATTTAGATCATAGGATATAATTGTTCCATGCTTTTTCGCGGCGCGGCAGGCCTCAATTATTACTTCGGGAGTTGTTTCTGAAAGAGCAGCATAGATACCGCCTGTATGGAACCACCTGACCCCGTGTTTTCCAAAAATGGTCTCCCAGTCTATGTCTCCCTCTTTTAACTGCGAGGCGGCCGAAAGACCGCGGTCGGAGCATCCGAGGGCCGCTCTTACTCCGAAGCCTCTTTCTGTGAAATTAAGGCCGACCCTGACGTCTCTGCCTATTCCGTCGAAGGGAAACCATTTTATATAATCCTGTGAAACGCCGCCCTGATTTATGAGGTCTTCAAGCAGGCTTCCGACTGCGTTTTCAGGCGCGGCTGTAGCAACGGCCGCTCTTTTACCGAAGCATCGTTTCAGACCCCGGGCCACATTATACTCACCGCCGCCCTCACGTACTTGAAAAGAGCGTGTTGTATGGATTCTTTCTTCTCCCGGATCCAGCCTGATCATGACTTCGCCGAGCGAGAGAATGTCCCAGCGGCATTCATTTTCCGGTCTTAAATTTACAAGGGGCATTATTTCCCTCCTCTGATTTTTTTTATGAGCTCAATTGTGTTTCTGACATTGCCGGTTATGGCCTTATAATCTTTTTTCTGAACCAGTTCCTTTGAAATCAGTTTAGATCCGATACCTGCGCAGCAGATTCCCGCGGAGAACCATTCGGTCAGGCTTTCTTCGGTAGGAGAAACGCCGCCTGTCGGCATGATGTCGGTCCAGGGGCATGGGCCTTTTACGGCCTTCACAAAATCGGGACCTCCGACCTGGCCTCCCGGAAACACCTTGCATATTTCAACGCCGAGTCTTTCCGCGTTTTTTATTTCCGTTGCGCTTCCGCAGCCCGGGCTGTAGGGGATTTTACGTGTATTGCATAAATAAGCAGTCTCCTCATCGATAGAAGGGCCGACCACAAAATTTGTTCCGGCCATAATATACATGGCCGCGGTTGGTGCGTCAACAACGCTTCCTATTCCGAGAATTATCTCTTTTCTTTCCCCGGCGCAAAATTTCTCAAGCTCTGTAAATATCTCGATAGCGCGGTCTCCGCGATTTGTGAATTCCACAACTTTTGCTCCGCCGTCGGCGCATGCGCAGAGAATCTCTTTGGCTGTCTCGGGGTCGGGGTTGTAGAAAACAGGTATAACTCCGGTCTCCTTCATTGCGGACAATGTTTCTAATCTTCTATATCTCGACATTTTTTCTCCTTTTAGTGTTTAAATGTTATTGCAGAGGTATGCGCCGTCAACGGGCAGTACTATGCCGGAAACAAACGAGGAGCCTTCGGATCCCAGAAAAAGCGCCGCTGCGGAAAGGTCTTCCGGCTCACCGAAGCGGTCCATAGGTGTCCTTTCCAGAACATCTTTTCCTCTTTGTGTGGGAGAACCGTCATCATTGAGGAGCAGTTTCCTGTTCTGGTCCGCGATAAAGAAACCCGGCGCGATGGCGTTTACCCTGATGCCGTGCGGCGCCAGTTCTTTGGCATGCGCCATGGTCTGGTTCATTACCGCGGCTTTGGCGGAAGAATAGGCCCAGACGCCTGAAAGAGGATTAAAACCGGCCATAGATGCGATATGTATTATCGTTCCTTTTATATTTTCATTAATCCAATAAGATGCCATGTGTTTGGTAGGAAGTACACAGCCGGCCAGAAGATTTAGTTTCAGAACAAATTCAAAGTCTTCTGCGTTAATCTCAGTAAGAGGGCCCTTTCCTCTGTTTCCGCCTGCTCCGTTTATAAGAACATCGATCTTTCCGTTTTCCGAGACGGTTTTTTCAAGAGCGTTTTTTATGCTTTCTTCTTCCATCAGATTTACTTTGACAGCCGAGGCTTTCGCTTTGGCATTTGTCTCATCGGAAATCCATTTTAGTCTTTTTTCAATGTGGTCTTCGTTTTTATCCCACAAGACAACACTTGCTCCCGCTTTGGCGTATGCGAGTGCCATTTGTCCGCAAAGGGTTCCTCCGCCACCGGTAATAACGGCGGTTTTTCCTTCAAGACCGAATTTTTGCTTCAGATAATCCATTTTAGCTCCCTTCATATGAAATATTTCTTTTCAATAATCATCATTCAGGGAGTAAGATAATTAATTTGATCCTCTGAACGAAACAGAGTTATTGTCTCCGAAAGGAGCCGGAGGCTGCGTGGATCATTAATATTAAATTAATCTGTTTTTTATATTACTAATGGTATAATTTATGTATTTTATTGGTTGATATTATCAGATTTGTAATTTTAGCCACTGAATTATGAAGCCTTTTAAAGTACCTTCCTCTTTTGGCACCCTTTTTTCCGATCCCTATAATCTTCATTTTGTTATTGATAGAGACTGCCATGTTTTGTGGCTTTGCCGAACGGCGGAGAATATCTTTTCAGAAAAAGAAATAATTCCCGAAGAAACAAGGCTTGAAGAGCTTTTAATACCGGTACCGCCCGCGCGGGATAATATTTTTAAGCCTGAATATTTCAGACAGAACCCATCATGTTTTACCAATCTTTACGTTTGTCCCGACATAGCTCCCGCCGACCCGGTTGCGATGGCGACAAACAGGCTTTATTTCTATACCTATTCAGCTGTTACACAGATAAAAGGCAGATATGTAATATTAATTACTCTCTCTCCGAATTATTTATCGCTATGTTCTCCGATTTCGCAGGCGCTTATTTCGCTCAACAGACAAATCGACAAACCGATGGTTCTTCTGGAGAAAGATTTCACCATTTACTGGTTGAATGTTCAGTTTATGACAATGCTTAACTGCTTTGGTGAGTCGCAGTTAAAGCGTCATTCCATTTTTGATTTTGTCGATGAAAAATTTTTGAATCCTAATCCTTTTATAGTTAAATCAAGAGGGGATATTTCTAAAAAGGCAATGGATAACCTTAATAAGCCTGAATGGCGTTTTGCTTACGAGGTTGATTTTAAAAAAGGTTCTCCTCCATACCCCGGTATTTTTGTTAATAAGGGCATACGCCAGAGGAGAGAAGGGAAAGGTGTTCAGATAACGAAAAGGGATACAAATGAAAGCCCGGTTTTCGCATTCAAAAACGCCGTAAATTTTCCAAACAATGACATGAAAGTTTCTCTGAAAATGCGCATGGAAACAGGAAGCGATATTACTCTTGCCTTTACCCATCCCGCAGCGGGAGGCGTATTAGGAGGTTTTAATCACGGATACCATTTTGATATTCTATTTGACGGTGAATTCAAGGCAAGTTTTTACAGAAGATCCTCTCCACTTGATTCTTTTACAGTGGGTGGCATTCTCCCGGGGGAAGAAGTCACGGTGGACTTATATATAGTTGGCCCTGTTATAAATATCTTTTTTAACGGGATACATGTTTTTGAGTATATTGATCCTTCCCCCGTGACCGGGGCATATGTCTCGCATCTTAATATGTATATCTGGAAAAAATCTGTACTTTTCGAGAAGGCTGAGATTTTTTCCCGACCGACTGTTTTTAAAACAAGAGATATTTCAGACGAATTTAAGAATTTTGTCGCCTTTAAAAACTTTCCGGACAGAGTGTATAAAATACGGCTGGAACACGTTTTCTATGTATCCAGGATTATGACTGCTGTTTCTTTTATTGATACTACAATTTCTTTTGGAGGGAAAAAAGGAAACAATGCGTCATCAAAGGTTGAGCAGGCTAAAAACTATATAGCGGACAATTATTTCCGTAGGATCGATTTCGAGAAGATTGCCCGAACCTGCTGCATAAGTTATATACATTTCAATAAAGTCTTTAAAAAACGTTTTCGTCTTTCCCCTAAGCAATACCAGACTGAACTAAAGTTGTCCCAGGCCCAGAAGCTTCTCAGGACAGGGCAGTATAAGATAAAAGAAATCGGGGAAATGGTCGGAATAGATGATGAATCAAACTTCCAGCACCTTTTCAGGAAAAGGTTCGGAGTAACTCCGGGCAGTATCAGGAAAAAGAATAATTAGAGAATCCAAAATGTGCCTACACCAGGCACCTTTTACCCCGCCACGCCTATCCCATCTTCTTCCTGTCGAGATTTCTATATTGAATCGCCTCGGCGATATGGGGTGCGAGTACTTTTTTTGATCCAGCAAGATCCGCAATTGTTCTGCTTACTTTAAGAACACGGTCATAGGCTCGCGCGGAAAAGCCAAGTTTAGATATCGCGGTACTCAAAAGAGCGTGCCCGCTTTTATCAAGTTCACAAAATATCGCGGTATCCTCGGATTCCATATGCGCATTACAGAATACGTTTTTTTTGTTCCTGAATCTTTCCAGCTGCATTTCTCTGCATGTATTAACACGAGACCGGATTTCTTCGGAGCTCTCCCCGTTTTTTTTCGCAGAAAGGTCCTCATATTCCAGGGCCGGGACTTCAATATGTATGTCAATCCGATCAAGAAGAGGCCCCGAGATTTTATCTATATATCTGCGAATCTTTTCCGGTGTACAGTTGCACTGATGCCTTGGGTCGGTCAAAAATCCGCAGGGGCACGGGTTCATGGCGACAGCAAGCATAAATCTTGCGGGGTAGGTTATTGAGGTAACCGCCCGGGATATTGTTACCTCTCCATCTTCCAGTGGCTGTCTCAGAACTTCAAGAACGTTTTTTTTAAATTCAGGAAGTTCATCAAGAAACAAAAGGCCATTATGCGCCAGACTGACTTCGCCCGGACGCGGATATGCTCCTCCTCCTATAAGACCGGCATCGCTTATTGTATGATGCGGAGCCCGAAAAGGTCTTGTCGCAATCAGGGGCGAAGAGGAGTCCGTTTTACCTGCAACAGAATGGATCTTTGTTGTTTCAAAAGTTTCATCCATCGAAATATCCGGAAGTATAGTCGGAATCCTTCTGGCAATCATAGTTTTACCGCTTCCGGGCGGACCGATTAACAAAATATTATGCCCGCCTGCCGCTGCTATTTCTGCAGCGCGTTTTACAGGCTCTTGGCCTTTTACATCTCGGAAGTCAGTCAAGTATTTCCTGGATTTTTTAAGACTGTAATTCAAGTCGCTCTTAAACGGCTCTATTTCCGCAGGCCTTGTAAGCACATCCGCGGCATCACAAAGGGTTCTAACGGGAAAGACATTGAGCCCTTCAACCATTGCGGCTTCATCCGCATTTTCCGCCGGTATAATCAACCCCCTAATTTCAGGGTCACTCCTGGCATATAATGCAACAGGTAATATTCCCTTTATTTTTTTTACTTCTCCCCCCATAGATAATTCTCCGGCAATTATATAACGGCAATGCTCCATTGAAAGAAGCTGATTTGAGGCTATAAGAAGCCCTACTGCTATGGGTAAATCATAGACAGAACCTTCTTTTCTGATATCCGCCGGCGCAAGGTTTACTACTATCTTAGACCTCGGTTGCTTATATCCGCTGTTTTTTATCGCGGCAATTACCCTCTCACGGCTTTCCCGCACCGCACCATCGGGAAGCCCTACTATCGAAAAAGCGGGGAGCGCCTTGAAGAGATCGGCTTCAATTGTTACCGGATATCCGTCTATTCCCATTACCGCGCCAGATTTAATTTTTGACAGCATATTTTTCTCCTAATTTCTGTAAATACATCGGCAAAGATCTTTTTGCCAACAATTTTCATATTTTCCCGGACATCCAATTCGGTGTCCCAGTCCGGTTTGAATTTCAGGTATGTATATTTCAAAAGAATTCTTAATAATGAATTTTATCGCCGATTCCGTCGGGATGTCTCTACAAATATCGACACTTACTTTATGACGTCCGAATATCTTTAATAGCCTCCTGTATTTCTCTTTTTGTTCCTCTAAATCCATTTCGCTAAAAGCCATGGTGAAATATTCTGCGGGAATTATTTCAAAAAGCCTTACTCTGCATAACTTTCTGATTTTTGAAGAAAGAAGAACCGAAAGCGCGAAATGCTTTTCAGAAACCGTATAACCGCCCGTCCAACAGAGAGAGTGTCCCCCGGATTCTTCAATAAGCCTCTGCATAGTATTTATTTCTTTTTGAGCCCTGTTAATATTTGATTCGGGTCTGATTTCAACACTATAATCCATAATCTCCTCCTTAACGTAAAGACACAGTCATTAAACCATAAAGCGACAAACATCAATTTGCAAACATAAATCGCAGAATCCTTGAAATTATTCAGAAATCCGGGATTATTTTGAAAAAAATAATGCGAATGCTTCTCCGGATTAGTGTTGAATTAGTATGAGTAATTTGATATTTTAATGCCGTCAACATTCATTAACTATGGAGAACGAATGGAGCAGCAGCTTAAACCTCCCCCGTCTTTATCAACCATCGCGGCCGCATCATATGAATTTTTCTTAAGAAAAAGGAATCTTCTTATACAGCCTTTTCTTTTCTATTTTTCACTCCGGCTTCTTCTCGGAGTTATCACTCTGTATATGATGCGCTCTCCTGGAGCCCAGATATTTCTACTGGACAGCCTTGTTACTGCCCCGCTTATACTCGGAACATATTCGATACTGATGAATACAGCAGGCGGAAAAACCCCAAAGCCATCAGATCTTTTCATCTGTTATCGAAGTGACTATTATTTCAAAATCGTTGGGCTCTCACTAATTTCCGGTCTGATTTATTTCGCGTGCCTCTTCCCTGCTATCAGCGCCATTAACGGTATTTTTCAAAAAGCTCCGGAAATTTTCGGTTCATTTAACGCCGGCGAGTTTCAATCCATGACCCCGGAAGAACAGTCTGAATTTATAAACGCTGTAATAGCAGCTGTAAAGCAGGAATTTGCCCGACCCGGAGTTCTCGTCCCGGTAATAGCCTCTTCTATTTTGACATTCGCAGCCAATATGGCTCTTTTATTTCCCGTCCTCTTTCTGGGACGCAGAAAAACAGGACCTCTTAAATCAATAGCCGCCGGCGCATCTCTGGTATTCAGTGATCCGGTTTTTTTCTTCTTTTTCAACCTTCTGCGCATTGCCGCCGTTGCCGCCGCGGCTGTTATCGCGGCAATTCTGTCTTCTTTTGTAGTTTTATCTGTTGTCGGAGCGGTCCTGCTGGCATTTATATATCTTTTGGCCCTGATATCAGTGACTATTCTTTTCAGATATTATGAATTTGGAGAAGATCCTTCCAAACATCTCAAAGCACCGATAAAAAAAGATGAATCTTCAGATTTAGGTGGACAAGACAAAGAATAATTATTATATTTTATGCCGGAAATTATGAACACAATCCGCGGGGGTGTAGCTCAGTTGGTTCAGAGTGCCTGCCTGTCACGCAGGATGTCGCGAGTTCGAGTCTCGTCACTCCCGCCATAAATAAAAAAAGGGATAGCCTGAATAAGGCGTCCCTTTTTTTATTGTCATCACCCGGAATGGGCACGGGAATCAATTTTCAAATCCAAAGGCTCTAAAGACCTCATGAAGCATATTCATTTCACTGACGGGGAAAAAAGTGCCAGGTGTGCGTGTTAGGTAATTCGAGGACACTTTTCCAAA
>CAYNYI010000016.1:0-34138 GCA_964401455.1 uncultured Fibrobacterota bacterium
TTTTTACGTTTTAGAAGACTGAAATAGAATTCTGCTATATAACGATTAAACCTAAGGGCTATTAACTTGTCATTTGTTGACTGGAATTCTGTAAGTATATAGGTGTAAGCCTCACGTCCCTTTATTTATGCCCGATCCCAGTTAAAATGACCGGCAAATCCCAAAAAATTTGACCGGCAAATCTCACGAAAATGACCGGCAAATCCCATTAATTTGACCGTGTAATCTCACGGAATTTGACCGTTTTTCCCTTCTGCAAGAGATTAAATTAGAGCTTCCTAATAATTCAACAAGGAGGCTCAGTGAGTAGAAGGAGATTAAGAATGCGTAAAATTCGAGATGTATTACTGTACCATCATGATCACAATTTAAGCAATACCCGTATCGGCAGAGCTTTAGGAATATCCAAAGGCAGTGTTTTTAACATATTAATCCGTTTTAAAAATTCCGGTTTATCTTGGCCTTTGGATAAAAAGATTACAGACAGTAAGCTTGAAGAAACGCTTTTCCCGTCTGTTGAGAAACCTCCAGCTTCCTTTTTGCCTTCGGTAGAATATCTTGAGAACGAGCTTTCGCGGCCTCATGTAACGCTTCAGCTTCTTTTTGAAGAATACCGTTCATCTAACCCTTCGGGCGTCAGCCGTTCAAGTTTTTACCGTTATTTTAAAAACAATTGTTCTAAGCCATATACGATGAAAATGACCCATAAGGGTGGCGATTTACTGTATGTGGATTATAGTGGAGACGGGCTAAAATATATAGACCGCAAAACCGGTGAAGAGCATTCCGCAGAACTGTTCATTTGCAGTTGGGGTGCTTCCAGTTATTCATATGCGGAATGTACCCGTGGGCAAAAGGCAGATGATTTTGTTCCCTCTCATGTCCGTGCTTTAAAATACTTTGGAGTCAGTCCGCACGGCATTGTACCTGATAACCTTAAAAGCGGAGTGAAAAAGCCGGATCGCTATGAGCCCGAATTCAATCCTGTTTATGATTCTTTTTCAAAACACTACGGACTCGCAATCCTTCCTGCGCGAGTGAGAAAGCCCCGGGATAAAGCTGTTGTCGAAAGTAATGTTCTTCATATCCAGCGTTATATCCTTAGCCGTCTCCGGGACAGAATCTTTTTTTCCCTTGTGGAAGTAAACAGAGCAATCCGTGAACTCCTTGAGCAATATAATACACGTCCAATGAAGGATTATGGCGGAAAACATCGGCTGGAACGATTTAAGGAATTGGACAAACCTTATGCGCGTAAACTGCCGGCGCAGCCTTTCGAGATATGCCGGGCCAAACACAATGTGAAAGTCGCTCCGAATTATCACATACGATTTAATAACCATTTTTACAGTGTTCCTCATCACTTGGTCGGCGAGCGGGTGGATGTTTATCAAACAGGCTCAATCATAGAAGTATATCATGATTATGTACACTGTTGCCGTCACAAAGCCGGCAACAGAAAATATGGTTATACGACTTGCTCCGAACATATGCCCTCCGCGCACCGTTTTGTAAGGGGATGGAGCCCTGAATGGTTTACGGGTAAGGCAGAGGAGATTGGTGAAAAATGCATGGAAGTGGTTTCAGAAATCATTAAGAATAAAGACCATGTACAACAAGGCTTCAATGCTGCTATGGGAGTATTAAGGCTTGCTAAAGCATACGGTCCGGAGCGACTTGAATCTGCGTGCCGGCGTGCCTCATATTACAGAAGCTATAGCCTTAAGGCCTTGAAGGCCATATTAAGGAGGTTATACTGGAGCGGCAAAAAAAGATGACCATCCCTTTAGAACACCATAATATCAGGGGTGCTGAGTATTACGGAAACTAATCAGAAAGGAAAATCTTATATGCATACAGAACAGATTATCAGTCAGATGAAGCAGATGAGGCTTTCGGCTATGGCGGAATCCTTCAGAGAAAGAATCAGCAGCAGTAACCACACAGACCTTACCAATGAAGAGTTTTTAGGGCTTCTTATATAAGATGAATACAATGCCCGCCAAAACAGAAAGCTCCAGAGGATGATAGGGCGGGCAAACTTCAAGCCGGAAAAAGCTTGCATAGAAAATGTCGAATATTCAGCAACAAGAGGCTTCCAGAGGAGAGATATTATGCAGTTTACTACCGCTACCTGGATAAACAACACCCACAATATTATCATTACCGGCAAAACCGGTACCGGTAAGACCTATCTTGCAGAAGCAATCGGGTATCAGGCAATACGGATGGGGTTTCCGGCTATGAAAATCAGGTATAGGATGCTGTTTGAAGAGGTGCGGAATGCAAAAGGTACCGGACTCTATCTTAAATTTTTAAAGAAAATAGCCGCTGTAAAGATTTTGATTATTGATGATTTTGTCATGCACCAAATCCCCGCACAGGACCTTGGTGATCTCATGGATATCATAGAAGAGAAAGAACAGGCGGGATCTATTGTCGTCACAACACAGTACCCGACGGATAAGTGGCATCTACAAATGCCAGACCCGACTATCGCTGATGCAATATGTGACAGAATCATTCATGGTGCTTATAAAATTAATCTGAAAGGAGGTGAATCTATGCGGAAAAAGAAAAAATCCCAAACAAAATGACCGCTTGGCAAATTTTTTTATTTATTTTAAAAGAAAGCTTGAGTAGACGGGAAATCCTTGGTCAAATAAAATGGGATTGAACGGTCAAATAAATGAGATCGGGCACAATCTAAGCCGGCGCGAAATAATGAATCAGTTGATTAATGAAAAACAAAAATTGAAAGAATTCAGAGCAAGTGGCCGAAAAGGAAGTATACTCTCGTATGGATGGGCAATTAGTGCAATGACATTCAAAATAGCACGCTTTAGAGAATATCTTAAGATAAAAAAGCGTATCGGGTCAAAAGAGGAATAGAGTTATATTGTTTAAATGAAATTTATTCTGTCAAAATTCCTGAGCAGCCGCAGTTTTATATCTGAAAATCTCGGAAACGGCTCCGCAGGTGTCCGTTGCTGCAGTCCGGCAGGGTTTCTCCGGGAAATAGAGACCCGGTTCACCATCGAGAAGCTGGAATCGGAGATATCGTTGTTGCAGCGCAAGATCGGCGAACAGATAGTTCTGAAAAGTTATTTTAAATATTATAATCGGAAGAGCGCGCGCTCTTCACTTGACTATATGTATCCGGAGCAGGTATATTCTGGAAAAAAGACGGTTGCGAAGGATGTGTAATAAAAAAGGAGTTCCACTTAAAAACAAATATATTTCTGTCGAAAATATTAGACCGCCTGAATCATTACTTGAATGTCAATTATGACACAGCCTCCACGCCCGGCAATGACTCCCCCAATTTATCAGCAA
This sequence comes from uncultured Fibrobacterota bacterium, assembly GCA_964401455.1. Classification (GTDB taxonomy): domain Bacteria; phylum Fibrobacterota; class OXYB2-FULL-49-7; order CAYNYI01; family CAYNYI01; genus CAYNYI01. The sequence continues at coordinate 3,337 of CAYNYI010000016.1, forward strand.
TTCCTGATTGAACCACGTCTATACAAAAAACTATTTTGTACACCAAAGAACCGCAAGAATATCAAAATTCAGGAAAGGAAACACCGGATGCTTACTTATTTCAAGGACATCATAAAAAACCAGAAAAGCGGCAAACCCGCCGGAATATATTCAATCTGCAGCGCAAACAGTTTTGTTATAGAGGCCTCAATGAAGCAGGCGAAAAAAGATGGAACGGCGGTTTTAATAGAATCTACCTCCAATCAGGTGGATCAGTACGGGGGCTATACCGGAATGAAGCCCGCGGATTTCGTTTCTTTTGTTCGCGGCATTGCCGATAAAACGGGCTTTTTGCATGAAAGAATAATCCTCGGCGGAGACCATCTCGGTCCGAATGCCTGGCAGGATGAAAACGAAAAAGAAGCGATGGAAAAAGCTTCGGTGCTTGTCCGGGAATATGTATTGGCCGGTTTCAGCAAGATTCATCTTGATGCCAGCATGAAACTCGCCGATGACCCGGAAGGAAGAATGAAAGATGAAACGGTAGCAAAAAGAGCTGCACATCTATGCGCGGTTTGCGAAAAAGCTTTTTCGGAACTTCGGGAAAAAAATCCTGATGCGCCGGATTTGTGCTATATAATAGGTACCGAAGTCCCAATTCCAGGCGGAGCCCAGGAAGAAGAGGAAACATTGACGCCCACATCCCCTGAAGACGCGGCGCTTACAGTCAATGTTACAAAAAAAGCGTTTGAAGAAGCAGGACTTTTAAAAGCATGGGAAAAGGTCGTTGCCGCTGTAGTCCAGCCCGGAGTGGAGTTCGGTGATGAAACCGTTTTCGATTATATCCCGGAAAAAGCCTCCGGGCTTTCAGGTTATATTAAAAGGGACCCTTCTCTTATATTCGAATGTCACTCAACCGATTATCAGACTGCAGGGTCGCTCCGTGACCTTGTTGAGGACCAGTTTGCAATATTGAAAGTAGGCCCGGGGCTTACTTTCGCCTTCAGGGAGGCCCTGTTCGCTCTGGCTGCAATAGAAGGCGAAATAATTCCTGATGCGGATTCCCGCTCCAACCTTAAGGACAACCTGGAAAAGTCAATGCTTGAGAATCCGAAAAACTGGAAGAAACATTATCACGGAGATGAAGATAAATTGAAATTCGCCCGAAAATACAGTTTTTCCGACAGGTCGAGATATTACTGGCCGGTTCCGGCTTTGAAGCAGTCTGTAGAAAAGCTGATTTATAATCTTCGTGAAAACCGCCCTCCGCTTACAGCTCTAAGTCAATATCTTCCAAAACAATACACAGCTGTTCGACTCGGAAAAATAGGAAATGATCCTGTTGAAATAATCCATGACAAGATAATGGAAGTAACCTCAGATTATTCATATGCCTGCGGAACTCTGAAGGGAGAGTAATAAATTGAAAGAATCTATTGCGCATTTATGCGCTGTAAACAAAGCCGAAAATAAAGTTTATCTTTCCTGGAGACTTTCTGATGATGAGGACCTTAAAAAATCTTTCAGGGTGGAAAGACGGCGGCCGGACGAGGAATGGAAAGCGGTTTCTGATATTATTTCAGATTCCCAGGATTATACGGATACGGTTACCGGGAAAGTTCTTTATGAATACAGGCTCGTTGAAGAAGGAATGAATGTCTGTTCAGAAACGGTTTCTGTTGATGCCTCGAAAGTTCCTCAGAATGTTGCCTTTAGATTACCGCTTCCATGTAATGTAGAGGATTATGCTCTTATGGCCTGCGGTGATCTTGATAATGACGGGATATATGATTTCGCAGTCAGATACACAGAGAACGGCAAAATAAAGCTTGCAGGAGTTTCGGCCTCCGGGAAGAAGCTGTGGGGCATTAATACAGGCCTGCCCGCCGCCGGCGGCTGGGACGGAAGCTCGCACCATTGTCCTTTTATTTGCTATGATATAGACAATGACGGAAGGTGTGAGATTGTCTATCATTCGGGCGAAAACTCATGGTTGGAAGACGGTGATGTGGTATATGAAAAAGCACGCCCCGGGGAAAAGTTGATAATTGCCGACGGTGAAACGGGAAAAACAAAGTATGAATACCCCTGGCCTGCCGAAAAACCGAGAGTCATGATGACTGTCGGCCACCTTGACGGACCGGAAAAGCCGGCTTCTGTTGTTGTTCTTGATGAAACATATGGAGATGTGGTTCTGACCGCTTTTAAAGGAGATGGATCAGGAAAAAAATGGACCATTAATCAGAAAAGAGCTGCCGGTCACAATCTCGATGTCGGGGACGTTAATCTCGATGGAGTTCAGGAAGTTGTCTGCGGAGGAATTTGCTATCGCGGAGACGGGTCCAAGCTATGGGAAGCGGAAGAATTCGGCCATACCGATATGTCAAAACCGGCAAATATATGGCCGGAACGGTCCGGTCTGGAGACATGGTATCTGGTTGAAAGCAATAATCCGGGCGTTTACCTTGTTGATTCATCAGGAAAAACAATATTCAAAGAAAAATATTCTCATGCTCATTTCGGGTGGATAGCGAAACATACCACAGAAGCCGAAGGTCTGCAGGTCCATGCCGCTGAGGACAGAAGGGAGAAGACCAATGAAGAGCATCATCCAATATTTCTGTACGATGGCACGCACTGGCTCGGCCTGACCAATGAACAGAGCCGTGACCTTATGCCGGTGCAGTGGGACGGCGGGGAGCGTACGGTTTTTGTTCACCGCAAAAAGAAAAAAATTGTTGCTGTAAACAAAGACGGGACTCTTTCGGATATACCGGGAGGAAAACTTGTTGACAGCGGCCGCTACGCAAGAAACCTGATTTGTGCCGATCTTATCGGCGATTACAGAGAAAATATTGCGACTATTGACAAAGAGTCCGGAGAAATTGTTGTGCTTCAAAATACGGAGCCGCTTAACAAGAAAAAGATATCACCGATGTCTTCATTCTATTACAGGCATGATAGAAGCCAGCACGGCAGCGGTTATTATATGTATGTACCGCCGCATGACGGCGCGGATGTTTGATCAAACCCCTATGTAATAGAGTATTATCGCCGCCCACATCAGAAGGGCGGCCATTGATCTTTTGAATACAATTCCGGCAGGAGTTTTTTTCTCAATGCTTTCATAGCCGAGCTTTGAAAGAGTGGCCCCTGCGAGTATACTGATTACCCCGCGTGTTGATTGTATGATATTGCCAAACACCACTCCTATCGAGGCAAAGCAGGCAAAAAGGAATATCATGCCCGTAAGCCAGGCAGCTCCGAAAGGAAAGGCTTTTCTAAAAGCTCCCGAGGGTCGGGTCTTTAAAAAGGAAAGTGCGATCAGAGAAACTGCACCGCAGAGAGTGTAAATCAGGCAGACACCTATAAGCGAGCTTTTAAATATTCCCGCTTCTGAAAAGTTATCGACGAAGATGCGGATATTTATATCGGATAAGGAGTACGAAACGCAGGCACCCGCGATCCAGTATACGCTCCGGCGATCCATTCTGCCCCCGGTCAGGCTAAGTAGGAACGCGGCGCTGACACTGAGAGCGACTGCCCCCCATTGAAGACCGTTTATCTGTGAATCAAAAAACAAAAGTTTTATCAAAGCAAGCACGAATATTTTCATCCCGAGAAGAGGAGAGACCCTTGAAGCATCGGAATACCTCAAAGAAGAAAACAGCGTTATCTGCCCTCCGAGATAAAACAGCGTTGCCAGAAGCATTTCCGGTAGAAACTCAGAAATCTCCGGAAAATCGAACGGAATAAGGAAAGGAAAAATTATAACCGCTATCAGACCCATCGCGAGATGTCCGTAAATAAGAAGCAAAAGCGAATTACCCCGAAACTTTTCGAGAAAAGATTTCGAGAAAAAATAGGACGAAGACTGCGAAAATGCGGCCCCGAAACCGTATAGAATACCTGAAAGCAGCAATTATTTTCCTTTAGTTTATTTGTATGTTTCCCAGACGGTTTCGTACATTGTGTGTTTTTCCCTGACGAATGTCTTTCTTTGTTTTGCGGGCCTTGTGCCGAAAGTTTTTGTTTTTGGCTTCTTTGTTCCGCATGCAGTGCATGTTCCTTCCTGTGTGTTTCTTGTTGTAAACATCGCGAACCTCCTGTTTTGTTAATATAAAAAAAAACCGCCGCTCTTTGTGAGCGGCGGTTCAGGTTTTTCTGAGATTTTTATAAATATCAGTACACCTTACCGCCGCCTCCCGCAGAATATATCGGGGCAATATTTCTATTAATAATAAGCACACAGAGGAGCATGCTCATCGAAGAAATTAGGTGTATGCAATAGTTATACATTTTCTTTCCTTTTTATATACCGTCAAAGCTAAATATAGTATCTGTAATTATTTTTGTCAACGGTTCATTATAATTTATCGGAATTATTTTTCCTCATCTTTAACAAATTTAAGCGAGACCGAGTTTATGCAGTAGCGAAGTCCTGTCGGAGGAGGACCGTCATTAAAAACATGCCCAAGGCGAGAGTCGCATGTCGCGCATACAACTTCTGTCCGTGTCATTCCGTGAGAATGATCCGTTTTCTCCTTTATACTGTTTTCCGAATAAGGCGCAAAAAAACTCGGCCATCCTGTACCGGATTTGAATTTTTCTCCGGATTTAAAAAGAGGAGCCCCGCATGCTGCACAGTGATAGGCGCCCTTTTCTTTGTGGTTAAAGTATGCTCCTGTGAAGGCGCATTCAGTCCCCTTCTGACGCAATACACGGTACTGTTCGGGCGTCAGTAACTCTTTCCATTCGGCTTCGGTTTTTATTTCTTTTTTTTCACTATTCATTTCCTGGCTCCCGGCTGTGAAAATAATCATTAAAGCTATCAATAAAGATTTCATATTTGCCTCCGTCTCTATTTAAAATATATAAGTTTTGAGAGGGAAAAAACAGGGGTGCCGGGGATTATTTTATATACTGGGTTGTGTAGCTTATTTGTCCGTTTCGGTATTCGTATATTCTGTAAGCGGACTGCCGGCCGAAGTAGGGGGCTGAAGGGGGGCAGACAAAGACGGGAATATCGCCTGCCATATGCATTTCGTCTCTGTGAAAATGGCCAGTTATAACCGCTTTTACATTGTGCCTGTTCAAAAAGGAATACCATTTTTTCCGGATTTCCGAGGAGGTTCCCGGATGGACTTTTGAATTATAATAGTCTTTTGAGACCGGTCGGTGATGCAGTATAATCGATGGCGCTTCTTGGACAATATTAAGTACAGAGTCCGTGTATTGCAGAGGATTTTCAAATTCCGTGAGTTCGGGATATTTGAAGGCTTCGGTATATAAAAAAATAAAATTGACCCCCCGAATTTCTTTGTGCTGGTTTAGCGGGCCGAAATTTTCGCGATATGCCGATGATGTTTTTTCATAGTCTTTTTTATATTCATTGAAGAGGATATCATGGTTTCCGGGAAGAAATATTACTTCGTTCTTCAGTTCCCTGAATATTTCCAGAGCATTCCGGACGGCTTTTTTATCCAGTATATTATCCGCCATTATATCGCCTGTAATAACCGTGAATTCAATTTTAAACGGAATTTTATTTATATCTCGGACTATTTTTTCGGCCCTGGTGTTATTATGCTTGTTTCCTAAATGGGTGTCGGTAATCTGAACGAAATAAAAGGTGTTTTTGTCCGGTACATATTCAACAGCCCCTATTTCCGGAGTAAAAACCGTAAAATAAAATACTGCGGAAAAAATTATTATATTTAGAAGCTTTATTCTGTATCTCATTGATAATCGGTAAATAAATATTATTAACTATGAATGACAAGAAAAAAATCCTCGCTCTCCGGACTCTAATCATGCTTCTTGTTTTTCTGATGGGAATAATCGGGACCGGACTTATCGGACCCAATAGAACATCTATAGAAAAAGAATTCAGTTTAAGCCATGGTGTTTTTGGCGCCGGTATAGCCGCCGCCCAGTTTTTTCTGGCATTCTCGGTTTTATTGCTTACCCCAAAAATTAGAAAATTTTCCAGCCTGACCGTACTTACCGCGGCACTGCTTCTTATAAGTACAGGACTGACCGGAATTTTCTTTTCGCGATCAGTCGCTGCGCTTTCTTTCTTCTGGTCTCTCGTAATTCTGGGGGCCGCGGTTACCGCGATAGCGAACAATATCAGCATGGAACTCTGGCCTGATAATCCCCGAAAAGGAGTTACGCTTCTGCATGCTTTCAACAGCGGGGGAAAGGTGGCCGGGCCCGTTATTGTCGCCTTATCAATTGCCGGGGGATGGAGATTCAGTTTTATGTCCGTTGGTCTTTTTGCTTTTTCGATAACGGCTGCTTTTTTCATAATGCGGGAATCCGAAGGACCCATAAAAAAAGCGGGCCCTGAAAAGTTCGATCTTTCGGTATTGAGGTCGCCTTTTTACTGGCTTTCAATATCCATGTTTGCGCTTATTGCCGGCGGCGAGATGGCTTTTACCACCCTGTTTCCGGCTTTTCTTGAAGAAACTAAAGGGTACTCCCCGGGCAAGGCCAGTATTTTTCTTACGGTACATCTTGTCGGCCTTATGACCGGAAGGTTCATTTCAGCCAATCTGAAAGAGAAAATAACCAATAATTCAATTATCGGCGCCTGTCTTTTAACAGGTCTTTTTTTCTTTCCGGCGGTTTACATAGACCATGAAGCCGTAAGGCTTGTCTGTCTGTTTTTTTTCGGACTGATTTTTTCAACGACATGGCCGACATATTTCGCTCAGGCATCCGGCTTCTTCAGTCATGAAAAAGAAATGTTTGCTTACGGCTCCAACCTGGGAAATTTCATGGGCTTTTCAATAGCCCTTCTCGCAAGCAGCCTTGTCGCCGATATAGACCTTACCGCCTCTTTGTATTTCGGCCCGGCGATGTTGTGGCTCTTCGGAGTTATTTATTACTGTTCCGGGTTGTCAAAAAACAGCGGCTTACTTGGTTAATACCCTTGTTCCCCGGTATCTTTTTTCCGGAGGAAGTATATATTGTCCATGAAGGGAAAACCTGCCGGTCCGGAATAATAGAGATCAACGAAGAATTCTATTTTCTCGATATTTTTTATTGAGTCGGAAATCTCTACGGATAATCTGCAGAACTCACCGGATATACAGGCATAGTTAGAAGGTTCCGACAGATATGTAATTTCCGCCGAAGCATAGTCTTCGGAAAGAGAAGCCGTGAAAAAACGAGAAGGAAAACTTTTCAACTATAGTTGCATTTTGTAAATAATTATGTTATTTTTACTATGAAGCGCCATATTAACATGCAGAATGGAATTATGTACTCCAGAATACTAAATTATCCTGATGATAAAAGTTTTTTCCTGTTCGGGCCGCGCGGGACGGGAAAAACTACCTGGGTTAAATCCAGGTTTCCCGATGCTGTTTATATTGATCTGCTGGAATCGGAAATATTCAACGACCTTATTGCAAATCCGCAGCGTCTTGAATTGTTTATTCCGGAATCGTACAATGGCTTTATAATTATTGACGAAGTACAGCGTATTCCGGAATTACTTAATGAAGTCCACAGGCTTATTGAAAAAAATGGGTATAAATTTATTCTTACCGGCTCAAGCGCAAGAAAGGTGCGAAGCAGCGGGCAGAATCTGCTTGGAGGCAGAGCGTTAACAAGGTCATTTCATCCTCTCACATGTTTTGAATTAAAAGAAAGCTTTTCCCTAAACCATTCACTGCAATTCGGGAACCTGCCATGCGCATATACAGAAAAGGACCCTAAGTCTTATCTCGAAAGTTATGTAAATACATATCTCGAAGAAGAAATTCGGCAGGAAGGTCTTACACGGAATCTGGGCGGTTTTGCCCGTTTTCTTGAATCAGCCAGTTTTTCCCAGGGGGCGGTCTTGAATATTTCCGCGGTAGCGCGTGACTGCGGAATACACCGAAAAGTTGTCGAACACTATTTTTTAATACTCGAAGAGCTGCTGATCGCTTACAGGATCCCTGTTTTCTCTAAAAAGGCCAAACGCCGACTATCAAAACATCCAAAGTTTTATTTTTTTGATGTCGGTGTTTTCAGGACCGTTCGCCCTATGGGCCCGCTGGATTCACCTGAAAAGGCGGAAGGAGTAGCATTTGAATCTTTGTTTTTGCAGGAACTGATTGCGGTTAATAATACGATGAATCTGGGATACCGCATATATTACTGGCAGACATCCAATAATATAGAAGTTGATTTTGTGCTATACGGCAATAAAGGCTTTTTGGCGTTTGAATTAAAAAGGACCGCTAAAGTCAATAACAGACATTTAAGCGGGCTGAAATCATTTATGAGGGATTATCCCATGGCAAAACCGTTTTGCATATACGGAGGAACACGCCGCCTTTATGATGGTAAAATTGAAATACTTCCTGTTGAATATGCGCTTCGTCATTTAGGAGAAATTCTGGAATTTTTGAAAAGCGATTAACCTCGTCTCAAAAACCTCATTAAAAGCGGAATCCTGCCGATACCTCAAAAGGGATTCTTAAACCTGTTTTCACGGAACCGCTTTCATCGTTGAAAAAGTAAACTCCGGGTATTAATCTCGCCGACACAGAAAAGCTGTAAGGTAGGTAGAAGACAGCACCTGCCGGGAGTGACAGATTGTTTATAACGGTATAAACCGTTTCGGCTTTTTCATAACCGGCGGATTTAAGAGCTTCTTCATCTTTCCGTACCAGTTTCTGGTTTAAAATATCCATTCCATAAGAAAGACCTCCAAAAGCGCGATAACGGATTTTTTTCAAGAGATAGTATTCCGCCCTTATCGAGGCGCTCCATATTTTTCTTTCGACATTATGGATAACTCCTGAAATCGGAGAGTTGCCGTAGCCCGCAGAAATACCGGCTGCCCAATTATAAGAGGAAAAGGTTAAATTCACTCCGTGAATCCCTGCCCTTATTTCCGGGGAAGGGAAGTAGGACATATTGCGGTAAAAATATTCCGTAAAAAAGGGTTTGTACCTGACCGAGGGAATACCCTTGGTGTTGAGGGCCTCCAGCGGATAGCCTTTCATTTTGGAGCGGTCAAGTACATAGTGTCCGCCCCAGTTTATATCGGTTTTTGCCAGAAGCACCCTGTCTTTTCTTATATTTCTTACTGTATAAATGCCGGACGGAAGGCAAAGTGTAACAGAATCTCCTTCCCGCATAAAGACTTCCGCCTCAGGAGAACCTGACATCTCTTCAAGGATCGAATAGCGGTCTTCCGGAAGATCATGAAACATAAGTAAAGATTTTGAAGTATTGAGATCTGTTACGGTCAAATCATTCCTTCCTTTTATCCTGAATTCATATAGCGGTGTCTGGCTGAAGTTTTTAACGTTCATGCCTTTTCTGGCTGTATGCTGCCTCGCGAAGCTGTAGCTTTCCCATAAGCTAACCTTTTTGTCTCCATTGAAATCCGCCGCGCCCCTGAGCGCTGAAACAAAATAATGGGTAAAAAGAGACCCTTTAAGATCGCCAGATTCATGAGAAAGCTCCCCCGGTGAACATGATGTTATTACCGCGGAACCTTCCACTTCCATATTATCAAAAAACTTAACCTCGGTCGGTCCGGAAACCGTGCCGCCTTTCTCGCTTATAAGAGAGCCGCTGTAGCAGGCGTCGGCTACAAGCAGCTTGACTTTGGCTTTCATTTCAGAGAAATATTCTTTTACATCTGAAATAAGAAGCCTTTCTCCTCTTATATGAAGCGCTTCACGGCTCCCGTGGCCGGAATAGTATATCATTACATATGAGTCGCCGCCGGACAGGCTGATTTCCTTTGTCCTGCCGAGCGTTTCACGGAATATACCTCTGATTTCAGAGACTGATTTATTGAGCATAAGATATGCCCTGTCGGAATTTATTTTGCCGATATCAGTCAGGACTTTATATACTTTTTGTGCGTCCGCCGCGGCGTATTTCAACGGCGGGTCTTCGGAAAGGCCGGTATTGTTTCCTATTATAAGCGCGAACTTTTCCGGCGAAGCAAATACCGCCGCGCTTATAAAAACAATAAGAAAGAGACAATACCTCATTGTTTTCCGCCTTCTTTATTCTTCAGAACAAACATCTTTATTTTCAGGGCGCCGCATTTCTTCTCGGCGTTTTTTGCGCATTCCAGGGCCTTATTCTCATCGAAATCCTCTTCGCTCCAGAAGATAAAGACCTTTTCGGTTTTCCATTCCCCTCCGAGTATGATGCTGTTTTCGAAGATTTTCGCTTCCGGTTTTAAAAGCCCCGTACCGGTCCGCGGAATATATCTCCTGATTTTTTTTCCGTCATCGGAATACATTACCAGATAGCGCAGAGATTTGTCTGAAATAATTCCGGGTTGTATTGTGTCGCCCGGTCCGCAGAATACTGTGTCGCCGGAGCTGACGTTTTTGCCGTTCAGGGCCAGGAAAGCGGTTTCAGAGCCTTTGGCTGTATAAATATCCGTTGTTCTTTTTTCCGGGCCGTAGTTTAAAAAAACAGTCAGAGAGAAAATAATTACAGCAGCTGCCGCGAGCGGGCGTATTAATGCCGGCGGGAAAAAACTGTCGGTTATTACTCCGGATCCTTTTTTACGGCTTTTATGGAGAGAAGCGAAATCAGGAAATTTTTCATGAAAGCCTTCTGATATTGAAGCATGATTTTCGATTTTTTCCCGGCATTCAGTACATTTCTCAAGGTGATTTGAAATTTCCGGAGAAGTTGAGAGATCAAGTTCTCCGCATATAATCTTTTCTATAGTAAAATCTGAAAGGTGTTTCATTTTTTCCTCATTTTTTCTTCGCTTTTTCTTTCAGCCGGGCGAGTCTGTTGTTGAGGTTTCTTCTCGAGATTCCCAGGGTCTCTGCGGCTTCTTCCTGCTTCATTCCCTCGAAATAGATCATGACAGCGCACATTGCCGTAATTCTGTCTGTTTTTTTGAGTATATTTCTGAGAGTGTCTCTGTTTTCCAGGTTTTTCATCGTATCACTGCTTTGTCCGGCACTGTTTATTTCTTCGTCAAATTCGATATAAAACGAAGACCGGTTTTTTCTTATCAGATTAATGCTTTCATTTACTGTAATCCGGTATATCCAGGTAAACACAGATGAACCTTTTCTAAATGAACCGAAACTCCGTTTAATCTTTAAAAAAACATTATGAGTAATGTCTTCTGCGTCCGGGCGGCTTCCGGTGTACCGGAGAGCCGTCCGGTACACCATGCCGCTGTATTTTTTGTAGTATTTCTCAAGTTCAAAAGAATCTATAATAAGCTCCTTTAATGACTCCGTCCTTTATCAATTGCAGAGAGAGGAATCATATGTGTCCTGAAGGTTCAGGAGAGTCTCCTCACGTTCTGTGTCAGTAATAAAGTCTATGACTACTTCCTCGAAAGACCCGACAGAAGGAATATCTCCTTTTACCGTTATATAATTGTAGCCGGTCTTCAATTCGAGTGATCCGATAGAGGAATTTTCTTCCTTGAATTTTTCTATAGAGGCTTCGTCAGGGAAATACATCACATATCCTGTTGAAATCCCTATCCAGAAGTCTTTTCCGTCATCGGATGTATAGGGATAGGATACGAGTTCATTGTGAGCTTCCACGCCGAGAGAGTCACAAGGTGAGTAGGGGTCGGCATAGGTTAACAGGGAATCCGATTTGGGGTGGTCTACGTCAATCTGACCGTCTCCATTACCGTCGTTTGCCATCAAAAAGCTTCCCATCGCGTACTTGAGAGCGCTGTTGGAAGAAGAAAGCGGTGTATAAGCGTTTGCAGGTGGAGCGGATTTAATAACACCCTCAAAATTCAGGGGCCAGGAAATATCAATGCTGAAATCATCCTGTATAGAATAGTCCGGAATCATAATAAGGATCGGCACCGGCTGGTTCAATATAATCATCGGATACATCCCAGAGAATTATTATTTCAGGTGATGAAATTTTTTCGAGAATACTTTCCGGTGCTTCGGACGCCATTTTTGCTGCCGCTGCCGGGGCGGTTTCGGCATGACCTTTAACTGTTTCCAGAACGGGCAGGGACGAGTCGTCATCTCCGCTTATGACTGGATTATCCGAACATCCCGAATAAAAAAGTACAGCAAAAACAGCAATAAAAGCCGGGAAAAAGGTTTTTTTGATTAAATAACGCATAAATCAACCTCCAGTAAAAGATAAATAAATTTATGTAAAAAATTTTCAGCCGCCTTCTCAATTCATTTAGTTAGACACCTGGAGGAGGAAATTTGTGCAGATTTTTTATGAATTATTTTTGAAAAGATCATTTTTTTCGCAAAAACGCGGTTTTCCGACAAAATTTTCGGGTTCGCTCATTAAAATTAATTTTTCATAGCCGCTTATGAATACGCCGATTGCCCGGCACCATTCACGCTTTGTTTTTTGATAAATTCTTTGGCGACGGGATTAACTGCAGTTGCATTTTTCGGGAAGTTATGTTATTTTTGAGAATATTATTCTGATAAAAATAAGGAGATTCTTTCATGTGTGATTTCTGCACACAGCACAATGATGGAAAAAAGTGGTTTTTGAATGCGGAAAATTATTCGCAGGAACTCCTGCATGATCCAGCACGTAAGGAGATTATTCAAAACTTTTATCATAAACAGATCGGGGAAGGCAATAAGAATATTTCAAAGCTCGAAAAGATAGCAGAACAAAAACCGGCGCTCATAAAACGGGTTGCACCCGCTTTTACAGAAAAACAGCAAAAGGAGCATTGGGGGCAGGTCGTTACTCTCGAAGAGGTGGAAGAGATTATTGAGCGTACAAATTCCATTGTCCGTTTCGCCTGCGGCTGCATGTGGGAAAAGGAGAAAAAAGAGGGCCGCTACTGTTTTGGAATAAGCTTTAACCCGTCGGCCTGGTATAATGAACTTGATATGGAATGGTTCGATGCTCCTCACATTGCACATATGGAAGACATGACAAAGAAAGAGGCTATGGCCTGTATCAGGCAATACGATCGGAAGGGCATGGTTCACAGCGTGTGGACCTTTGGTACGCCTTTCATTGGCGCTGTCTGTAATTGTGACATGCAGTATTGTCTTGCCATGCGTGCCAGTTATAAAGTCGGTATGTCTGCCATGTTCCGGGGACTTAAGACTGCCGGTATCAACTCAGATCTCTGTTCCTCATGCGGAGCATGCAAAGAGGTGTGCCAACTCAATGCGATTTCAGAGAACTCTGACAGCTACCGGGTCAGCAGCTCAAAGTGCATTGGGTGCGGAACATGCAGAAGTGTATGCGAAAACAACGCGATTTCTTTATGACCGTTTCCAGGCATTTTATATATATCCTGGAATGTGCAAATAATTCTCTCTACACCGGCTATACCATAGACCTTTCCGCAAGACTCAGGCAACATTTGTCAGGCAAAGGAGGAGCCCGTTTCACAAGGGCATTCAAACCGCTGGAGCTGAAAGCGGCATGGACTGTATATTCCGGTAAATCTGATGCGCTTAAACTTGAAGCATTTATCAAGTCTCTCTCCCGATCACAGAAAACCGCCCTTACGACAGATCTTTTAAAACTCGGTCCGGCAGCACGGGCATCAGGCCGCTGTACTCCAAGGGTCAGAATATTCAACAACAGGGCGTTGGCAAAACTCAACGAAGAGATGACATCATCCGCGACGGCAAAGAGCTCTTTGCTTTGCACATGCCAAAGGGAGTTGAGACGCGATTAATCGCGTTTCAACACTCATAATATAAATTTTTCATAACCGCTTATAAACTCTCGAACCGTCTGTGACCTTTCGGATTTTATTTTATCAGTCAGTTTGTTTTTTGAAAGACCGGTTTTTTTCTTATAATACTTTAAAAAAACGTCCCTGTCATGGATATCACCGAGTAGTCCCGTCAGTTTTTTTATTTTTTTTACCTGTTTAAGATATTTTTCCGTGCGTATTCCCGTATAAAGCTCGGAAATATATCGTGCTTTCCTGAATTTCTTTCTTAAGCTGTGCATCTTTTCCGGATTTTCAGAAAAGTCTTCGGGATTGTAACCGTATAGACGCCTAATTTTTTTTCCGGCTGTTTTTGAGAAGAGGGAATTGAATGTTTTTTCTCTGTCTTTTGTTGAATGAGGCAGCGCGACCCGAAGAAGCCAAAGTATGCTTTTGATCATTTTAATGAATTCATCTGATTTTACTGTTTTTTCAAGCTTTTCTTTTGAATTATTTCTTTCGGATTCAAGTTTATGCAGGAAATCCCTGAATTGAGGATATGTATTTTCTCCGGAGTTTTTAATGGAATTGAAATAGGAGTATTTTACATCATAATCGCGGGGTTTCCCGAGGTTTTTATATATGTACTTAAGGCTTTGTTTTGCTTTTCGCGCTTCACTTTCCGGCAGGAATTTTTTGTAGGTTTTAAGGACTGTCAAAAAACGTCTCGAGGCAACCCGGAAATCATGCAAAGGTTTGGTGTCGTTTCCTTTGTAAAGTTTCTCGCCCATATTTTCAGTCATGGTCCGGTAATGAAAAAACAGGATTTTTCTCAGTGCTTCAGAAACAGGAATGTCTTTTTTGATAAGATGAGAGTAAGGGAAATAGGACCTTCTTTTAGTCAGATCCCAAAAGTCTGTTTCTAAACCGCAAACTTTTTTTAAAAGCCGGCCTTTTCTGGAGGCCGCGGAAATGTTTCCTTTGTAAACATTTTCCGAAAGCTCAAATTTCATGCGGCGGTTTTCTATGGTTATTTTTTTGAGCCGGCAATCCTGAATATGGCTGTGGTCGAGCCCATCGGCGATTCTGAGAATTCCGGAGCAGATAAGTATTTTTTTGTCTTTTACTTCCCTCTGGGTTCCGGACAGCGGCGGAGAGTTTTTTCCGTGGCGGAGGATAATTTCAAGACAGGCTTCTTTTTCAGGACCGGAAACCCCGGCAATGCTTTCTTTTTTAACGATGTCCCGGCTATGCTCCGGATGGCGGAGCGGACCGGCCGTATATCCAATATCATGGAGAAGAGCGGCGGCTTTAAGGATTTTCCGGTATTTTTCCGGTAAATACAGCTCCTTTTTTATATCATCGAATATTTTTAATGCCAGAGAGGTTACATGTTCGATATGCGGAATTTCCGCCCGGTACTTTTTTAAAAGGGGAATAGCGGCGTTTATATCGAAAGGCATGTTTTTTAATGTTTTCCCGCCGATTTAAATGGTTCGAAAGTAACCTTCTTTTTTTTGTTCGCTTTTTGAAGCAGAGAGCTGGCATATTCCTGAAAGATCTCCTGGCTGCGGACTTCTTTGCCCTGTTCGGGGATGATTCTGGAGTATGAACCGTCCCCGTTCATTTCCCATCCGTTTGTGTTTTCAAAAAGATGGGTATTGAGAATATATTCAAGTTTTTTCTTAAGTTCTTTCGGCTCTACCGGCACCATAAGCTCGATGCGTTTATCCAGGTTTCTTGTCATCCAGTCCGCTGAAGATATGAAAATCTTTTTTTCTCCGCCATGATGAAAATAGAATATCCTCGCATGTTCCAGATAGCGGTCTATTATGCTGACGACTCTTATATTCTCACTCATACCTTTAACGCCGGGTCTAAGCATACAAATTCCGCGCACATTGAGTTGAATTTTTACACCGGCCTCAGAAGCTCTGTATAATTCATTTATAAGGTTGGTGTCGGCAAGAGAATTTATTTTTATTTTTATTTCTGCTTTCTGTCCGGACTTTTTGCGTTTTATCTCGGAGTTAATATAGTAGGACAGGGCGTCCCGCAGTCCGAGTGGTGCAGCGGCGATTTTATTGTAGTCTGTCGGTTGGGAATAGCCGGTTATAACATTGAAAAATAAAGAAGCGTCATTACACAGGTTTTCGTCTGATGTCAGATAACTGATATCGGTATATAACGAAGCGGTTTTTTCGTTGTAGTTGCCGGTCCCGAAATGACAGTACTTCCTGATTCCGCCGGTTTCCTTTCTTATGACAAGGTAAATTTTAGAATGCGTTTTAAGTCCCTTTATCCCGTAAACAACCTGTACTCCGGAGTCTTCCAGGGCTTTGGCCCATTCTATATTTCTGGCCTCATCAAAACGGGCCTTAAGCTCCACTACCGCTGTTACGGCCTTGCCGGATTCCGCGGCTTTAATAAGGGCTTTTATTACCGGGCTTCCTGAGCTCGTGCGGTAAAGAGTTTGCTTAATCGCGAGAACGTCGGGATCTCTCGCGGACTCATCTATGAATCTGAGGACGGGGTCGAAGCTCTCATAGGGGTGATAGAATAAAAAAGAGGATGAGAGAAGGCTCTTGAAGACACTTTCAGAAACCGGCATTTCCGCGGGCCGGACCGGTTTGGAAAAAGTATATTTAAGATTGTCATTACCCGGTTCTGAAGCAACACTCATAAGAACAGTGTAGTCAAGCATCCCTTCTACCGGAAAAATCAGATTCGGCATGACTCCGAGCTCTTTTTTTAAAAAATCAAGAGATATACGAGTCATATTTGTTGATATTTCAAGCCTTATGCAGCGGCTTCTCCTGCGGGATTCAAGAAGATCTTCCATTTCGGACATGAGGTCCGAAGCCATATCCTCTTCTACGCTCATATCTGCGTTTCGTGTGAGTCTGAAGAATGCTTTTTCCGCAATGTCTTCGCCCTTGAAAAAGTTTTCAGCGAACATTGAAATAAGGTCCTCTATAAAAATAGTCTCGCGGATGGATTTAGCGCCATCGGATGGAATTGTGATGATTCGGTTTAAAACCGTCGGAACAGGTAATACGGCAAATCTGTTGCCGCCCTCCTTTTTTCTTAATCTGATAAGTATATGAATAGATTTTCCGGACAAAAGAGGAAATCTTGTCCGGTTATCCAGCGATAGCGGGGAGATAACCGGAAAAACTTCATTTATAAAATAATTCTTACAGAAATTACGCTGGTTTTCGGTAAGCTCTTCCGAATGAAGGTTTCTGAATACGGTTTTTCCGAGTCCCGGTCTTATTTCTTCAATGAAACATCTGTCCTGGAGCCTCATCATTCCGGATATTTTTTTACTGATGCTTTTAAGCTGTTTAAAAGGCGTAAGTCCGGACGGGTCTTTTTTTCTGATATTCTCGGAATACAGCATATGGAGCCCGCCGACTCTTACCATAAAAAACTCATCAAGGTTCGATGAGGTGATTGCCAAAAATTTTGCCCGCTCAAGAAGCGGAATTGCCGGGTCGAGGGCCTGATCCAGTACTCTTTGATTAAATTCAATCCAGCTGAGCTCTCTGTTTATAAACGCGGGGTTTCCGGCCTTGGAGGACATTATTTACTCCCTGTTTCCTGTTTTGTTTTTATGATCAGTTCCATTCCGTAAACATCAGAAAAAAGGCCGCCTTTTTCCCGTACGGCAATTCGCTCAAGAGAGGGCTCCCCGGAGGATGAAATAAGTATTATTAAATTATCCTCGCCGGGAAGAAACTCAATACTGCCGGGCCGGATTGTCCCCGAACGGTCAAGAGCATCAGCGACACGGAGTATAGACGCGAGCTTGGTCACAAGCATCCGGTCGTTTCTTGCAAGCATGCTGAAATCACGATGAGAGGATTTCGGCGCGGCTTTTCTGTGGTACCTGGCGATTAACGATACCAGCAAAAGGTCGTTTTTGTTAAGCCCGAAAATATCACTGTTTTGTATTAAATAACGACTGTGTTTATGGTGGCTCTTTGAACTTATGAATGAGCCGATATCATGCAGATAGGCGGCGGCGGTAAGAAGCGTAAACGCTCTTCCCGAGAGTCTGTATTCTTCCTTAAGAAAATTAAAAATCCTCTCCGCTGTTTCTGCCACAAAAAGCGCATGTTTTTCATCAAAGGAATACTTTCTTCCGATTTCAATCAGCGACCTTTTAATTTGCCCTATAAGCGCGTAATCAATTTGTTTCTCTTCCTGCATTTCGAGAAGAAGGCCGTGACGCATTGACATATTGGCCGCAAGCAATTCTGAAACCCCAAGGTTTCTGGCGAGATAATAATAAGAAAAAAGTGCGGGACTGAGAGATTCTGCGTCGGTATAGCACAGTTTGTGACGCTCCATGCAGTCCTCAACGGAGAGCGACATGATTTCTCCGGCCAGTTTTTTTATTTGACTCGTCCGTATTTTCACAGGTGTAGTCCCGTTCCATTCGGGTGCGATTTTTCTTGCCGCGAATCTGATATCCCCGCCGAGAGCGATCAGGGTATGGACTTTTCCAAGATTGTTTCTTTTAACGGTCCTCTTCATAGCCCTCTTTATATGGTCCCTTGTTATGCGCGGCAGAGAAGAATCAGAGATTCCGGATGCTTCCATCATTTCATAGGTTCTGAGTGAGCCAAGCCGGTAGGCATCGGCGAGCTGAACCACACCCTTTTCAAGATATAAAACGAAAGAGCTGCCTCCGCTGACTTCGCTTATCAGGACATTCTTTTTTTTAAATGTTTTTGATGATCCTATCCCGGCCTTGTAACTTAAATATGTCAATCTCGCGGTATCTATGTCGTCGATAATTTCTATGTTTATTCCGGCGGAGATCGAGACTCTGTCTGAAAAAGCATCGCTGTTTGAAGCCTCTCTTACCGCCGTAGTGGCTACGGCCCGCACTCTTTTTTCCGGAATGTCGTATTCCGATATAATTTTTCTGAAATTTTTCAGTGTTTCGATGCAGAGAGATATGTTTTCCGAAGATATGGATCCGGTAGTGAATGTGTCACGTCCGAGAGTAACTGATTGATGAAGAAAATCCACCGTCCGGAGCTGCCCTTTTACTGAGAGTTCCGCGATCATTAACCTCAACGCGGTGGAACCGATGTCGATTACGGCATAGAGTTCGGGAGTTTTATTTATACTGTCAATTTTCTCACTCATCTCCGAAGCAGACTCCGTTCATTCTTGCCGCTTTTATCCAGGAATGGCCGGGGGGGACGGTTTTCTTTTTACCGGCGACATCAGATATGGGTACAGGAACGCATTTGTCGCCTTTTACCGCAACCATTAAATTATAGCTGCCTTCAGCCAGTAGTTCAGCCGCTTTGGCTCCGAGCATTGTGCATAGGTGGCGGTCTCCGGCGGAGGGTATGCCGCCGCGAAGAATGTGGCCGAGGTTTGTGACCCGAGCTTCAATTCCTGTTACCTCTTCAAGCCGTCTGGCGAGGGAATTTGCTTTTGGTTCTATTATAAGTTTTTGGCCGTTTGAGTCTCTGCCGGTTTTTTTTATATCAGATGTCTTTGAGACCGGCTGTTTCTGCGCCTCTGTTTCATTTTCAGACAAAGCTCCTTCGGATAAAATTATTATGGAAAATTTTTTCCCGTTCCTTCTTCTTTCTATGAGACTCTCCGCGACCGTCTTCAGCTCATAGGGGATTTCAGGGATCAGAATGACATCCGCGCCGCCGGCAATGCCGGACCCGAGAGCGAGCCAACCCGAATTATGCCCCATTACTTCGCATATAATTGTACGCTGATGGCTGAGGGCCGTTGTATGAAGGCGGTCTATCGCCTCTACCGCGGTATCCATAGCGGTATGGAATCCGAAAGTTGTATCGGTGTTTCCTACATCATTGTCTATCGTTTTAGGGAGGGTAAGAACATTTATTCCTGTCTCTTTGTGAAGATGATAGGCGTTTTTCTGTGTTCCTCCTCCCCCAAGGCAGACCAGGCAGTCTATCTGCATTTTTCTGACGTTTTCCGCCGCGGCTTCCGTCATGTCTATTTTTTTTCCGCCCATTCTCATTTTTCTGGGTTTGTCCCTGCTGGTTCCGAGAAAGGTGCCGCCCTGGGTAAGGATTCCGCTTACAGATCTGTCGTCAAGAATTACCGTTCGGTTTTCCACAAGACCTCTGAAGCCGTCGCGGATTCCGATAACCTTCATGCCGTAGATATTAATCGCTGCTTTGGCAATACCCCTGATAGCGGCGTTTAAGCCGGGACAGTCACCGCCGCTTGTCAGTATTCCTATACATTTTGTCTTGGATGGAAGTTTTTTCATTTTGTTTCTTTCTGTTTAACATGATTAAGATAATAAATTGGAAGCCGGCCGGTAATCGGATTTTTTTATTTATAAAAGCTTGTATTCAGAATGTATTGCGGCTGTAAGTCGCTATTTAATTAGAAGGGCCTTTATGTATTCCCGGCGGCCTGAAAAAGAAACTTCCGCGGTGTAAATTCCTGAGTAATTTAAAGAGGCGTCCCATGTGAAAAAAGCGCTTTTTTGGGCTGGTGTTTTGAGTGAGTTTATCTCATTTCCTTTGATGTCGAAAATCCTGATTGTAATATTTTTTCCCGCATAACTATTTTTATCGGTATGCAGGTTGAAAGTGGCGGAACTGTTAAACGGATTTGGACTAAGGGATATGCGGAACGGTTCTCCGGATTCCCCGATGATTGAATTTTCAATTGCGGGGCTTTCTTCGCTGTGATATGCTCCGGCGCTTGTTGTTTGAGGGCGGGCCCTTTTCATAATATCTAAATAAATATTCGCCAGTCTGTTTACGGGTCTGGCCCTTACGAGGTCAAAGTCATATCCGGTTATATCCCGGAACTGGTTGCTTGAATAAGCAGCCTTGTTTCCGGCGGTATCAAGCTCCGGATCTATTATGCCGCCCCTGTAGAGGTTGTTTTTACAGGGTATGTTAGATCCGTGGCTTAATATACATGCACCACCGGAAAGAACCGGGCTCCATATTGTATTGTGATGAATATAGCCGTTTTCAACTCCGGAACCAATTTCAATGGATTGTTTTATATTGAAGCGGGGGTCATTATCTGTATTAACGAAAACATTGTTAAACACTTTCATGTGATTACTTTCCGGATCATCCCAAAAACCGAGGCGAACTCCCATATTACAGTCGGTTATGAGGTTGCCTTCAACTAAAACGGAATCGCAGTCGTCCCACATTAAAACAGCGGCGCCGTTATGGCCGCTTCCCCAGCCGCCCTGCCTTATGTTTTTAAACCAGTTATAGCGGATAGTCCAGTTTCTTCCCTCATGCACATCCACTCCTTGTGACTCGTAGGTTGTTTCCTCGAATATCCAGTCGGTAAACCAGATTTTTGAACATTCAACGATACAGTTTCTACCGCTGATATTTCCGCTGGATGCCGCCCCCTTTATAAACTGGCTGCCGCAGTCATTAAGATCCAGGTTATGGAGGATTATTCCTGTACCCAGCCACCCGTTTCCTCCGTCGATTTTAATATATTTACCCGGGAAGTTCCGTATGGTAAAAACGGCAAAAACAATGTTTTCACAGTTAGCGGTCTGGATGAAGCTTCCGGCGCCGCATGAGCTGGAACCGCCGTAGAATTTGGATTTCCAGAAGTCCGGTGATGCTTCCGGATCCGCGCCCTGGAGTATCACATCCTCCCGGTTTCCCGTTTCTCCCCGAACCAGAATGTTTCTGAGTTTGCCGGCGCTGCCCCAGTTTCCGAGCATCACACCTCTGCAGCCTATTGTATAGGCGGTATCGCTGGCACGGATTATATAGGTGCGATTGCTGTTATCCGGCAGAGTATTCAAAAATTCATTGAAATTTAAGTCGGATCCCGAACCGGAATGCGATACATAAACAATTTGATTTCCGGCCATGGCCGGATTGTTGAGAACATTCTCGTCATGCCATTCTTCGCATCCGCAAGAATCGGATGGCGGCCATGCGACTTCCGAATAGAGTGGCAAAGAAAAAATAATTAAAGCAAGAACGCTTTTCATGGCCCTCTCTAAATAGTTTTTTATTTTGCCAGAATGAATTTTTTTGCCTTTTTCGTATTCCCGCCTTTTATGCCGGCAATATAAACACCGGCGGGAAGCGTGCGTCCGTTTTTGTCAAGGCCGTCCCAGCTTAGGGTTTTTACTCTTTTTACCGGTTTTCTGTTTTTGGCATTGAATTCTCTCAATAGTTTCCCTTTTACATTGTATATTCCGACTGTTACTTCCGAAACCGGCATTAGTGTAATGGGTATATTCACGCCCGGGTTGCCGGGATTGGGAAAAGGTGCGGATATCGTTGTTTCGGACAGTCTTTTTGCTGTTTCAATTTCTGAAAAAGAGGAATAATTAATGACAAGCATGGGGCGTAGGGTTTTAAGCGGGAATTCGCGTTGGCACACCTCTGAACTCTTCCATGATTTGTAACCTTCTAAAATTATCCCGTGATTTGAGGATGTATCGGCGAGCCATTCCTGAACGGTTGATGTTATGTCCAGCTCGATCCATCCCTGGGTTCCAACAGGAGGGACTTTGGCGCCGTCAAGAATTTCCGGTTCAAAGTCGCCGCCGGGAGTATTCCATGGTGAGGTGTCATCGGCAAACCGGTAATCCCAAGTGACCCCGCTTTTACTTTGATATCCTCCTTCGCCTTCCTCCCAACTGTTTGTGAGCTTATAGGCTGCGACAGTATCGCCGTCTCCGGGATTTTCCACAAAAAGCCTGAAGAAAGCGGATGTTACATTTGCACCGAGAGCCGGTGTGAGATCAAATCTGTATAGCAGGCGGTCACGGCTTGAGTTTCCGTTATATTTTTTTTCAAGCGCTGATCCTCCGTAATTATATTCTCCATGTATATTTGCGTCAGCCGTACCTGAATATCCATCCATTCCCTCCTGAAGTATAATCTGATTTTCAGGGATTATTCTTACAGCGTATCTGCTTACAGGGCCCCACCCGAGAGAGCTGTTGGCTCTTACATGAAAAAACCATGTGCCGGTGTCGGATGCGGTTACAGAAGCCGAAGCGGTGGTTCCTTCCGAAGTTTCATCAGGAGTAGTTGTGCTTGATTTGTCGAATTCCCAGCTGTATTCTGTTGGCGTGCTTCCGCCGTCAAGGATCCAGCTAAAGGAAGCCGAAGCGGAGCTGCTTCTTGATCCGTATTCGTGAGTAGAAGATGACACGGCAAGTATCGGCAGATCCTCTCCGTCCGGCGCGCCGTTCTCAAAAACGATCCTTTTTAATTTTTTTGCATAGTCCAGAGTCAGTTTTGTTCTTATGGAGTAGCCGTAATCCTGGATTTCGGGCGGGTCAAAATCACCGCGTCCGCCGCTCCACGATGGATGGACGCCGTCGTCCGATATCGTTGTACCGTCCCAGTCTGTAGGGTGAAATTCTGTAGCGGCGGCATAATAATCAACAAGAGGAATTCCAAGTTCGGCGGCGCATCCGGTGATCATATTATTGCAGATAGCAACGCTTTCATCGTGGTCCCGTCTCGGTGGAATGGAGCTTACGGCCGTAACAATTCCCGCGTTTATAGATGATTTAAGGAATTTTTTAAGGCGGCTTTTGAATTTTTCTCCTCTTGCAGCGTCCCATCCATTGCCGTTGACATCGTTTGTGCCGTACATTGCCAGCGACCATGAAGGATTATCCTGCGGTATTATATTGCCGACACAATTAAGACCGTCTTCTATTGTCCATCCGGACTGACAGCAGTGTCCGCCTCCCTTTTCCGCAAGAGGCGTGTCGTGATTTCCTCCTACGATGCCGGAACCCTCTGACGTTTCAGAAGCTTTCATCCAGAGGAGGATTTCATGATAGGTTTCACAGGTGGTTTTTCCTCCGCAGCCCCATTGCGCGAGGGTCCCGAGATACGCCATGGAGTTTGTGATACTGTTGCCCCATTGGCCGAGTTTTCCTTCTTCGCGGCCGAGAGAAGCGCCTCTTCTGTACATGCTCCTGAGATTCGCTTTGGTTTGAGCGTCAATTTCTGGAAGTTCGTAAGAATTGACCGCTGAAAAGAGTAATAGAAAGAGCGCCGTCAAGAGGCATGATTTATTCATGATACAGTCTCCGGAAGAATTTGAAGTTTTTAACCTTAAGTGTAGTATTTTCAATATATTATTATTTACATAATAATGCAAATAAGAGGTGAAGTGCTTTATAACAAAAAGCAGGGCGGTATTCCTGAAACCGGTCTTTACCCGGGGAATACCACCCTGCTGGATTTTTTAGTTAAAACTTATTTCTGGAGTACGATCTTTTTGCTTATATTTTTTCCGTCCACAGATGCCGAGACAATATAAATACCTGAAGAAACTTTTCTGCCGCTCATGTCTCTTCCGTTCCATACTACCGAGGCCGTGTTGGCTATTCTTCTGTCAATACTGAATTCTCTTACCATTCTTCCATCAAGAGAATAAATTTTTATATTGCCCGATGTCCGGAGACTGTATTTCATTCCCGGAGAAAGGGAAATCTTTACATTTGGGTTAAAAGGATTCGGAGAGGCGGAGAGACCGGGGGTTGCTGTTGCGGCTTCAGTCAAGCCGGGTTTTTTGCCTTCTATATTTGTAAGCGGGTCATCCATTTTTTCGCATGGATAATTCGGGCCCCTTGACTTAAGCACTACATTAACGATTGCCCCGTCGTAGTCGATCGGGACTTGGGGAATAAGAAGAAGCTGGTTCCCGTCTCCGACGCATTCGCCCGAGGAGTGCACCGTAGAGCCGGACAGATCTGTTATTTCATAAGTGAAAGTATCTCCTTCGCAGACTTTCATTTCCTGAAGATTTCTCGGAGTAATATCTACATGGTAAACATCCCACTCATCGCTGTCATCATAGCTTAGCAGATAACCCTGAATCGGAAGGGTCCAGCTGGTTTCTGTTTCCTCTATGCTGTATCCGTTATTATCGTGTGATTTTTTAATAGGATTATCGCGTGTGCCCCATTTCATGTCTATGCAATAGCCGCGGTCTCCATCATTAATTTCTTCAAAATGGTAGTTGTATTTATAGACCGGTCTGGCGGGAACATTGGAGAAGCCGGGGCGGCTTTCGTCCCACATCATTGGTATGTCCCGATTTGCCAGAGACCCGTAAACTGTGTTCCAGTTATGCACCCCTCCGTATCTATAATGATAGCTGAATGTCTGCCGTGAAGAATCAGCGAGCCACTGTTCGAGTTTTTCTCCGTTATATTCGTACTGAATAGAACCGTCCTCGCTTCCGTGTCCGGACTGTAAAAAACCAAAAGAGATATGCATGTTGTCTCTCATGAATTTCACGGCATCCCTTACATCATAAATTCCCTGTCCGTTAAATTGAGTTACCCAGTCCAGTCCTGGATAATCAGGGTCGTTGAAAGGAAGGAATTTTGCCGGATTGTTAAAAGCTGTATCACCATAGTTGGCCCAGACAGAAGACTGCCACATGAGGCCACCGCTGCTCGTAACACCGGGTATCGGGTATTGGGACAGCCCTTGGTTGGAGTATCCTGAAGTAATAAAAGAAGGGTAGTAAAGAATAAGACCGAAAACTCCGGATGCTCCCATTGAATTTCCGACTACATGCATGGATTTGTGGGTTATGTTATAATGTCTTCTTGCCCATAGAACAGACTGCATATGCTGATACATTACATAGTTTGCGATAGTATCCTGCATATTATATCCGGCCTCGGGGTTGCATTTGCCGTCGTAGTCTTCGTTCATGTGATATCCGAAATACCATGTGGGAGTGCCGTTTCCACTGTAATCCGAGTTTCCGTAATACGAATAATCATTTCCGGGAAAATGCGTA
The DNA here is from genome assembly GCA_964401455.1 of uncultured Fibrobacterota bacterium. Taxonomy (GTDB): domain Bacteria; phylum Fibrobacterota; class OXYB2-FULL-49-7; order CAYNYI01; family CAYNYI01; genus CAYNYI01. Next base: position 28,760 of record CAYNYI010000016.1, read on the forward strand.
CCTATGCCGTCAAGGTGAAGTTTAGGGTGTTTGCCGCCGACGCTGAAACCATCGCGGGTTATCGCGAAAGGAAAGGCGTAACCGTTATAAGCTTTGCGTCCGTAAAGCTCATAGTCGAGCCACATTGTATAATAATCTTTTTTGCTGTCAACATGATACCTTACCGCGCCTTTATGCTGTTTTACTTCCGAAACCGGCCCGAACCTGTTTCCCGAGCCAAGAACTGTTTCTTCTGTTCCGCCTGGGGAGACTGTTGTAACGGCGTAATAAATATCGGTCGCGGCTTCTTCTTTAGATGTCCATACAAAAAGCCCGCGGTCTTCGGCAAGCATTGTTCCGGTGCCGCTTTCTACCGGCTGGATAATAAAGCGGTCAATATAATAGGGGTCAGATTCGGTCATGCTGCCGTCGCAATTATGCATATGTTCAAACGTGCTTGATCCCTCGTCTATTTCCGCGACAAGGTCCGCCGAGCCGAGGTCGGTTATTTCGGAAGTGCTGCGGTATATTCTGTAGCGTTCGCCGCTTTGGCCGTTGTCTTCGTCCCAGGTGATGAATGTCTGGCCCTCGCGGAAGAATGCGTTTATGTTCGAGGGCTGAGCGCCAAAAGAAATACCGGCTGAGAGAACAATAAGAATTAAAGCGTTTTTAAACATCATAACCCGTCCTTTTATTTGAATTAATAAAGCATATAATTTTTTAATCGCCTGTTATTTTTCCAGTACTATTTTCCTTATAAGCTGCCCGTTTTCTGTCTTGGCGCTGGCTATATACACCCCGGCCGGAACAGCTTTTCCGTTTTTGTCGGTAGAATTCCAGTATGCAGATGCGATCTGGCCCTCCGGCAGAACTCTGTCCATTACGGTTTTTACAAGTCGGCCTTGTGTGTCAAAAATACTCATCAGTACTCTGCCTTTTTTCGCGGTTGTAACTCGCAGTCTTATTTCCGGATTAAAAGGATTAGGGAAAGCGTCAAGTTTAGCTGTCTGAGGTGCTTTTTTGCCTTTTTTAGTTATGTCTGTGCTGCGGGTAACGTTTTCAATTTTAATTGTGCGTGTTGAGGATAGCGGAACGTCAACAGCCGTAACCAGGCCGAATTCATCAGCTGCGACATTACTCTGATGCAGAGAGCCGTCCACATAGACATCGAACAAGTCCCCTTCAATGGCGAAAAACTGCTGACACCGGCGTGGAGTGACATCGCAGGTCTGGCCCACGTCCTCTATCTGCATTTCCCAGACATCCGGAGAATCCTGAATTACCGTCCAGATAACGCTTTCAAGGCTGTTGCCCGAGTTGATGCCGCTGAATCCCGGCATGCTTTTGTCGCAATCAAAAGCGAAGGGGTTGGCTATCCACCATTTGCTGCCCGGAAAGAACCATTTCTTTATGGAACCAAATGCATCGAAACCCTGAAAGGTATGCCGGCTGTCATCGACAACATGTTTGAATGCCCGCCTGCTGTTACGCACAGCAGGATCGTAAGGAGCACCCTGCGTTTCCCAGTCAATGGCAGCGTCGTTTCTGCCGTGGGAAGACATTAACAGGGCCATCTCATCTCCGGCTCTTACGGTAAGCTGTTCGCGGGTGTTCTGCCAGTCGTAGACGGGTGTGCCGTTGTATCTCTGAAGGTGTTCATCGATCCCGGGAAAGGCCGGATCGTCAAACACAAGGTTCTTTATTGGCAGATTCTGCTCCTTTGTTCCGTAACATCGGAGAACATTCGGATAATAAACAAAATCGGTATTGCCGAAATCCGTTGCCGGCTGCGAGGCGTATACCGCTGATATTATCATAGGATAGCGCGCGCCGAGGGTCATGTTTCCGCTGCCGCCCATGGAATGGCCGAAGCTGAAAACCCGGTTTATATCTCCTTTTAATTCCTGCGCAACAAACATGATCTCCTTAATTATACGGTATTCAGTATAGTTTACAATTGTGTCGCCTGTTTTGTTAAAATGTCCGTAATACCATGATTGGTGTGAATTGTCCTCTTTTGCTACACACTCGTTTCTTATCCAGATATTATCTCCGGCTGCATCGCGGATATGCTCGGGCAGTCTTGAAGTATGTCCTTCTATATGGTGAATAATCGACCAGGAATCTCCGTTTTCCCATTCGGGAGGGAATTTAACCAGAAAATTGTAAATATACCCGACCCAGTCAGGATTCCATATTGAGTAGTCCATGAAAAAGGTATATGTGACATGATCAGAATTGTCAAAAAAGGTCCTGCAGATCGGGATAGCTTTGTAGGCCTCTTTCTGTTCCGCTATCGGGCCGGCGGTATTGGCGGATATGGCTGTAGAGCCGCCGGAACAGACCGCATAATAGAAATTACCCGAGGATTCCTTCGTGGTATGAACGAAAAGGCCGTCGGAGTCGGTTAATTGTGTGCCGAGACCGCTGCCGCTGGTTTTTGGCTAGAATTATCCAGTGTGTCTGGCCTATATTTTCACCGATTTTATATTTGCAGTTGGAAGATGAATCGTCAACTGTAGCGATTTTTACCGCCGAACCTATATTGCCGGATGTGATGGCTTCGGTATGGCGGTAAACATCATAAGTGGAAGAACCGTCTTCGGTCCATGTAATAAATGTTTGTCCGTCGCGGAAAAAAGCGCTTACATTTGAAGGTGCTGCGGTCAAGGATGCGGCGGTTAAAATCAGAAAAAAAATGAGTGTTTTAAGCATTAAATCCTCCAGCTGATATTATAGTTGTGGTAATTCCAATATACTATACAATAACTATGCCGAAAAATTATTTGAATTTTGGCAAAATGGGGGACATTTGTAGAAAAAAGATGTTTAAAAAGCACTTAAAAGAGGGTTTTTTAACTTGTTTTTAGAGCCGGATCGCAGCCGCACCTCTGACGCCGTGATCCGGCTCTAATTCATTTTATTTAATCAGAACCAATTTTTTTATTAGTCTTTGTTTTTGTAGAGATCCGTTCAGGCGCATTTCAACAGCCGCTGTATATACTCCGGCCGGAATTCCGGACGCGTCCCAGGTATAACGGTATTCACCGGGAAATTTTTGCAGGTTCCTGCTGCTGCCGAATTCCACAATTCGGCCGCGGGAATCATATATGCATAATTTTGCTATTTGCCGGTTTCGTATTCCGGTAACCATCCAATAAAACTCTTTGGATTTTTAAGCTTTTTAAAGACCTTATGTTTAAAAAACGGGGATTCATGTTGATTTTTAAAAGAATTTTAACTATAGTTTAACTATATGCTTAATAGTTTATTATCAGATCTCCCCGCGGCTCTTAAGAATACCGCGCTTGTTTATACCGATCCGAATTTTGTTGTCAGATGGGCTTCAAGACAATTTTATGAACATGTGGATGCCCCTGCGTCCGAAATTCCTGGAAAGAATTTTTTTGATTTCATTGAAACGGATGATTTTTATCGTTTAGAGGATACTTTTGCTTTGCTTGCCAGGTTGAAAGTACCCGAGAAAAACAAAAATATCCGAAGGGACAGCGGCCTGCGTCTTTTTCCGACAATTATAAAGGATGTCGCGGAAGGCAGGCTGATTCAGGTTGATTTTCGTTTGCGGGGGATAGAGTCTTACTTTATAAATTATAATTCGGATTTCTTCGCTGTTTTAGATAAGGAAGGCTGTATAGTCGAATATAATTACCGCTTTATGAAAGATATCGGCTGCCTTTACCCTCCCGGTCAAATCAGAAGAAAAAAGCTTGAAGATCTTTTTACAGAAGAGTCTTTCAGGAAATTTCAGGAAGAAAGGCGCGCTTTTGATGAGATTAACAGTCAGAATCTCGAAAGTTCTTCTGAAATTCCCTGGATAGAGCATGAGACCGGTTTAAGAAAAGGCAGTCATTTCGATGAATCGGTATATACTGAAAACTTTCGTCCTCTCTGGGAAATTCCGGAAGACGGGTCGCTTAAAAGGGAAGATGACGGAGACCGGGTATCATTTGCCCTTTTCGAAAATAAAATCGACCAGCTGGAAAACGATGTGCGTCTTGAATTCCGGATAGATTCCGGGAATCCCCGTGCGGTACTTTGCTGCCGCAGAAAATTTTTCCGGACTCCGGATGAGAGCGGATATACCGCAGGAATATACGAAGGCCAGAGTTTTCTTAAAAGAAACGCGGAGACGGTCAAAACCGGTGTTGTAGGAGCCGACAAAAGTTTTGTCCTGGAGAAGACAGGCAATAACATTTTTCTCTTCAGGGGAGGGGAAAAAATACTTGAATATACCGACTATATGCCTTTCCCGATTTATCACAAATTCGAAGACCTGGGCTTTTTATCAATGGGTAAAGCAGAAATTTCCGGCATTAAACTCAAGACCAAGCCAAGCGTGAACAGCAAAACCTTTTCCGGTAAACACATAATGCAATTGCGGGGAAGGGAAGATCTGTATTTTGAGCTGACTGTTTTTCCATTTTACAAATCGGGAATTAAGGAAAGGGTCTATACCGCGCTACGGCTAAGAGACATAACCGAGTTTTATCTGCTCGGTAAAGAGAAGCAGCGTTTTGAAAATGAGGTAATAAGACTCAAATCCGGTTCAGTTAAAGAGTCAGGCAATTTCCACGGGATGATTTACAAGAGCGTTCTTATGGAAAATGTTTTTGACAAAATGCGAAAAGCGGCGAGAACAGATCTTGGTATACTGATCACAGGTGAAACCGGAACAGGCAAGACAATGATGGCCAGGTCTCTTCATCTTGAAAGCGAGCGCGCCGACAGGGCCTTAGTTCATATAAACTGCGCGACTATACCTGAAAACCTCATTGAGTCCGAGCTTTTCGGGCATGAAAAAGGAGCTTTTACCGGAGCAGACAAGGCCAAAAAGGGTAAGCTCGAAGAAGCGGACGGCGGAACTGTTTTTCTTGATGAGATAGGAAATCTTTCTCCCACAGTTCAGGCCAAGCTGCTCCGTTTTTTGCAGGAAGGAAAATTTGAGCGTATCGGAAGCAATGATGTGATAGAAGTTGATACCCGCCTTGTATCGGCCACGAATTCTGATCTTCAGGAGCTTGTAAACAAGGGTGCCTTCAGGAAGGACTTACTTTACAGGCTTAATCCATTCATTATTAATATTCCTCCGCTTCGTGAAAGAACAGAGGACATTGTTCCGCTTGCCCGTTATTTCGTTTATGAAATGGGGAAAAAGGAAGGCTACTTCCCCGAAATAGAGTTAGCAGCTTCGGACGCTCTATTGAAATATTACTGGCCCGGCAATGTAAGGGAGCTCATAAATGCAATCAATCACGTCGTGCTGTTGAATCCCGGCGAACCATTGAAGTTTAAGAATCTTCCCGACCATATAAGAAAGCCGGCTAAGAAAGAGGTTTCTGTTATAAACAGAGTTTCTTCCCCCGCAACTGAGCCCGGTAC
>CAYNYI010000017.1:0-33244 GCA_964401455.1 uncultured Fibrobacterota bacterium
GGATACCTCTTGACTTTGCTAAAAATAACAGTGACAGCCTCTGGGAAACTTCTCCCGTATCTTTAGAGACATTCATAAAAGAAAATTCCGCATACCGATATACCATGGACCGGAATATTAATACTGAAATTACTCTTCCGGGCAGTCAAATAAGGTTTGATACCGCATTTAATTCTTTTCAGGATGAATCGGGTAATACTCCGGATGCTGTACTCTGGGGTGATATCCGGGCAAATACTTCAGACTCAAGACTCTGCACCATGAAAGTAAGGACAGTGGCGGAGATTTCCGCGAACGCGGTGCCGACCGAGGAAAACCCGGGTATATACGCGGAGGCTGAACTCAAGACGAGAAGAAAAAACGAGAATAACAACGCCATGATGCCGGTATGGGTTGAAGGCGTTGTATATGACCTCCTCGGCAATAAGGTCCGCAGTCTTGAGTCAGAAAAAATAACACCTGAAGATGGAAACTCCGCTGTTCAGGTAAAGGTGATCTGGGATTCGCCGTGCCTGAACGACAAGGGGAGAGTGGTAGCGGCCGGGGCCTATATAATGAGATTTACTGCCGTTTATGAAGACGGCGTTCGGGAAGACATCGGTACATACAAGGTCGGTCTTTTAAGGCCGGATGGCGGTTCTCCATAGACTTTTTGAAATACCGTACCAACCTTCTATGATACAGAATAATTTTCTCGAGAAGCGGAATTAAAAATAAAAGTCGGTTATGCGGTAATTCCGAATTGTTTAAGCTTTTTCCACAGCGTAGTGCGGGAGACGCCGAGTTTTTTGGCCAGTTCCGTTTTATTTACGGTCTTCCTCAGACCTTCTTCAAGAATTTCCCGGGTAATGGAGGGCGGGGGAGAATAACTTTCAAATTGAGAAGAAGGCTGATGAATCCTGAAGTAGGATGCTTTTCTGAGGTCCTGCGGCAGGCTGAAGGGCTCAATCTCTTTTGTTTTGCTTCTTATAAAGGCATGCTCCACCGCGTTTTCAAGTTCTCTTATATTTCCCGGCCATTCATAATCAAGAAGAAGCGCCATGGCCTCCTCATTTACACCGGCTATTTCTTTTCCTGTTATCTTTCTGAATTTTTCAATGAAATGCGTAAGAAGAAGCGGGATATCTTCCCTTCTTTTACGAAGGGGAGGGATATTGATCTGGATTATATTGAGTCTGTAATAAAGGTCCTGACGGAATTTCCCTTCATTGACCAGATATTTTAAATTCCTGTGTGTCGCCGCGATTACCCTTACATCGGTTTTTCGGGTGCGGCTGCTGCCTACAGGCTCGTATTCCTTTTCCTGAAGCACACGAAGAAGCTTAAGTTGAATAAGCATGCTGATGTCGCCTATCTCATCAAGAAAGAGAGTTCCGTGGTCGGCAATTTCAAACCGGCCGGCTTTGTCTGATGTCGCGCCTGTAAAAGCGCCTTTAACATGACCGAAAAGTTCGGATTCAAGCAGAGATTCTGATAATGCGCTGCAGTTTACCTTTACAAAAGGGCCGTTTTTTCTTGGGCTGTTATTATGGATGGCATCTGCCGCGACTTCTTTTCCGGTACCGCTTTCTCCGAGTATTAAAACAGTACTCTGTGTATTGCTTACTTCTTCTATGAGGTCATACACTTCCTGCATCGCGTGGCTTTTGCCGACCAGCCCGGCGTATCCGTTCTTTGCGTTTCCGGCATTCTTGTATTTTTCAAGCTCTCTCCGGGCGCATATCAGCTCGGAAATGTCAGTCAGGCTTTCAATAGTACCGGCCGTGGCGCCGTCTTCTGTTTTTAAACATTTTACATTACGGAGAATTGTAGCCGTACTTCCGTCTTTTTTGCGGAAAGTACACTTTATATTTCTTTTCTCTTTTATTTTACGTACGGAGCATTCGTTTTTAATATCTGCGCAGCCGCTGCAGCTGCTGAAGCCGAGAACCGTGCATGGTTTTCCGGAAATTTCGGAAGATGAAAAACCGGTAATATTCTCAGCGCCCCTGTTGAAGTATTTAATGATTCCGTCGGAATCGGTAATGAATATTCCTCCGATGACATTATCGAGGATTTCGGAGGTTTTGATATTTTCAGGAAGATCCATTAGTTAAAAATAAATCATGAAGCGGCAAGATTGAAAGTATAATCGGCAAAAAAAAATCCCGCGCTCTAAAAAGAGCGCGGGATTCTCTGCGGTATTTTTATGTTTTCTAAAGGGCTTCGTCCAGTAAAGACTCATAATTTTCCTGGGGCTGTACACCCACAGTCTGCTTTACAGCTTCGCCGCCTTTAAAAAGCATAACGGTCGGTATGCTCATTATCCCGAATTTCCCCGCTATATTGGGTGCCTCATCCACATTAAGCTTTGCGATTTTGGCTCTTCCCGCGTATTTGTCGGCGAGCGACTCTATGATCGGCCCAAGCATTCTGCAAGGTCCGCACCACTCGGCCCAGAAATCAACGAGTACGGGTTTGTCCGAATCCATAACCTCTGTCTGGAAATCAGATTCGCTAAGGTGAAGCAGTTTGTCTGACATGTTTTACTCCTTTTCTGAGTTGTTTATTAATTTACTTCCTCGAGTTTAAGATATTGCAGATTTCATGCCCAAAAAAAAGAAGTAAAAACCCTTTAAACGTTGTTAAATAAACGTTAACACGTTAACTAATTAACATCTGCGTGTTAACATGTGAACATTACTCTCCTGCCTGAGGAGGAGTAAATACTCTGCTTCCAAGTTCCCGGTCTATCTGGTACATTCCGCTGCCGGAGTCTCCCATGAGTTTTATTTTATCAATAACAGCGCTTACCGAGGCTTCCTCTTCGACCTGTTCCGAGACAAACCACTGCAGAAAGTTATTTGTGGCATGGTCGCTTTCTTTAATAGCTATGTCAACAAGTCCGTTTATCAGGGCTGTAACTTTTTGTTCATGAGCATATGCCGCCTCAAATGCTTCGGAAGGTGAAGACCATTCGGTCTGTGGAGTTTCTATCGCGCTTAGTATTACTCTTCCGTTTCTCTCATTTATATAGTCGTAAATTTTCATGGCGTGGACCATCTCTTCTTTAGACTGACAACTCATCCAGTTTGACATACCGGGCAGACCGAGCGATTCGAAATACGCCTGCATGGAAAGATATAGATAACCTGAATAGATCTCAGCGTTTATCTGACTGTTCAGGGTGTCCTGCATTTTCTCTGAAAGCATTTTTAACTCCTTTGAAATAGTTCATTTTCTACTAAAACATACTTAGTATCCCAATGATAATATTTCGCAATTATCATACCCTAAAAAAACATCAAATATGGTCTGTATTTTCATGTATGATAATTTGTATTTTCAATCTTGAGCCTCTTCTGTCCGAATTTGAGAACGGGAGCGGAATGGCTATGGTTTTTTTTAAGGCATGGTTTTTGTTACGTATTATTAACTTATGACAGAAAAGATTAACAACATACTCACTCTGTGCGGTATTTCCGCCGGTCTGATCCTTCTTGCCGCGCATTTGCTATACGGAAATGTATGCCCGTTGTTTGCCGGAGTTCCGGCCTGTTTTTTTGTTTTAATTTTCTTTATGGCTCTTTACGCCTCCGAATCAGGCAGGATCCCTGAAGATATGGAGTCCCTTGTATATTATACCTTTTCTTCTGCCGGTTTTCTTATGGCTGTCTGGTTTTCTTATAGAGAGTTCTTGGTCCCCGGTACATGTCCGCGCTTGGCTAATACTCCTCTTTGCTATATCTCGGCTCTTGTTTTCGGGCTTAAAATCGCGGTCCGGCTTTTTAAACAAGGCGCAGGGGAAAAGAATTGATTTTATGATTGAAAACAGAATATCTTATAAAAAAAAGATTCTCTTAACCTTATAAAAATGAAAGGGACGTTTAATGGAAAAAACTATGCAGAATCTCGCGAAAGCTTTTATCGGAGAGAGCCAGGCCAGAAACAGGTACACTTTCTACGCCAAGACCGCTAAAAAAGAAGGGTTCGAAAGAATTTCCGAAATTTTCACAATTACCGCCGAAAACGAAAAACAGCACGCCAAGTGGTTTTACCGCCATCTGCTTGATCTTAATAAAAAAAGCGGAAAAAATCTGGATGCTTTGACAGTTGAGGCTGTCGCGCCCATTGCTTTTTCCAATACTGCCGAGAACCTGAAAGCGGCAATAGAGGGCGAGCACGAGGAGAATTCAGACCTGTATCCGGGGTTCGCGGCCGTAGCCGATGAAGAGGGTCTTCCGGAGGTGGCAGCGCGTTTCCGTGATATAGCTAAAGCCGAGGTACATCATGAAAAACGTTACCGTGAGATCCTCGACAGAGTAGAGTCAGGAACGGTCTTCAAAAAAGACACGGAAAAAGAATGGGTATGCAGGGAATGCGGATATGTGCATACAGGTAAAGAGCCGCCTGAGAAATGTCCTTCCTGTTCGCACCCCAGAAAATATTTTGAAATAAACTGTGAGGAGTTTTAAAACCGTTTACCCGTCCAAAAACTTATAAATAAAAGGAGTAAATATGAAATACGTTTGTGATGTCTGCGGTTATGTCTATGATCCCGCGAAAGGAGATCCTGACAACGGAGTCGAGCCCGGAACAAAATTCGAGGATATCCCCGAAGACTGGGTTTGCCCGGAATGCGGAGTCGGAAAAGAAGACTTCTCGCCGGAAGAGTAAATACGACTCGTTAATTTGATTGCCCGGCGGATTAAGTCCGCCGGGGTAATTAACAAAAAAACTGAAAGGACGCAACCGATGGATAAATCCACCTTTGATTCTGTGATAGATTTTGCCGTCAAGAAAGAGAATGCCGCCGAGTCATTTTATAAAGATCTGGCAGCCAGGCCTCCGCTTAAACAATATGCCTCTTTTTTTCTTGAAACTGCAGCGGCGGAGAGCGGACATGCCAAAAAGCTTTTAAGTGTTCAAAAGGGGGGGAAGGCGCCCGAATTGCCGCAAACCCTTATAAATGAAAACGGAATAACCGATGTTATTCCCATGGTCAGCCCGGGTGATTTCAGCTCCTTTTATGATGTACTCGTGTTCTGTGCTCAGGAGGAGGAGAGGTCGGTTAAACTTTATCAGGATATGGCCGCGAAGGTAAGTGATTCAGAATTAAAGTCCCTTTTTACATCTCTCGCCGAAGAGGAAAAGAAACATAAATTGGGTTTCGAAGATGAATTTAACAATGCGAAAGGCCTTGAATACTGAAAACCGGTATTGAAGATTTATCAGCCGTCCTTGACGCTGCCCTTTTAATAGAAGAAAAAGGCGTGGAAATGTATCGGCGGCTTGCGGAGGTTTCGGCCGATCCTGAGATCGGAAAATTATTTTCAGGGCTTTCTTCAGAAGAAGCTCTTCACCTTTCAAATCTGAAGAAAGTCATAACTCCTTCTTCATTAAAACGCGGTGCGGTTAAAGAAGAACATATTGAGAGAATATTCCGTTCCGCCAAAGCGACTCTTTCTGCAGGGGAGTCGGGCGAGGAAAAAACGGGAGTTCTCGCAGCGGCTCTTCTTGTCGAAGAACGCACTTTGACTTTTTATCTGGAGCTGCACCGCGCCAATCATGGTGATCCGGCCCTTGCGGCATTACTTTCCAGGCTTGCTGATGAGGAACGGGATCATATCTCCCGTCTGGAATCGCGTCTCAAAACAGAGAAAAAGGCCCTGTTTAAATCCGCTTCAGATTCTCTGTCTTCTGCGAAATCCTCTTACAGCCTGTTTGCGTTCTTTTTGAGCGTAAGCTCTGCCGTAGGGTACAGGCTTATATATGTGTCAGAAACATTCTCCTGGGGGATCGAAAAATTTCTCTGGTATTATTCAACGACCGGTTTTTTGCTTTTCTTTTTGTATCTTTCGCGCCTGGCTTCCAAGCGCGCTTCTATTATCAGGGATTATCATCTTCTTAACCGGCTGCGCGGCGGAGCGGTATTGAATGATGAAGAAAACAAGGTCCTTACCGGACTTCTTGAAAGTATATATTTCTCACGGGAAAAACTTAATTACAGAATAATATTTTTAGTTTCAGTAGCCGCGCTTTTGCTCGTTATCGGGGGGGATTTTTTCTGGAAATAATAAAAACCGATCCTCATGGAGGCATAGAAAGCACCGGTCAGCTTATTAAATACGCCTCAGAAATATCATCCTCAGTCAAAAAACGGCTCCGGGAATTCCGGGGTCCGTATTCTGACCGGGATCTCTTCCGGGAACTTGTGTTTTGTATTCTTACCGCGGGTGCGAGCGCGGTCATGGGGGTGCGGTCGGTTGAATCCTTGGGAGACAGTATTTTCGACAGCAGCGCGGCTGAACTCGCAGCTCTTTTAAAAGGGCATCATCGTTATCCTAACGCGAGGGCAGGATATATTGTACGGACCCGTGATTATCTCAAGGCAGAGTGGAATATGGATATGAACGGAATTATAAATAGTCATTTCAGAGACAGGCAAAAAAGAAGGGACTTTTTTGCCTCCAAAAACATCGTGGGTATAGGATACAAAGAAGCCTCCCATTTTCTTAGAAATACCGGGCATAAAGGATATGCCATTCTGGATAAACATGTTCTCGCTTTTTTACGGCAGTTTGGAGTAATAAACGAAGAAGACATTCCTTCCAACAGAAAACGTTATCTGGAAATTGAAAATAAGATGAAAAATTTCGCGGAACGTATCGGTATAGATTTTGATGAACTGGATATAGTGCTTTGGTCAGCGAAGACCGGGGAAATTTTGAAATAATATTTAATTTAAGGACGTATTATTATGGAACACCGCAAAATAAAAAACGGAATAATATCTGTCGGGGCATCTGATCCGGACAGGCGTCTTTTTGACGAATTGATCCCTCTTCCGGAGGGGACAACTTATAATTCCTACCTTGTTAAAGGTTCGGAGAAAACTGCGCTCATAGATACTGTTGATCCTCATCTTGAACATATTCTTTTTGAGAATCTTTCACGGTCCGGTGTCTCGAATATTGATTATGTTGTAGCAAATCATGCTGAACAGGACCACTCGGGCACCCTGCCGAAAATACTCGAAAAATATCCGCAGGCTGTTGTCTTATGCTCCGAGAAATGTTCCGGATTTCTGCAGAACCTGCTCCGGATTCCTTCCAAAAAGATAAAGACAGTCCGGGATGGCGAAGAAGTCTCCCTCGGAGACCGTACGCTTCAGTTTTTAAGCACTCCCTGGGTGCATTGGCCGGAAACAATGGTTACATGGCTTAAAGAGGACCGGATACTTTTTTCCTGCGACTATTTCGGCGCTCATCTTGCGCGCAGCGGGCTATATGTTAAAGACCGGGGTCTTGCTTATGAAGCCGCGAAACGGTATTTTGCGGAGATAATGATGCCGTTTCGGAACCCTATCCGAAAAAACATGGAAAAGGTGCGGGCATTGGATATAGATATTATCGCTCCGAGTCATGGCCAGCTTTATGATGACCCTTCATTTATTCTTGATGCCTATGATGACTGGGTCTCCGACAGGGTCCAAAACATGGTGCTGCTTCCTTTTGTATCCATGCACGGCAGCACTTTGAGGATGGTTGAAAAACTTCAGTACCTCCTGGAGGAAAGGGGTATTGATGTTCTGCGTTTCGATTTGCCCCGCACAGATCTCGGTACTCTGGCAATTGAGCTTGTGGACGCCGCGACACTTGTTCTTGGCACACCTGCTTTTCTTACGGGTCCTCACCCGGTAGCCGCATACGGAGCGTCTCTGGTTAACGCTCTGAGGCCTAAACTTAAAAATGTTTCCCTTATTGGTTCATACAGCTGGGGACACAAAGTTGACAAAGGTATTGCCTCGATCTTGAGCGGACTCAAAGCAAATATGCTTGAACCGGTAATGTCTAACGGTCTTCCGTCCTCCGAAACCGATAAAGACCTCGAAAGACTTGCCGACGAAATTTTTGAGGAACATAAAAAAGAGGGGATTATATCTAAATGAGCCCTTGTATTAGACACAATAGTACTGATATTTTCAGCGGCCGGAAACCGGATAATTGTGTTATTATTATCTTCGGAGGATCGGGTCACCTTGCTTTGAGAAAATTGCTGCCCGCTTTGTCCTCCCTTTACAGCAAGGGGAAAATGCCGGAAAAGTTTTTTGTGGCCGGTTGCGGAAGAAAAGATCTTCCTGAGGATTTCTACCGCGGTCTAAAAGAAATTGATGATGATTTCTCGGAAAATGTAATCTATCAAAAGGTTCTCTATACCGGCGAGGGTATTCTAAAGCTCAGGGACAGACTTATGAAAGAGTGTACAAAAAGAAATATTCCTCCCAACTTTGTCTATTATATGGCTACGCCATCATCAGCGTACTGTGTAATTTCAAATTATCTTAATGAGGCGGGAATGATATATCCTTCCGAAAAGAATAACTGGTCTCGGGCGGTTTTTGAAAAACCCTACGGCAGAGACCGAAAGTCGGCTTCCGTATTGAATTCTGATCTTCTGAATAATTTCAATGAATGTCAGATATACCGCATAGATCATTATCTCGGTAAGGCCGCGGTTCAGAATATCCTGATTTTCAGATTTTTAAACTCAATTTTTGCGCCGGTATGGAACCGCGAATATATTTCAGATATTCAGATTTTCTCTTCCGAAGATGAAGGGGTGGGAGGTCGTGCCTCATATTTCGATGCCGCCGGAATAATAAGGGATATGGTGCAGAACCATCTTATGCAGGTTCTTTGTCTTCTGACAATGGATAAACCTGAGGATTTCGGATCAGACAGTATCCGCGACCGCAAAAAAGAACTTCTCGGCGGCCTTTCCGCGCAAAGCGGAGGACAAAAATTCTGCACCGGGGTATATAAAGGATACAAAGATGAGCCGGGCATACCCGAAGGTTCGCGCACGCCTACATTTGTCTGTGTCCGTATGGAGCTTACTAAAGGAAACCTCGCCGGCGTACCTGTTTTTTTATCGGCGGGAAAGAAGCTCTCCCGGCGCGGCACAGATATCGCTGTTAATTTTAAGCGTCCTGTATATCCGGGCAAAATTAACGTGTCGGATGTGCCGTCAAACAGAATAATATTTAAAATTCAGCCATCAGCCGGTATAATCCTGGATATCGCCGGAAAAAATATAGCAGGGGAAGGGTTTTCCGTCAGCGCAAATAAAATGAATTTCTGTTACAGTTCCTCCGCGGTGCCCGAGGCTTACGAGACACTTCTTATGGATGTCCTCAGGGGGGGCTCGGCTCTTTTTGTCCGTTCAGATGAGACAGAGGCGGCATGGAAAGTCATAGATCCTGTTATTGCCGAATCCGAAAAACTCGAAAATATTCAGGAATACAACCCCGGAGAGTATATCCCGGAATGCGCGGCCGCTTTAATGAAAGAGGAGGGGATTGAGCCTGTGGATTTTAGGAGATACGCTAATGACTGTACCTGAGATAGAAATAATACCTGTACGCGATTATACAGAAGCTGCCGCCGCCGCAAACGGTTTTATTGCTCCGTCCGGTATATGCGCACTCTCCGGCGGCAGCACATATAGAAAAATTCTGGAAAAGTGGTTTGAAATGGGTATCAGCCCCAATGCAGAATTTTTCCCGGCGGATGAACGGCTTGTTCCTGAAGACGACCCGGAAAGTAACTGGGGCAACCTTTCCAGAGTTTTTTTTATACCTTCGGGTAACAGTGCGTCCGCTTCAAATTTCTTTATATCCGCTTTGTCCTACTCAAAAAAACTTATTGAGCGGTTCGGAAATGAAGTTTCATATTTCGACACGGTTTTTCTCGGAATCGGTAACGACGGTCATACCGCTTCTCTTTTTCCGGACGGAGAACTTGGTGAAGATCATAAAATCCCGGTAATCGAGACTGTCAGCCCTGTTCCTCCATACAGGCGGCTCAGTCTTTCGGCTGCCGCAATTAGAAAAAGCGGTAAGCGTGTGTTTACGGTAATGGGGGAGAATAAACGCGGTATTCTGCGAAAATTCCTCGCGCTGGACAGATCACTGCCCTGCGTAAAAGTATTATCCCGCAGTAAAAATAATTATCTTATAACTGATATAGAATTCTAAAGAAAGGGGAAAAAGATGGATGATCTCTATAATATCAATGAGATTTTCGAAATTGCCAAGCAGATTGAGAAAAACGGCAGTGACTTTTATCATAAAGCAGCGGAGGTAAACGGGGATTATAAAAACTTTCTTATTGAAATCGCCCATCAGGAAGAAGACCATTACCAGATATTCAATAACATGCAAAAAGAGATGTCCGGAAAACAAGAAGAAGACATGGTTGATGTTCAGGATGAGGCGCACAGATTTCTCAGAGCGATAGCATCGGAAATTGTATTTAAAAACAAAGAAAGAGAAAGCGGAGCGGCTCCTGTTTTTAAATCTATCAGAGATCTTTTTGAAACCGCCCTCGGTAAGGAAAAGGACAGCATAATTTACTATATGGGAATTCGTGAAATAGTGCCGGCTTCCTTCGGCAAGGATAAAATAGACAATATAATACTGGAAGAGAAACGACACATCACATGGCTCAAGGAACGATTCGGGAAGTATATGAAATAAGGAATTGTTAATGGATGAAAATTTAAAAAAAGAGCAGGAAAAGACCCTCGGCACCGAGGTTATGAGGCCGAATTTTATTCTTCGTATAGCGGTCGTCGCCTTTGATATACTGTATGGAAAAAAAAGGACACTTCCCAAATTCAGGGTGCTTGAAATTCTTGCCCGTTATCCTTATACCGCATGGGAAAACGGAGCCTATCATGTTGTTACATCGGCTTTCTGCTCTTCTGTAAGCGGAGAAAAAAAGGATAAGGTCGAATATGTGTTAAGGCATATTGCTATGGGGAGGAAAGCCCAGGACAATGAACAATGGCATCTGGTTCTGCTTGATGAGCAGATAAAAAACCTCGGAATCAAACAGGGCTTTTTCCGTCACAAAATTATTCCGCCTTTGCTTACGTTCGGATATTACTGGTTGACACGTTTTATGTACCGGGTCAGGCCTTCATGGTCGTTTCATATGAACGCTGCCTTCGAATCTCATGCCGAGCATGAATATATGAAAATGGCGAAAGAAAACCCGGACTGGGAAAACATGAAAATTCAATCCGAGTACTTTAATTATTATCCTGAGTGTCAATCACTTTCGGATCTTATACGGAGAATCGGTCTGGATGAAAGAGAGCATATGGAAGAGTCTCTGGAAGAATGCCGCAGGCTGGCAAATTCCGGATCATAAAAAAGCCCCGCCGCATAAAGCGGCCAGGGCTTTTTAAAATGGTACCGAGGACCGGAATCGAACCGGTACGGACAAAAAGTCCAAGGGATTTTAAGTCCCTTGTGTCTACCAATTCCACCACCCCGGCACTTATTGCCGGTTCCTAATATATTAATTACCCTCCTTTTCAGGCAAGGATTATACTCGGGATTTCATCCGTTTCAGAAAATAATTACGGACTAATTGTTCTTTCTGACAATTATCTCCTCAATAACAGGGGGCTCCTCCGGTCTGTTCGCTCTGCCTGTAGGGGAATTCGCGATCTTGTCCGCCACATCCATACCTGACATTACCTTCCCGAAGGCGGTGTACTGCCCGTCAAGATGGGTAGAGTTCGCGTGCATAATGAAAAACTGGCTGCCCGCTCCGGCCTTTTTGTCGGCAGGGCGCGCCATAGAAAGAATACCTCTTGCATGGCTTATATTGTTGAATTCATGAGGAATTGAGAAGGCCGGTCCGCCGAGTCCGTCATTGGCTGGATTATTGTCTTTTGAGTTCGGGTCCCCGCCCTGTATCATAAAGCCGGGTATGACCCGGTGAAATACCGTTCCCTCATAAAAACCGCTTTCGGCTCTTGCCAAAAAGGAGAGGCAGGTCAGAGGTGCTTTTTCAGGGAAGAAGGAGACAGTAATGGTTCCGGCCGTGGTTTTTATATCCGCTTCCATTGCTTTCATTCTGGATGCGGCTTCATTGAGCGATAAAGCTGACGGCAGCAGTTTTTTGTTTTCTTCTTTCTGTTTTTTAATTTCATCGCGCAGCGAAGAGTTTTCATTCTCAAAATTTTCGATTTTCCGGCTCCAGGTGCATCCTCCGGCTGTTAGAATAAGAACAATAAGTAAGGATATCGTTTTTTTCATTATGTCCGCCTTCTTGATACAGGTTGTCATTCATAAAGAAATATTATAGATTTTATTTATAGGATAAAATATTTCTTTTAAATACGGTTGTCAACTATGCTTATTCTTATTACAGTGTTTTTTGTCGCTGCTCTTACTTATGCGGAAACGAGTCATGAATTTCTCGGTTTCAGGCCTGTTGATGAGGGCAGAGCGATTAATTCGGCGCATTCGGCGGCAGTAAGCCCCGATGGCAGAAATCTTTATATAGCCGGACATAGAGGGCTTTACTGGTTCAGGACAGATACCGCTTCGGGCGGTGTCGATCCGGGCGGGTTTATTCGTAATTCCGGTCCGGACGGAAACTTCAGCGGAAAGGCCGTGGCTGTTTCACCCTCCGGAACATCCGTTGCGGTAATAACAGAAAATGACGGGCTTCTTTTATATTCGCGTGACAGTGAGACCGGTGCTCTTAACAGCTTTTTTTCGGATACTTCTTTGTCTGGCGGCAGTGTCGCTTTTTCGCATGACGGTAACTTTATTTTCTGCGCTTCGGACGGACTGTTTTCTTACAGAGTGGATTTACAGAATAAAAACGCCTCAAGGGTTTATGGATTTACCGGTGAAGGCCGACTCTTCGAGAATATAGCGGTTAAGCCCGAAGGAAATATTATTTTCCTGTCCTCTTATAATGATGACGGCATATACACCTTTAAAGTCAATTCGACCGGAATCGCGGTTTTGACCGACTCCTCCGATAACGGTCTCGGAGAGATGTTTAATACTCAGTCGTTTGCTGTTTCTCCGGACGGGAAAAACCTGTATGCCGGTGCGCGGGGAGGTATATCCTGGTTTCTTATAGACAAAAACGGCTCTCTTTCGTATGCGGGCGCTGTAAAGGCGGGCACCGGTCTAAAGGGTTTTGATGACTGCCGGGGGCTTACTCTCTCGCCGGACGGTAAAAAGCTTTACGCCGCTGACTGGTTTGACAGCAGCACGGTGTTCTTTTTTAGACGCGACCCTGAGGACGGAGCGCTGATATTCGGAGAAAACCTTAATAAAAAGGCTTCCTGGAGCCCCGGTCTCGCAGGGGCAAACTCCGCGGCTGCCGGTCCGGGGGGGAAGTTTGTCTATTTTAGCGGAATGGCCAATAACACCGTGGCATGGTTCCGTGTTGATGAAATACCTGTAGCAAAATCAGAATCAGGATTAAACCGTCCAGTCCGGTTCAGCATGCAGGAGCCTCAGCCTAATCCTTTTAACCCTGTGACCGCTGTCAGCTTTTCTCTGCCGGCGCCTCTGGCTGTAAGGCTCCGTGTTTATGACTCTGCCGGAAGATCTGTATCCGAAATATTTAGAGGGGAAATGAAGGCCGGAACGCACAGTCTTAAATGGGAAGCCGGAGGTTTTGCCTCGGGTGTTTATTATTTCAAACTTAATGCCGGGGTTTATGAGGCGGTAAGAAAAGCCTCACTTGTAAAGTGAAAAAGATGCTCCGATTTATCTTTACAAATAATGGTAAGAATAATTAATTTATCTTCAGTTATCTTGGGTATGGGGCATTAGCTCAGTTGGTAGAGCGCGTCGTTCGCAATGACGAGGCCAGCGGTTCAACTCCGCTATGCTCCATTTTTTTAAGAGGCGCCTTATCCGAATTCTTATATTTTTTTTTGCCGCTCTTATTACAGTCGGGGCTTTCTCCTTTATAATCCGGTATCTGTTATCTGTTTTTCGACGTTCTTCTGATTCCGATGAAACTACCGCGGTACGCAATGAAATTTCTGAACCGGAGGCTGTCGGCCCGCCCGGGGCGGTTCCTGAAAATATCGATTTCCGCTTTCAGCGGGACTTCTTTGCCGATATGGCTATGACTCTTTCCGAGTCGAATACCTTCGATGAACTTCTTAGAAAAACCGTGACGGATGTGCTTATGAAAAATCTTGAAGCAGGTAACGGCGCTGTTCTATGGTACAGCGCTTCGGAGGAGACGCTTAAATTCAAGGACCTCAAAGGATATCAGAATAAAAGTCCGTTCGGCATACCCGTCAAGTCATCTCTTGCGGGCAGATGCTTTCGGGGAAGTCAAACTATTGTATTGCCGGATACCGCTAAAAACCAGGATTATACAAAGTATGACTTTATGCCGGAAGAACGTAATCTGATTATGATTCCCGTTAAAATGTTCGGGAAAGTTTACGGTATTGTCAGAATATCCAATTATACCGATGGCAGAATTCCCGTAGAACTGTGTGAAAAAGCGGTTGAGCTTATGGGCTCTTCGCTTGAACATTTCATATTGTTTGATCAGAATAAAAGGAAAAGGCTGCTGCATTATACGAGTGAAAAGATCTTTGGGATGATCCAGAAAACCCTCAAGCGCGATGAGATATTCAAAGCTACGGTTGAAGATATACGCAAACTCTTGCGTGCTGATTCCTGCGCAGTCCTTCGTCTTTCCGGAGCCAGGGTGTTTATTGTCGCTTCTTCCGGGGAGCCTCTTCTGAACGAAGCCGCCGGATCGACAAATGAACCTTCGCTCAGGGAAATTTTAAATAAAAGATTGCCGCTCAAAATTACCGACACCCGGAAAGAACGGATTTTTCGCTCCGCTCTCATTCCTCATGGTTCTTTAATTTATCAGCCTTTAGGTAATTCAAACAGAGAACCCGCGGAAGGAATCGCCGCGGCTATTTCGGAAAGGGTCTTTACCGAATCGGATATGAATATCCTCGGCAATATATCCGATCAGTTATTTTTTACTGTGGAAAAAGCCGAATACTTCCGGAGACAGCAGCACATGGCTTCAATTGATGCTTTGACCGGACTTGCCAATCACAGAGTATTTCAGGAAAATGTGAGGAAAAACTGGGGGCTTTTCCAGAGGTACGGTACGCCGTTTACGATTATTATGGCCGACATTGATAATTTTAAAAAATTTAATGATACATACGGGCACAGCGCCGGCGATGAAGTCCTCTCATCTGTTTCCGCTGTTGTACGCGGTAATCTCCGAGAAACAGATTCCGCCTACCGCTACGGAGGCGAGGAAATCACTGTTGTAATGGCCAGCACCGATTTAAAAGACGCGTTGTCTTCAGTCGAAAGGCTCAGAAAAAGAATTGCGGAATCTGTTGTCAGGGCCGACGGTCAGGAACTCAGGGTGACGGCCAGCTTCGGTCTTGCCGGTCCCGAAAAAGGGCAGGCCGACATAAAAAAAGTTATCAAGCACGCGGATTCGGCCATGTATTTCAGCAAAAATAACGGAAAGAACCGTGTAAGTTATTATCATGATGGAGAAATCAAGGCTTATTCCGGATCCTGATTCGGGACTATTTCTTTAAGCCGCTTTGTATTTCATGTTATAAATTATATATTTTATTCCTGATATATAAATATAGGTACCTGCGGGGTACTTGTGAGGCATGAAAACAAAAGGAGAAAAATGTCAATAACAAAGACAGTACTTGTAGCGGTTTTCGTTTTTTTTGTTCTTGTTCTGCAAAACGGCTGTGGAAAAAAAGCTGTTAAAAGACCGCCCGGATCTGATCTTCCGCCTGAGGAAGTCGAAGAAGTGAATACGGTTGTCAGCGAACAGGTCGGGGACTCCGCTTTTGATTCCGGCACTTTGAATGAACGCGAACTGACCGAGGCTGAAATTAATGAAAAAATAAAAAAGACTTTTAAGACTGTTTACTTCGGCTATAATGAATATGACCTTAGTCCTGAAGCAACGGATATTCTTTCTGACATTGCCTCTTATATGTCTGAACATCAAAACATTACCGTGAGAGTGGAGGGGCATTGTGATGAACGGGGTTCTAATCAGTACAATATGGTACTTTCGGAAAAAAGAGGAAACAGCATTAAAGATTATCTTGTCTCCTACGGAATTTCCGATGACCGGGTAACGGTCAAGGCATACGGCGAGGAAAGACCTGCGGTGAATGCGGAAACCGAAGAAGAGTACGCCCTTAACAGAAGAGCAGAATTTAAAGTCAAGAGGAAGCAATGAGATTCATTCTACTGTCTTTACTTTTTTTGTTTCTTATGCAGAACTCCGGATGCCGTTACAGGGTCGTAGATACACTGGAACAGGACGAGCTTAAGCTCAAGATAGAAAATCTGAGGCGCGATATAGCGCGGCTTGAGAAAAACAATAAAGACAGAAGTGAAGAACAGGAAACAAGAATTAAAGACCTCAAAGCCATTCTCTCATCGGTTTCCGCGAGGATGGACCGTAAATTTGAGATGATTTACGGGAAACTCGAGGATAACAGGTCTGCTCTTAAAAATTTCAATACTGTCTCTCCGGCGGTTTCCGGTGCCGTGCCGGATACGGCCGCTCCCTCGGTTTCTTCCGAAGATATCAAGAAACTATTCGATATGGCAAAAGAGGATTTCAGCCAGAGGCAGTTCGACAGAGCCATAAATGGGTTCAGGGATATAATTATTAATTATCCTAATTCTGCTTTTGCCGATGACGCTGCCTTCTGGGTCGGCGAGTGTTATTATGCCGGTAAAAAATATAATGAAGCTGTAAAAGAGTACAGAAAAGGCATAGATCAGTATAAGGACAGTGATGTCTTGAGCGGGGCGTTTTTCAAGTCGGGCCTGGCATACGGAAAACTTGGCAACGAAAGAATGAAAAAGAAAGCCTGGGAAATTTTGATAGAGAGGTTTCCTTCTTCAGAAGAAGCGGTGATCGCAGGCAACCGCATTGAAACTAAAGGAGAGTCCGGATCTTCGGACTAATGATTTTATTTGTAAATTTCACTTGACTGAGAACATTATTAAATAGTATCTTACATCGCGAAATTTCATTTTTTTGAAGATTTTCACTAAACTACGGGATATTGCTGTGAACACATATTCGGTTAAAGCCGCGGAAAAAGATGCGAAATGGCTTGTTGTGGATGCTGAGGACAAGGTCCTCGGAAGACTGGCGTCGGAAATCGCTTCAGTTTTAAAAGGTAAAAGAAACCCGAAATATACACCTCACATGGATATGGGAGATAACGTTATCGTTGTGAACGCCGAAAAAGTAAAACTCACCGGTAAAAAGGCAGAGACAAAGACTTATTTCAGGCATTCGACGTATGCCGGCGGCGGAAAAACACGTTCTCTGAGACAGGTTATGGAGCGGGATCCTGCCGAGGTGATAAGACACGCGGTAAAGGGAATGCTCCCCAACAACAGTCTCGGAAGAAGTACTTTCCGGAAATTGCATGTTTATACCGGCTCAGGGCATCCTCATGTTTCGCAGGCACCCCGGAAGCTTGAAATTTGAGAATATAACTACGGAGGATAAAATTGGACAATATTACCACAACTGGTAGAAGAAAGTCGGCAATTGCACGGGTAATACTAAAGCCCGGAAAAGGGGAAAGAACTGTAAACGGAAGGTCCGTTAAGGATTATTTTCCAAATCCCGCTGACCGTACCGGTATAGAAGAGCCTTTTGCGATAACCGAAAGCGGTTCGGTTTACGATGCCGACGTTTCGGCGAAGGGCGGAGGATTGTCAGGCCAGGCAGGCGCGGTTAGGCTGGCTGTTGCCAGAGCGTTGACAGAAGCGAACGCCGAGTTCAGGGCGCCTCTTAAAAAAGCGGGTATGCTTACCCGAGATTCACGGGTCGTTGAAAGAAAAAAATACGGACAGCCTGGTGCTCGCAAGAAGTTCCAGTTCTCTAAGCGCTGATTTCTTAAAAGCTGCCGTATTTTAAATAATACTGAAGGATATCAGTTCCACCGCGGTTTGGCCGCGGTGGACTTTTATTAAATAAATAACGAAACACACCTCCAGACAAGGGCGCTTGTTGCGGTGTCCGGCAGAAGCCGGATGGACAGGAACCCGGAGGTGGAAGAATTAAACCTTAAATTTCCGGAGGGATCATGACTGAAGTCACTCTCAAAAGCCTGCTTGAGGCGGGCGATCATTTTGGCCATCAGACTAAACGCCGGAATCCAACGAGGGGTCGATTCATCCTTGCCGCACGCCACGGTATTCATCTTATTAATCTTAAAAAAACCCTTTCCTGTCTGAATGAAGCAATGAAGGCCGCTAAGGACACCATCGAAAGTGGAAAATCTGTTCGATTTGTCGGTACAAAAAAACAGGCGGCTGATACGGTAAGAGAAGAAGCTGAAAGATGTGAAGCGGAATACGTTTCATACCGCTGGCTGGGCGGCATGATGACTAACTTCGATACTATAAAGAAAAGCATAAGAAACCTCGTCGCTTTTGAAAAAGAAGAAAAAGAAGGTTTTCCCGGCAGGCCCAAAAAAGAAACTGTGGGGATGCTTAAAACAAAAGAAAAGCTTCTGAATGTACTGGGAGGAATCCGGGATATGCGTCGTCTGCCCGGTATGATCTTTATTGTTGATACCAAAAAAGAGAGAATCGCGGTAACAGAAGCCAGGAAGCTCGGTATTCCCATTGCCGCTATTATCGACACCAACTGCGACCCTGAACTTATTGATTATCCTATACCGGCCAATGACGATGCCATAAAAACCATTAAGCTTATTGTTTCGGCAATTGCGGACTCAATAGCGTCGGCGGATAAAAAAGCTGCGGCCAAAGCAAGGCAGGAAGCCGAAGCTGCCCGGGCTAAAAAAGACGACGACAGAGATAAACGCAGGAAAACTCCCGGGAGAAGGCCAGCGAAGAAGACTGTTAAAAAAGTAGTAAAGAAAAAGGTCGCGAAGAAATCAGAAGATATAAACACCGCGAAACCTGCTGAAGAAAATAAAACTGAAGCAGCCCGGAAAGAGAAGCCCGCATCTAAAACTTCAGAAAAAGAAACCGCGGAAAAAGATAAGTAATCTGAATCATAAATAATAAGGAGTCATTAATAATGGCGGTAACAGCAAAAACAGTAATGGAGCTCCGTGAAAAAACCGGGGCGGGAATGATGACATGTAAAAAGGCTCTTCAGGAAACCGGAGGCGATCTGGAACAGGCCTTCGAGTATCTCCGAAAAAAAGGAGTGGAGACTGCCAAGAAAAAATCGGCGCGCACAGCCGAGGAGGGCGTTGTTAAGGCAAAGGTTGAATCCGGACGCGCGGTCATGCTTGAGGTCGTCTGTGAGACCGACTTTGTAGCAAAAAATGATCAGTTTCAGGAATTTACGGATCAGCTTCTTGACATCCTTTACAGAAGCGGAGCTGAAGATCTTGAGGGATTCAAGGCATACTCCGCTGAAGAATTCGGCGGGAAAACCGTTCAGGAAAAAGTTACTGAAAATATAGCGAACATCGGAGAAAATATTTCAGTGACCAAAATAGCGGTGATTAAATTTGATCCATCATCCGCGAATGTAATTCCCTATATCCACATGAATGGCAAAATAGGGGTCCTGACCGAGGTCGCTGCCCCATCACCTGATTCAGACGTGGTTATTGCCGCTGCCAAGGACGTAGCCATGCAGGTTGCGGCCATGAATCCGAAATCACTTAGCGCTGATGAGCTTGACCGGGATTTCGTTGACAAGGAACGGAGTATCCTTCTCGAACAGATGAAAAATGATGAGAAAAATAAGAACAAGCCCGAGGAGATACTTAATAAAATAATTGACGGCAGACTTGGAAAGCTATATAAAGAAGTCTGTCTTTTAGAGCAGCCGTTTGTTAAAGAAAACAAAAAAAGCGTTTCCGAATTTATTAAGGGAAACGGTACAGGAATGGAAATTAAGTCCTTTATAAGGTTTGAAGCCGGAGAATGAACGGGAAATACAACCGGGTCCTCCTGAAACTTTCCGGCGAGGCTCTCGCCGGGAGCCAGGGCTTTGGCATAGCTCCTGAAATGGCTCACGCTGTTGCCGAGGAAATCGCAAAGGTAAAAAGAACGGGTGTTGATATCGGGATAGTTATCGGTGGCGGAAACATTTTTCGCGGGCTAAGCGAAAGCGCGAGCGGTATGAGCAGAGTTTCCGCGGACTATGTCGGGATGCTCGCCACGGTCATGAATTCGGTTGTTCTGCAGAATGTACTTGAGTCAAAAGGGCTGGATACCAGGGTTTTGACCGCGATAAAGATGGAACAGCTCGCTGAGCCGTATATAAAAAGACGTGCCGTAAGGCATCTTGAAAAAGGACGCGTAATAATTATGGCCGGAGGAACCGGAAATCCCTTTTTTACCACCGACACGGCGTCTGCTCTCAGAGCGTCTGAAATAGGCGCCGACCTTTTATTAAAGGCCACAAAGGTGGACGGGGTTTACGATAAGGATCCTGTATCAAATCCGGACGCGGTTAAATTCGACAATATAACCTATGAAGAGGCACTAAGCCGGAACTTAAAGGTTATGGACGCGACAGCGATAGCTCTTTGCTCAGAGAACAATATCCCTGTAAAAGTGTTTAATATGAAAGAAAACGGAAATCTTTTCAAAGTGATATCGGGTGAAAATATCGGAACCAATATGGGGAGGTAATTATGGCGGAGGATTATAAAAAGACGGCGGAAGAAAAAATGAGCAAATCTTATGAGGCTCTGCAGCGTAATCTTTCTCAGGTCCGGACCGGAAGAGCCAATGCTTCTGTTCTGGACGGGATATCTGTTGAATATTACGGCACGCAGACCCCGCTCAATCAGGTTGCCAGTATTGGTGTGCCAGAAGCAAGACTTATAACAATACAGCCATGGGATAAAGGCAGTCTGCCGGCAATAGAAAAAGCCATTATGGCTTCAAATATAGGATTAACACCTTCTAATGACGGAACTTTGATTCGTTTAAATGTACCGAAGCTTACAGAAGACAGAAGAAAAGACCTGGTTAAGCATTGTAAAAAGCTTGCTGAAGACGGGAGGGTTTCTGTAAGAAATAACAGAAGAGATATTAATGATGCTATTAAAGCCGCGGAGAAAAACGGAGAACTTACTGAGGATGACCGTAAGCAGGCTCTTGATGATGTTCAGACAATAACCGATTCTTTTATCGCGAAGATCGATAAGACGGCTGAGGAAAAAGAAAAAGAAATACTTGAAGTCTGATGGCTGATCTATTCTCATGATCCCTGGTTATATAGACAAAAACAGAATTCCCCGGCACATAGCCGTAATAATGGATGGAAACGGGCGCTGGGCCAGAAAAAAAGGCTATAAGCGGGTTTTCGGTCATCGGCAGGGTACAAAGGCAACCCGGGAAGTTGTAAGAGCGTGCGGAGAAATCGGTGTTGAAGTGCTTACTATTTATGTTTTCTCTTCCGAAAACTGGAAAAGGCCCAAGACAGAGGTCAACGCTCTCATGATGCTTCTCGAGGAAATGGTTAAGCTTGAAGTACCCGAATTAAACAAAAACAACGTAAAAATGGCAGCCATCGGCGATACCGGACTTCTACCTGAGAAGACCAGAAATGTTCTCATGAAAGGCATTGATGATACTTCCGGTAATACCGGCCTTGTCCTTAATCTTGCCATCAGCTACGGGGGCAGAAAAGAAATTGTCTCCGCCGCGGTTAAGGCAGCCAAACGCGTTTCTTCCGGAGAACTCTCAGTTGCGGATCTAAATGAGACTGTTTTTTCAGAAGGCCTTTATACGGCCGGCTATCCTGATCCTGAGCTTCTAATAAGGACCGGGGGGGAGTTTCGTATAAGTAATTTCCTTTTATGGCAGGCGGCCTATTCCGAGATTGTGATTACAGAAACACTCTGGCCGGACTTTGGGAGAGAGGAACTTTTTAGCGCCATCAAAGATTATCAATCCCGAGAACGCCGTTTCGGGGGGATCAGGGAAGACTGATGTCCAATCTTGTTAAAAGAATACTTTTCGCGATATTTGGAATTCCGGCCGTCCTTTATATTATCAGTCTCGGAGGGCTGTATCTGCTTGCTTTTACAGCTGTAGTCGCCGTTGCCGGAATGGTTGAGTTTCTGGGGCTGTTTGGCTGGGAAAAGACTTCCTTTGTTACTCTCAGCTCTTCTTTTATTTCTCTTTTGATAATATACACAGGGCTCATGCATTCCGATTTTATACCCGTTCTTATCTCCGAAATAACAATATTGAGTCTGTTTGTTATCTTTATTGTGATTCAAATAAAGAACAATGCTGTAAAGGAGCCTCTTCTTGGAGTAAATGAGATTTTCTTTGGGTTTTTCTATGTCTCATTTTTAATGCGTTATGTTTTTATTCTCGGCGGACCGCTGAATGAGACCGAATCTCTTGTTGAGAACCGGCTGCTTATGACTTTCTGCATAGTCTGGGCCGGCGATATCTCAGCGTATTTTACGGGGAAATATTTCGGCAAGACAAAAATCCTTCCTGAAGTGAGTCCCAAAAAAACAATTGTCGGCTCTACCGGTCAGGTTGCCGGAGCGCTTATTACGGCGCTTTTATTTGCTGCCTTTGTCCCGTCTATCGGTTTTTTTCAGGCTGCCGCGGCCGGGCTGGGATGCGGAATTTTAGGTCAGGTCGGAGATTTCTGGGAGTCACTTCTCAAAAGATACTCAGGAAAAAAGGACTCTTCCGGACTACTGCCCGGACATGGCGGTGTACTCGACCGTTTTGACAGCATGCTTCTTTGCGCTCCGTATGTGTATATTGTTTTCGCGGTATCGGAAAAGGCTTTATGACGCAGAAAATAAAGAAAGCCAGTCTGCTGGGCGCAACCGGATCCATCGGTCAAAACACCCTTGCCGTAATGGATGAAAACCCGCATCTTTTTAAAATTGTCTCTGCCGCGGCCAATACTAATTCGGAAGCCCTCGCCGTTATTGCAAAAAAATACGGATTGTCCCGCACTGCCCTTTTTTCTGAGGAACATGCCGCGGCGTTAAATAATAAACTTGAAAACTGCGATGTCGGGCACGGTATGGAAGGGCTCCTTGAATTGGTCCGGGATCCGGAAGTGGATTTCCTTATAAACAGTCTTGTAGGATCTGTCGGGCTTCAGCCCACATATGAGGCTGTACGCAGAGGAATTGACGTGGCTCTGGCGAACAAGGAAACTCTTGTATCCGGCGGTAACGTGATAATGAAAGAGGCTCAAAAGAGCGGAAGCCGTATTCTTCCCATAGACAGCGAACACAGTGCTATTATGCAATGCATCGGGAACTCGCCTAAAAAAGAAATATCCAGGTTAATTCTTACTGCTTCCGGAGGCCCCTTCAGGGGCAAGTTGCCAAATGAAATAAAAAATGCCGGTGTGGATGAGGCCCTTGCGCATCCGACATGGGCTATGGGAAAGAAAATATCAATTGATTCGGCCACACTCATGAATAAAGGCTTCGAAGTTATCGAAGCCCATTTTCTTTTTGATATAGATTTTGACAGGATTGATGTTGTAGTGCATCCTCAGTCGGTTGTGCATTCTCTGGTCGAATTTGTGGACGGTTCTGTTCTTGCTCATCTCGGTACACCTGATATGAGGATCCCGATACAGTATGCACTTTCCTGGCCGGAGAAAATACCCCTTTCGGGTGAACGTGTTAATTTTTCCGAACTTGGCTCTCTCACATTTGAGAAACCGGATTTCGACTCCTTTCCATGCCTTTCCTATGCTTATGAGGCCGGTAAAACGGGCGGAACAATGCCTGCGGTGCTTAATGCGGCCAATGAAAAAGCTGTCAGACTGTTTCTTGAAGAGAAGATAGCTTTCGGGGAGATACCTGAATTTATAAAGTCTGCTATGCAGAAACACAAAAAATCCGGATTCAGGCAGGATCCGAATATTGAGACAATACTTGATATTGATAATAAAATAAAAAATTCGGAGAATAATTAAATGTCAATTCTGGGAATTATCGGTGCGCTTTTTGTCCTTGGCGTTCTTGTTTTTGTTCACGAGCTCGGACACTTTCTTGCCGCGAAAATCACTGGAGTAAAAGTTCTTACTTTCTCGATTTTTATGGGCAAAAAATTATTCACAAAAAAAATCGGTGAAACTGAATACGCGATTTCCGCTGTTCCTTTCGGAGGCTATGTTAAGATGCTCGGCCAGGAAGATATGCCGGATCCTGAAGCAAACGCCCGGTTAAAAGGGAACCCGGACGAGTTCCCTTCGAAGACAGTGGGGCAGAGGATATTTATCGCATTTATGGGGCCTCTCATGAATTTCCTTTTCGCCGTTTTTGTGTTGTGGATCGCTTTTATGCTCGGGGTTCCCGAGCCGGTAAATCCTAAAGGGCTTTACATAGGCAGCGTTCCTGAAAACAGCCCTGCGGGAGAAGCCGGTATTAAAGTCCATGACCGGATTATTTCAGTCAACGGTAAAGAAATGAATTCCTGGGAAGATGTATATATAGAAGTTGTCTCCGGTGACGGAGATTCTTTGCCGGTCAAAGTTTTGAGGAGGGGCGATACTTTGTCTTTCCGTGTTAAACCGGAATATAATGATGATTTAAATCAGTATTTCATAGAGATTGGCAGATATTATCCTCCTGTTGTGCGCGGTCTGGTCGATGATTATCCTGCCGGAAAGGCCGGAATCTCAAAAGGCGACACAATGGTCGCTTTTAACGGTGAGCCTGTCGGTCAGATAAGCGATCTGGTTAAGACGCTGGGGAACAATAAAGAAGAAACCGCGTATATATCCGTGTTGCGCGGGAGCGATACCCTTAATTTCAGCGTTACACCTAAATACGACAGCGAAGCTGACCGATTTCTGCTCGGTGTGAACTTTGTGGGAATAACAAAAAAGGGGCCTGCCGGCGCGGTTATAAGCGCGCTTCGAAAAACCGGAGAGGATATGACCATGATGTTCCGCCATCTTGGAAAACTATTCACCGGACGGGTTTCTCTGAAGCTTGTTTCCGGACCGGTAGGAATTGTTAATGTAACCTCCAAAATGATTTTTGCCGACATTGTGCCACTTCTTATGTTTGTGGCGCTTATAAGTTCCAACCTTGTTATTGTTAATCTGTTTCCGTTTCTTATCATCACCGACGGAGGTATGATCCTTTTTCTTTTAATCGAGAAATTAAGGGGTGGAAGGCCGCTTCCGCCAAGCGTACAGCTTAATATACAAAGATTTGGTGTCGCTTTAATACTGACAATCGCGGCTGCTGTTACATTTAATGATCTTTTTCGTATTTTCAGATAGTCTTTTAAAAAACGGTTTTTAAACTTTTTTATTGTTTTTACGGGGTATTTCAGGATATTTTAACATATATCTTATGATAAATGAAATACTTATATGCTCTGAGGACGGCTCCTTCATAGAAGAAGTTAAAAAACGTCTTGATGAATTCGGGTTTAGCTATCACCATGTTTTTTCCCCGGAGGAATGCAAGGATGTTCTTCTTGAGGAGGATTTTTCCGGGCTTATATTGAACAGAAAATTACTCGGTGAAAATGGCGAAATTTATTCCGAAGTTGACCGCTTTAAATTCTTTTCTTCAAATAATATTGATATTATAGTTGTGGATCCTGACCGCCATTCCCCGGATCCGGGCGTATCATTTATTAAGGGAATTTATGATTATTTTAGAAAAGAAGATTTGTCCGGTTCCGGGCTTTACTTTTCCCTGCTGCATATTAAAGACAGAAGAAACCTCATCTCCGAAATTAACATACTCCGGGATGTCAACAAAGAAAAAGTCAATATAATGGAGGAGTTGAACCTTAAGAATGCTGTTCTTGACAGAGAACGGAATTTTTCTTCAAACATAATAAACAGTATAACGGCGGGACTCGTAATTATAGATCTTGATAGTCACATTATAGCCGCTAATGAAGAAGGCCGAAGAATTTTTAGTATAACCGATAAAGACTTTCTCGGTAAAGACCTGATGCAGACTTTCAAAAAGCAAGATTCCGAGGTTTTCATGTCTCATGTTGAAAAGGCTTCTATAACAGGAGTTCCGCAAAAAGAAGAAAAATACTGGCTTAACGGAATTCTTGTAGGTTTTACTGTATATCCGGTTTATTCGGAAAAGAAGGAAAATATAGGGTCTATATTTCTGGCAAGCGATATAACTGAAACAGAAGCCGCTAAGGACCAGCTTAATCAGGCAGAGAGACTGGCTACAATAGGTACAATGCTTTCAGGGATTGCGCATGAAATGAGAAACCCCCTCACAATCATTAATGCCCGTGCACAAAGACTGCTGTCGAAGAACAAGAACGCAGATGAAAAATCAAGACGGAGTCTTGATTCTATTTATGAGCAGTCACGCAGATGCGGGGAAATTGTGAACAATCTTCTCAATTTCAGCCGCCGCAAGGCTATGGGGGTCGCTTATAATGATATTCATGAGGTTCTGGAGGAAGTCTTGTCTTTTGTAAGCATGGAGGGCCGGACAAAAGGCGTAAAAATCAAAAAACAATGCAGCGTAGATCTTCCCTTAAAAGTTAAATGCGACCGTACCCAGATACAGCAGGTTTTTCTTAATTTGCTTACAAACAGTATAGACGCGATGGAAGGCGACGGGGAAATAATTATCCATACTGAAAAGGTACCTGATGCTGTACTTGTCTCGGTAAAGGACAACGGACCCGGAATTCCGGAGGACAATTTAAAAAAAATTTTTAATCCTTTTTTTACTACCAAAGAAACAGGTAAAGGGACCGGTCTCGGCTTGTCTCTTGTCCAGAAAATCGTCAGTGCCCACAACGGAGATGTGGGGTTGTCAACCTCATCGGAAGGGACAGAGTTTCGTGTTCTGCTTTCGGAAAACGGGAAAGATCCGGTAAAGTTAAAAAAATTTTAAAACAGGGTGTCAGTTAATGGTAAACAGAGGTAAAGTTCTGGTGGTAGACGATGAACAGGATATCCAGGAAATTCTTACGGATGTCCTTGATGAAGAGGGCTATGAGGCGGAATCAGTCTCGGACGGAAAGGCTGCGCTGGAAAAACTGGAATTTGATGATACTTTTGATCTTGTGATTTCGGATATTCGTATGCCCCGGATGGACGGATTTACTCTGCTTTCAGAAATCAGGAGACTATATCCTTCTCTTAAAACCGCGCTTATTACAGCCTATGATGTTAACACTTATATCAGAATGGCGCTTGAACAGGATATAGGTAATGTTATAACCAAGTCGTCACCTTTTAATTTTGATGAGTTTCTTGCCATTGTAGACTCGATAATAACCGGAAATATATTCGGGCTTGAACGCAGGCTTTCAAAAGAAACTGAAATCCATACGGAAACTCTCAGGTCTTCCGCGGATATAGATTCCGCTGTTGAAAAAATAGCGGATTTTTTTGAGGGCTTTTCCAATACCGCCAGAATAAAAACAGTCCTCAGAGAAATAGCCGTCAATGCGGTGTATTACGGTGCCCGCGACGAGGACGGCGCAAAAAAATCTGAGTGGGACCTGGACACAGTTCTTAAAGAAGATGAATATATAGATATAAACTATGCTTATGATTCTGAGAAAATGGCGATTTCGGTTGTGGATCAGAAAGGGCGTTTGAAAAAGAAAGATGTTCTTTACTGGCTTGACCGTAATATTACCCGTACCGACACAGGAATGCTGCAGAACCTTGAGGATGAGCACGGGAGAGGGCTTTTTATATCAAGAGAATTTGTTGACAGGTTTATAATAAATATTGAGAGGGGAAAGCGCTCCGAGGTTATAATGATAAACTATACTGATGATAAATATACGGGATATAAACCTCTTTATATAAATGAGATTTAAATATGGGTCATTCAACCTCAGCGGATATCTTTTCAGGAAATATAGAGTTTGTGACATCCGGCGTCAAGCCTTCGCATTATCCTGAACCGGTTATTCCGGATATTGCATTTGCCGGACGCTCGAATGTGGGTAAGTCCTCCTGCATAAATTCATTGTGCGGAAGAAAAAAACTTGTTAAAACCAGCTCCCGTCCCGGGCACACCAAAACTGTCAATTTTTTTAATGCTGCCGGTGTTTTTTTCCTTGCTGATCTCCCCGGTGTAGGCTATGCCAGGGCCGGGAAAAAAGTAAAGCAGTCCATGAGTGCCGTATTGAATGATTATTTTTCCAAAAGAGACTCGATAAAAGCGGTGGTCTTCCTGATAGATTCCAGACACGGCGGTACTGAACTTGATATTCAATTTAAGAATTTTCTTGATAATTCAGGGCAGCGTGTAGTGATTGTGGCCACCAAATGCGACAAACTGAATCAGAAAGAAAGATCCCGTTCGCGTCAGCTCATAAAAAATCGTTTCGGGAAAGAGTGTGATCCGGTTTTTTTCTCGGCCCTTAAAAAAACAGGCGTTGATAATCTTAGAAATGTTATCGCGGAAATATTATATGAATACAATTAGGTAGATCATCTTTAAAATGATTAAATGGATCATCTTTTCAGCCGGTTCATGGATAATCGGAATCAGTCGTTATATAGTAGCGTTATTCTCTCTATACATCGAAGCGCTTGAGCCGCTTTTTAATGCTCTTTTTAGGAGGAACAAAAAGGGCGGGCTAATCGGAGTGGCAGTATATCAGACACTTCTTACTGGTGTGCAGGCTTTTACTCTTGTCAGCGTTATCGCACTCGTTGTAGGAGTATTGGTTATTGTGCAGTTTCATACTTTGATGCCTAAAGTCGGTGCTTCAGATTTTTTCGGAAAGATAATGGTCCTTGGTGTTTTCCGTGAGCTCGGGCCTATTGTAACTGCGGTTATAATTATAGGGCGTTCGGGTTCTGCCCTTGCTACCTATATAGGAAATATGAAAATTAATGATGAGATAGATGCTCTGGAGGTGATGGGTATTAATCCTGTTCATTACAGTGTGATGCCGGCAATACTCGGTGCTGTTATTTCAATGGTTTGTCTGACATTCTACTTTGATGCCATAGCTATACTCGGTGGTTTTTTTATTTCACAAGTCTTTGTCGATATGTATTTCGGAATCTTTATTGAGAAAATAATAGCGGAACTCACATTTATGGATCTTTTTATAACGGTCGCAAAATCCGTCTCTTTTGGTTCCATAATCGCGGTAGTAAGCTGTTATCATGCTTTTGGCATTGGGCATTCTGTAAACGAAGTTCCCAAAGCGACTATTTCTTCTGTTGTAAACTCTATTATACTTGTCATACTTATGGATGGGCTGCTTACAGGTCTTTTTTATGCAAATTTATTTATCAGATAAACGAAAGGAAGAGGTACTTGTCGAATTTGAGGGAGTTTCTCTCTCTTTTAGCGGCAAGAAAATTCTTGATGATATAAGCTTTTCCGTTAAGAGGGGATGCAGTATGGCTGTACTCGGGAAATGCGGTTCCGGAAAAACCTCACTTCTTAAACTATGTGTAGGGCTCCATAAACCGGATGACGGAAAAATATTTTTATCCGGGAACGACCTGGAAAAAACAGGCCATAAACGTATGCTTGAATTGAGGCTTGATGCCGGTTTTGTTTTTCAGAATTCTGCCCTTATAAGCAACCTAAGTATTTTTAAAAATGTCTGCCTTCCTCTTGAGTATCACAAAACATCATATTCGCAAGAGCAGATAGCAAAAACTGTTGAGCTTTGTCTTGAAATGGTAAATATGGAAGGGGAGGAAAACAATTTGCCGCATCAGCTTTCAGCGGGCGCCCGCAGGAGGGCCGCCGTAGCGAGGGCGATAGCGCTTTATCCTTCAATAATGTTTTATGATGAGCCTACTTCCGGCCTTGATCCGATAAATAAAAGGTCGGTTATTGAAATATTAAAAAGTCTTCGTACCGGATTCGGAGTGACTTCCATACTGACAACTAATGACCCTGAAACTGCCTGCGAGTTAGCGGATACCGTTTTAGTATTGGAGGACAGCCGCATTTTATTCAGAGGCAGTCCCGATGAATTCAGGGCAAGTACGGAACCATTTATAAAAAAAATGACAGTCTGACTTTTATTTTTGTTACGCTTAAGACGGATTATTGTTTATTTTACTCAATATATGCTTACAGGAACGGGTTACTGATGGAAAGTATTTTTGAGATTCAGAGAAAAAACAAGGAGCTCTTTGTCGGCGTTTTCGCCGTGGGAGCTATTGTAATAATGCTTCTTTTCCTTTTCGGGACAATGGCCAAAAGCGCCTGGTTTGAGGAAAAGTATAATCTTTATGCGGTATATGACAAGCTTACCGGGCTAAATCCGGGCGCCGAGGTAATAATTAGCGGGCAGAAAGTGGGAACGGTCGGTAAGATTGTTCTTGATAATAAAGGTAACAGGGTCGTCCGGCTTATTATTCTTAAAAAGTACGAGAAATTTATCAGACAAAATTCAGAACTCGCTATAACCCAAGTTAATTTTCCGGTCAGCGACAAAATCTTCAAAATAACTCCAAGTACCTCGGAATCAATACCGATGCTGCATGAGGGCGATACCATAAAAGCGGTACCTCAGCTTCAGCTTGAAACTGTTCTTGACGCCTCGACCAGGCTGCTTAACAATTTGGACGATATAACTGCTTCTATGGCCAGGGGAGAAGGTTCTGTGGGCCTTTTGTTTAAAGAAAGAGACCTTTATGACAATGCAAACAGAATCCTGTTAAAAAGCGATGAGATAGTCAGGATGGGGTCCGGATTACTTAAGACTACCGAGAAATCAGTAAACTCACTGAACCGTGTTATCGACATTCTTCCCCCGATGGTCAGTTCTGTAAATCGGCTCACCGAAAATACAGGTGAATTGATGGAAAAAGCCTCAGTGATAATGGACACAGCTTCTATTTTTATAAACGATATCAAGCAGAGCATGAAGCGCGTTCCCGCATTTGTAGATAAAGGCGAGATGACTCTTGACGATGCCCACAAAGTGCTTGAAGCGGTTAAAACGAACTGGTTTATTACTATGGGGAATATTGAGGAAGATTATGATGACCCGCAGATCATTCTTTATTAAAATTACGGCTTTTGCCATACTGTCGGTCTTTTTTTGTCCGTGCGCCGAAGATCTGAAAACTACTCCGGGGGGGGAATGGGCTTACAGAGGTTATATAGAAGGTAATTACCCAAAAGCTCTTCGGGCTTATAGGACAGGACTTCTTGAAGCTCTGGAGATGGATGATCTTGTTATGCAGGGGCGTTATCTGAATAATATCGGGGCGGTCTTTTCGGATGCGGGAAAATACGACTCGGCCTATTCGTATTTCATGGAAGCGGAATCACTTTTTCAAAAAGCCGGATTTTTAGAGGGTGCGGCGGCAGTTTATCTTTCCTGTTCCAATATTAAACTTGCTGCCGGCGATCTGTCAGGCTCCGAGGCATATTTAAAAAGAACGGAACAATTCCGGAAATCCGATTTCTGGAGCAGACGGCTTGAGGCAGCCTGGTTTAACCGTAAAGCTTCAATATTGCTCTACAAAGAGAAAACAGGCAGGGCGTCTGAGAATTTTTTAAAAGCCCGCAGGCTTTTCGAAAAAGAAAAAGATACCATCGGAATGGCTTCAGCGATTCTGGGGCTTTCAAGAGCCGAGTTTAAAAACGGAGATAATAAAGCCGCTTTTAAAGATGCCGAACAAGCCAGAGAACTCTTTATTTCTTCCAAACGGCCTCTCGGCATTGCCGGATGTCTTCTGCATATGTCGGAGATACGGATAAGCGAAGACGATCATAAGGCAGCGGCCTCAATTTTGAGGCGTCTTGTAATGGTTGAACAGGGAATGGGAGTTCGAAAGCGTATGCAAACCGGTATTATGGCTCTGGCTGAGCAATTCCGGGAAATGGGTATGCAGGACTCTTCCTCCTATTATTTTGGAAAAGCCTCAGAGCTTGGCTCTCCATAAGGCCTTTTCACCTTTTTATCTTTTTATCCTCATCTAAAATATTTAACTTTATACTACCATTTCGTTTGTAAATTTAATATATTCTATTTAATGATTTATCTCTGTAGAGAAAAACAATTAAGATATGAACTGTTAACCTAACAAAAGGAGTATTTGTTATGCTTAAAGCAAAAAAACAGGATTTTTACACAACAGGTAATATTGCCGCTATTACAGGTATAAGCCGCGCGACTATAGTCAAGTATTGCCGTGAGGGAATCATTAAATGTAACCAGACCCCCATTACAAATTACAGACGTGTTCCCTTCTCTGAATTCTCTAATTTTCTTAAGAAAAATAATATTGATGTAGAATTCAAAGACTGAATTTAAGAATTTGTGTTTTCGCGGGCCGTCTTTAGTTAAAGACGGCCTTTTTTTTAAAAGGATTCATAATATGTCTTTCCGTAAAATAAAGGGCTTCAGCGGATGTGTTTATGTGCCTTCGGAAGCCGGTCCGCGGAAACATAACTGTCCTGATTGTTTCAGTTGTCAGATGTGTTCCGATGAGAGATGCACGGCCTGCCTTAAACAAAAATCTCATCAGAAAAAGAAGCCCCGATCGAAGAGGATACGGGATGAAAAAAAATGACAAGCGCTGCCCGTGGTGTCTCGGTGATACTGAATACATCTCATATCACGACCATGAATGGGGAGTTCCTGAATACGACAGCGTTAAACTTTTCGAATTCCTTGTTCTTGAGGGTATGCAGGCCGGACTTAGCTGGCTCACTGTTCTTAAAAAACGCGAGGCATTTCGAAGGGCTTTTGATGCGTTTAATCCGGAGTCGATTGCAGAATATGGCCCTAAAAAAATATCCGTCCTTCTTAAGGATCCTTCAATCATCAGGAACAGACTTAAGATAAATTCCGCTGTGTCAAATGCAAGGGCTTTTCTTGAAATTTCAAAAAAAAGAGACTTCTCCGAATATATCTGGCAGTTTACAGGAGGGAAGAGAATTATCAATACCGTCAGGGATCCTGATGAACTTCCCTGCAGCAGCAAAATTTCCGACACGATGTCCGGCACTCTCAAAAAAGACGGTTTTAAATTTTGCGGAACCGTAATATGTTATTCTTTTATGCAGTCAACAGGAATGGTCAATGTTCATCTGACTTCCTGTGTTCGCTACAGAGAGCTTTCCTGAGCCTCTTGTTATCTCGCTTTGAATCAATTATATTATCATTTCCGATAAGTGACTATTAACAGAATACGGGAGAAATTGTATGGGAATGAGTATTGCACAGAAGATAATCAACAAGCATATTGTTTCCGGAGAGGAAAAACCCGGGGCAGAGGTCGGGATACGCATAGATCAGACTCTTACTCAGGATGCTACAGGAACAATGGCTTATCTCCAGTTTGAGGCAATGGAGATACCCCGTGTAGAAACGGATCTTTCCGTCAGCTATGTTGACCATAATACTCTTCAGCAGGGTTTTGAAAATGCCGATGACTATAAGTATCTGGCAAACGTTTCTTCC
>CAYNYI010000018.1:0-32244 GCA_964401455.1 uncultured Fibrobacterota bacterium
GAGTTCCACTTAAAAACAGATTTTTTTCTGTAGAAAAAACTAGACCACCTGACTCCAAACATATCTTTTTAAAAATCATTTCAGCAAAAAAAATCAGACAGTTTGCAGGTCTGGTTTACCGCCGCATTAATAACAGAAAGACGGCAATGAGCCGGCAGGCCATTCATAATAGGTGCTTTATGAGAAATTTATTCTAAAAAGCATGCAATTTGACAAATTGTTGGCAAAAAACCTATATTTAAGTGAAAGTTTCACATAAAAGGAGCAATTTTTGATTGTAAGATTTTCGGTTTCAAATTTTCGGTCTTTTGATAATATTCAGGAAATCTCGATGGTTCCTTCAAGAGTCCGTTCTTTCCCCGGCCATGTCTATAAAACGAATAACAATGTCGTACCGGCGCTACTTAAATCAGCGTTAATATTCGGGCCTAATTCTTCGGGAAAGTCAAATCTGGTCAGGGCTTTGGAATTATCAAAAAAAATTATAGTTTCCTCTCCAAGGAATCTTGCCAGAGAGTTTCAGGTTTATGCTTTCAGTGGCAGAAACAGCAGAGAAACCGAATTTACCTATGACCTTATAATAAACGGAAAGTGTTATGCATATTCTTTTTCAATAGATATGGGCATAATTTCAGAAGAAAACTTAAGTCTTGTTACCTCCGGCAGTGAAAAAGAATTGTATACAAGAAAAACATTCGGAGAAAAAGTTGAAGTTATTTTCGGTTATAAATTCAAAAACAAATCCGAAGAAAAATTCCATAAAACAATCAGCAAGGGAACAAGGCCCGATCAGCTTTTTCTTAACTATATTAACAGCCAGAACCCGTCCGAAGTAAACAGCCATTTTAAGGATGTATACGATTGGTTTAACAATAAGCTTACAATCATTTTCCCGTTTTCAAAGGTAAAAAAAGGAATAGAAATACATATTATGAAAAATGAAAATTTGCGGGAATTTTATGAAAAATACCTGCGCATTTTTGATACGGGAATAGATAAGCTGGATTTCGAAGAATTCGAATTTGACGATCCGAAATTCCAGGTTCCTGAATCGCTAAAAAAAACTATTCTGGAAAAAATCGGGAATGAAATGATAATGACCGTTAGTAATAACCAGAATGACACTTACCATGTTGAAAGTAAAGATGGAGAAATTTTGGTTAAAAAACTAAAAGCGGTACACAGTATAAATAATTCCGGGAAATACATTAATTTTAATTTATCGGAAGAATCGGACGGAACCAACAGAATAATGGACCTTATACCGATGATTTATCTTCTCAGACAGGGTAATACGGTGGTTATTGATGAAATAGACCGCAGTTTCCATTCTCTGATTTCAGAAAAGATATATGAGCTGTTTTTCAGAGAAACAAAGGAAAAAGGAGCTCAGCTTATTGCAACGACTCATGACCTGAGCCTGTTAAATTTAAAAAAGCTTAGAAGAGATGAAACTTGGTTTATTGAAAAAGATAAAAAAAACCGGAGCATTATTTATTCTCTTGAAGAATTTAAACCCCGTTTTGATAAAAATCTGCGAAGTGCTTATATGTCGGGCAGGTTTGGAGGTATTCCGGTAATAAGTGATTCTCCTGAATAGAAACAATGCCGTCAAAATATAAAAGAAAATCCAGGATCCGTGAGCCTTTCAGAAAAATTGTTATTGCAATGGAGGGAAATGATACCGAGCCGAAATATTTCCGGGCCTTGAGATCAAAAAAACATTCAGCCCAACTTGAATTGAAAATTCTTGAAAGAAAGAAAAATGACACCAGATCAGCTCCCAGGCATGTCTTTTCACAGATATTAGAATATACAAAAACTATAGATTATGATAAAGATGATGAGTGCTGGATAGTCATTGATAAAGACAATTGGCCTGAGAAGCAGCTAAGAGAGGTCGCCGCTGGTTGTAAAAATTGCGGTTATGGAATGGCAATCAGCAATCCTTGTTTTGAAATATGGCTTATCTGCCACTATGGAATACCAGGAAAAGCAGATACTTCTAAAACTGTAAAAAAAAGATGGAGAAAAATTCGCAGCGAAAAAGGAAGCCCGGCTTTTCCGGATATTCTGGAGAATATTGATACCGCGATAAAAAACGCACGGAAACTTGATACGGAGCCTTCTACAAGATGGCCCAACAATCAGGCAACAAGGGTTTATTTGCTGATAGAAGAAATTAATCGGACGATTCCTTAGACTACAGGTACACAAACCTGTGATTTCTGCTGTCTGCCTATCCTCAATTTGAATTCCGCAGAAGCCTTCTGCGGAATTTCCCCCCGCACACGCGGGGATGAACCGAAGTTAAATCGTTCGTTAATGTTTATCGGGGCAGGTTAGAACTTCCGGCTGCACTGTACGTTCGCCGGATGGTGTGTCTATTCTGCGCTGCCAGGCGCAATCCAAAACGGCATTTTCGTCACCACCGGTGTCGATTTCTTTTTTTAAAACCTTTTTGGTCGTTGCCATACCTTCTGAAGGAGAGGAGGTATGTTAATAAAATACTTGATCAAAACATCGAGAAGAGTTAAATATTTACTAAATGGACCAATTTGACTTGAAGACATACAGGAATCACGGAAAAGGTGTTAGCGCTTCTTCAGTCCCGATATCTTCCTTCGGGAAAGCCCGGTGATTTTCTGAATAATTGATATATCGAATCCTTCTGCCAGCATCCTCCGTGCGGATTCGATTTTGCCTTCTTTGATGCCTTGTTCAAGGTCCTGCTGGATGCCTTCTTTTCTTTCCTCTTCTCTTGCTTTTTTAAAACTTTCGGTAAATATCGACATGTTCTTCTCCGGCATAAATTTATCTATCTCTTTATAAATATATTCTGTTTCCAGCGTTTTTTCAAATAAATTGAGGATAAAATCCGAGAAATTCTTCATTAATGAAGGTGATTCTTTTCTCATGATGTCCGCGATGAGTTTAAAATGCTTTTTAGCCGAATCGGGACCTGTATTTTCTGCGATCATGGCTGCGGATAAGGCGGACCGTATTTTCAGGAGGTTTTCTGTTTTGAATTCATTTATGCAAACGGGGTAATATTGGAATATTTTATTGCATGGAAATTTAGTTTAGTCGGAATTGTAGGATACAGAGATTTTAGAAAAATAGATTCCCCGGTCGGGGCCGGGGAATGACGTTGATGTTGGTGCATCCTGTCATCTAAAAGTGAATTATAATCGTGATAATTTAAACAGACAGCTGTCTTAGTGCGCCTCCCCGAAACCGGAATGCATACCTCCTGAATTGAAGAAGATTATTAACAAAAAGCTTGATCAAAACACCGAGAAGGGTTAAATTTCTTAAAGATGGTAAAAAGTGGCTGTCTAAATATTTACTAAATGGTTCACTTTGCTTTGAATACATACAGGATAACAATCAAATATATGTGAAGAAAACGGAAATGGCAGATAAAAACAATCAAACCGGCGAAATAATCATTTTTAAAACAGCAGATGAAAAAGTGTCTGTGAATGTCGTGATGGAAAATGAGACCGTATGGCTTACACAAGAGCAAATGGCAGAGCTTTTTGGAAAAGCTCGTCGAACAATTGGTGAGCATATTCAAAATATATTCAAAGAAGGGGAATTAGAAGAAGAATTGGTTCGGCGGAATTTCCGCCATACCACTCAACATGGTGCAATAGCAGGAAAAACACAAGAAGTCTCTGTAAATTATTACAATCTTGATGTCATTATCTCCGTTGGATACCGAGTAAAATCTCTTCGTGGGACAGAGTTTCGTAAATGGGCGACAGCAAGACTCAAAGAATATATCATCAAAGGTTTTACCATGGATGATGAGAGGCTTAAAGGCAAAGGCGGTGGCAATTATTGGAAAGAGCTTCTTGATAGAATCCGGGATATTAGAAGCAGTGAAAAAGTTTTGTATCGTCAGGTATTGGACTTGTATTCAACAAGTAGTGACTATAATCCCAAAAGCGAAGAATCAAAAACATTTTTTGCCGCGGTACAAAATAAATTGCACTATGCTGTAAATACTCAAACTGCTGCGGAACTTATCTATGATCGTGCAAATGCAGAAAAAGAATTTATGGGTTTAACTACATTTTCAGGAGAAATACCAACAAAAAATGATATCTCCATAGCAAAAAATTATCTTAATCAAGATGAGTTACAGAGACTCAATCGTCTCGTATCAGCTTTTTTTGATCTGGCAGAACTTAAGGCGATGGAACATACCGAAATGAAAATGCAAGACTGGATAACTGAGCTAGATAAATTTACTCAAAGTTATGGAAAAGGAACTCTTGAAAATGCCGGGGAAGTGAGTCATACAAAAGCAATGAAAAAAGCAGAAAAAGAATACAAAAGATATCAGGTAAAAACACTTTCACCAG
Organism: uncultured Fibrobacterota bacterium; assembly: GCA_964401455.1. Lineage (GTDB taxonomy): Bacteria > Fibrobacterota > OXYB2-FULL-49-7 > CAYNYI01 > CAYNYI01 > CAYNYI01. The sequence goes on from CAYNYI010000018.1 coordinate 4,374, forward strand.
TAGAAAAAGAGTATTTGGAAAATATAAAGAATATTGAAAAAGATATTAAGAAAAAACCTAAGGAATAACTGTGATAAATACTTACACTATAAAACCACAGACAAAGATGATGCTTAAAGATAAAGCATTTGATTACGCCTATATAATATAGGCATGATCCTGTCATCTAAAAGTGAATTATAATCGTGATAATTTAAACAGACAGCTGTCTTAGTGCGCCTCCCCGAAACCGGAATGCGATATTGAATCGACCCCGGTTTTCTTTTTCGTAGTGACCTGCGCCCTCTTTATTGGACAGATCTCAGGAAATATAAGGCTAATCCAGAACATCCCCGTAATCGGCATCAATCTCACGAAGCAGTTTTAAAAACTCATCCGGCCCCTTATAGCCGTTGACAAGCCTGATAAATTTTCCGTCAGGCCTGTGAAACGCGGTTGCCGGCGCGCCTCTTACACCTATATGTCTGGCATAAGCATTCGGGGTGTAGCGCTGCCCCTGAATAGAAATGTGCTGATCTGATTTTTCCGGATTCACCGAAACCACAACAAAATTATCCTCGAGTTCTTTTTTGACCTTAGAATCAGAATATGTATAGTTGTCCATCTTCCCGCACCACATGCACCAGTCTGTATAGATCTTCACAAGAATAAGTTTGCCATCGGCTCCGGCTATCCCGACCGCCTCATTGAAGGGGAGAACTTTAAGCGCGGGTTTTGCCTTATCCTCCGAATTTTCGGCACCGGTTTCTTTCCCGTCCAGGTCTTTTTCCGAACAGAAAAGACACATTAAAACAAGGGCGGCTAAAACTGTTTTCTTTAACATAATCATTCTCCGAATCTTTTAATAATTTCAAGAAGCTCGCCGGCAGCCCTGCCGGGCGAAGGCGCGGCTGTAACCGCCGAAACAACGGCAATGGTACGGGCCCCTTTCTCAAGAACTTTTTCTATATTACTTTTATTAATTCCTCCCATTACGGTAAAGGGCAGGGGACACGCGGAAGAAATTTCGGGAATTTTATCCGGGCCCAGAAATTCATCATCCCATTTTTTTGTAGAGGTCGGAAATATGGGGCCTATATTATAATAAGAAGCTTCGCCGGGAACAATTTTAGAAGATTCTTCGACAGAATGCGAAGACACACCGATTATTCCCTCCGGAAGAAGTTTGCGTGCATATTCCGCCGGGATATCATTCTGGCCGAGATGGACACCGTCGGCGCCCGAAAGAGAAGCAATATCAGGGTAGTCGTTTATTATAAGAAGAGCGTCATTTTTGTGACAGATATCAGAAAGCTTCTCCGCTGTATAAAGAAGGGTTCTTCTGTCGAGATTCTTTTCCCTCAGTTGTATAAGACGAACTCCGGCAGAGAGGGCCTCTTTAACTATATATTCCGTTGTTCGGCCGCCGGATTGTTCTGTTCCGGTTACGAGGTAGAGTCCCGCTTTGCGGAATTTGTCCATCTCAATATTATGTTCCATTTTTTATGTATGCGCGGTCCCAGTTTTTATAAACCGGTGTTAGCCCTTTTTTACAAAGCGCCGCGCAGAAGTCCTTTCTGCTTCTTTTATCGGAAATCTCAAACTGTTTACCCGAACCGGATTCATCCAAATCTAAATAACCGCCCACGGTCGTCCGGGAGGCGGTGCTCATCTTGCTGATGCCGAGTCCGGCCATGCCGTCACGGAATACCGGTCCTTCTCTTGTGGAAAGCACAAGATGAAAATGAGGAAATTTCAGCCTGAACGCGAAAATAAATGCCGCGAGACGGCGGTCGGAAATATTATATGCAGGGTCGAAACCGCCCGGTTCGGGTCTTATGCGCGGAAAAGAGATAGAAATATACGCGTCTTTATCCGCTCTTCTTATCTCTTTTGCATGCGCAGCAAGAGAAAGAAGATCAAATGCCGGTTCCGAAAGACCGAGCAGCGCGCCTGTCCCGATCTGGCGTGCGCCGGCCAAAAGAGCCCGAAAAGGCGTTTCATAGCGGTAATCGAAATCCTTTTTCTTACCCCATCTATGAAGTTTTTCGTATATTTCTCTGTCATAGGTTTCCTGATAGACGGTTATTCCGAAAAGGCCGTCAGAAACAAGAGAGGTATATTCGGCCGTTTCCATAGGGAAGGTCTCGGCGGTTACGCGGTTAAAACTTTCAGCGCATATTCCGATCCCGGAAGACAGATGGTCAAGATCTCCGGGGCTGCCGCGCTCTCCGGTCAGAAGGAGTATCTCGTCGAAGCCGCCGGAAGCTATCCCGGAGGCTTCCTTTCTTATTTCCTCTTTTGAAAGTCTGCGTCTTTTAATGTTTCTGTCGGAGGCGAACCCGCAATAGGCGCAGCCTCCCGAGCAGTAATTTGATATATAAAGAGGGATGTACAACTCAACCGTGCGTCCGAAATATTTCAAGGTAAGTTCTTTGGCGGCCGAGGCCGACTCCTCAAGACGGCAAAGCGCCCTTTCAGACAAAAGGGCGGCGAATTCGTGGTCCGATATCCCGGTGGAATCGGAAATAGCGGAGTCTATAAGACGGTCCGACTCTCTCTGCGGTATCTCACCGCGGGCGATCTCCAGAAGTTCTTTTGAGGGAGGCTGTATCAGAATCACCCTCCCAGAAAAGAAGTTAAGGGGCTTGACGCAGAAGCGTTCTTTTGTTTTTTCATGATTCCGGAAATAAAAGCCAGTCTTCCGGCTTTTACCGCGGAAGCAAATGCAAAAGCCATTGTCGGCGGGTCCTTTGATACGGCAATGGCGGTATTTACAAGCACCGCGTCAGCTCCCGCTTCCATCGCCGCGCAGGCGTCGGAAGGAGAACGGATCCCCGCGTCGACTATAACCGGTATGGAGGCGTCCTTTATTATTATCGAAATAAGATTGAATGTGGAGAGCCCCATTCCCGAGCCTATAGGGGAACCAAGAGGCATAACCGCGGCGCAGCCGCATTCCTCCAGCCGTCTTGCCAGAACCGGGTCGGCGTTTATATAAGGAAGGACGATGAATTTTTCCTTAACGAGCATTTCTGCGGCTTTCAGGGTTTCTACCGGGTCCGGCATAAGGTGGGTCGGGTCCGGATGTATTTCAAGTTTCACGAAATCGGAACCGGAGGCCTCACGCCCCATCATCGCCGCGTATAGAGCTTCTTCGGCGTTTCTTGCGCCGGAGGTATTCGGCACCAGGACAGCTCCGGATTCTGATATCGGTTTAAAAAGGTCATCGTCCGGGCTTTCGGGATTGTACCGTTTAAGAGAAGCTGTTACCAATGAGGCACCGGAAGATTTTACCGACGCGGCCATAGATTCGGCCGATGGAAACTTACCCGTTCCCAGAAGAAGCCGCGAAGAGAACTCTCTTCCGCCTAGAATAAATTTATCTTTTTCCGCCATAATATCATCCGCCTCCGACAAAGACCATAATTTCCAGATTGTCTCCGTCATTAAGAGTTGTTGTAACATGAAGATCTGAACGGATTATCTTTCCATTTACCGAAGCCGCGCAGCGTTCTGCCATAATACCGGAGTCGGTCAGGAATTTTCGGAGAGAAGTACCTTCTTCTGCTGTCCTGGTTTCTCCGTTAAACTTTATTTCTATCATGATTTTATTTCCTCCCTGCAATATCTGTAAATATTCTCGGCCATAACGGCGGCAGCGGCGCAAACCGAGGTGGTTATCGTTCCTTTGTCTTCAGCGGTTTCTCCATCACCCACAAGTGTGAGCCTTCCGCCGAAAAGCTCTCTTGTTGAAGTTAGCGCGGGGGTAAGCCTTCCCCCGATACCTGAAGCCGATACCGCCGGACATTGGAGGCTTGAGAGTATTGCTGCGACTATTTCCGACTTTGTCTCGGCCCTGTCGGTGCAGTCTGCAAAAACACGGCAGTCCTTGAAAATTTCAGCCGCGTTGCCTGAGCTTATTCTTTCCGTTACTGTTTTTATAGAGAGCCTTCCCGGAAAAACGGCATCAAGGTTTTTTTTAAGAGCATCTGTTTTATTCATTCCCTCCTGCGCGGCAAAGAAAAACTGTCTGTTCAGGTTTCCCGGGCAGACAATGTCGAAATCCGCGATAAGCAGGTTTTTAAATCCCATCCTGCAAAGGTGAAGCGCCAGGTTTGATCCGAGGCCGCCCCCGCCTGCGATTCCTATTAAAGAAGAGTACAGCCGGTCTTCCGGCGGGGCAAGTGCGGGCATGTTTGCCTTGAAAATGTTTTTTTCACCGCTTCCGGAGCAGTCTTGCATTGTATGAGCCGATGTAAAGTATTAAATTACTCTTCGATTGATCCAGAATGAAATATAAAATATTTCGCTCATACGAAAAAAGGAGATAAGGTTGAAAATAGGCATTATCGGTCTTCCGCAGTCCGGAAAAACAACCATATTCAACGCGCTTACCGGCATGAGCGCGGAAACAGGCATTACAGGAGTCCCCTCGGAAAATATTGCTTCGGTTAAGGTTCCGGATGAACGCCTAGATTGGCTTAATGAAAAATACCAACCTGCCAAATTCAGCCCTGCCGCTATAGATTATATGGACATAGCCGGCGCGATACAGGGCGAAACGGGGAAAAAAGAAGCCAATGAGGCGCTGAATAAAATGAGAGAGTCCGACGCCCTGCTTCAGGTTGTCAGATTTTTTGATAATGATAATGTTCTTCATCCAAAGGACACTATAGATCCGGAGAGAGACTTTGAGGATATTAAAACCGAGCTTATATTCAGTGATCTTGATATAGCTGAGAAAAGGGCGGAGAAGCTCAGAAAAACAGTTACCGTAAAGGGACCCGATCAGCAGAAACAAAAAAACGAACTCGCTGTTCTGGAAAGAATTATAGAATGTCTTGGCGAAGGCGGTATGATTTCTGACCTGGAGCTTGCCGAGAATGAATCAAAAATGCTGCGCGGGTATTGTTTTTTGACCGAAAAACCGGTTATAACCATGCTGAATGTGGACGAAACGCGTCTTAAAAATCCTGACTCTTACAGGGGTTTTACAGAGAAGCATGAGAATGTATTTATCGTATCGGCGGATGTTGAAATGGAAATATCAAGACTTGAGGATGAAGACAAGGCGGTCTTTCTTGAGGATCTTGGTATAGAGGAGCCGGCGAGCACAAGACTTATAAAAGCATGCTATGAAATGCTCGGATTGGTTTCATTTTTTACATGCGGAGAGGACGAGGTAAAAGCCTGGACCGTTAACCGCGGCGACACGGCTGTTAGGGCCGCTTCAAAGATACACAGTGATATCGCGAGAGGTTTTATAAGGGCGGAAATAATGGCTTTTGATGACTTGAAAGAAGCAGGGTCCGAGAAGGAGCTTAGAAATAAGGGGTTACAGAGGCTTGAGGGTAAGGAGTATGTCGTCAAGGACGGAGATATTGCCCACTTCAAGTTTAATGTCTGAAAATGCAATCAGGTGGAGATTGTATTGATCAGACATTCAAAATCAATCGGTTTTGATATTACCTTTTCGGCCCCGAGCAGCTTCATTTGCGCTATCGCCTGCTCATTTTCAACGTAACCCGTAATTCCGATCAGCCTCTTTTCCTTAAGAAGGCCTTTATCTTTGAGTTCGCGTGTGAGTTCCATTCCGGTCATCCCCGGCATATTCAAATCCACGATCATGATGTCCGGCATAAATTCTTTTACTTTTTTTTCCGCGTTGTCCGCCTTACTCAGTGTCTCGACTTTATAGGCAGGGAAGTTCCTGAGGAGGTATATCTGTATTACTTCCAGAAAATCCAGTTCATCATCTATTATAAGGACGTTATTTTACCAAACGGCCCCGGGGAGAGCGTTTGATTCTATTCCCTGGTTTTTTAAAAAAGTAGCAAGAACCTCCCACTCCACAATGAGTTTCCCCGAAGGGGTATTAAAAGATTTCAGCATGCTTCCGGAAAGCCACTCTTGGCTTTTTTCCTGGGATATGCCGGTCATTTCGGTGATCTTTTCAGGTGAAAGAGGTTTTTGCATATTTGTGCTTGTTCCTTTACTAAATGTATATTAATCAATTATAATTAAATATGACTGTTGCCGGAGCAAATTTTTTATCATGAATATTCTTATAATAGAAGACGAAAAGATACTGGGTGACCTTCTTGCCTCCTTTTTCAGGAAAAAGGGGCACAGTGTAGATTGCGCCGTCAACGGAGATGACGGAGTCAGGCTTTTCAACAACTCTAAACGCGATGTCGTGCTTCTTGACATAATGATGCCCAAGCTGAACGGGATTGAGGTTCTGAAGGAAATAAAGACCAAAGATCCTCTCACCGAAGTAATAATGATAACAGGAAATGAAAGTATTGAAACCGCCATTGAGGCTGTCAAATATTCGGCTTTCGCCTATATTCGCAAACCTTTTAAAATCAGTGATATTAATAACTGGGTTAATATCGCTTTCGAGAAAAAGTCTCTCGCGGAAAGGAATATTGAATATCAGAAAGAGCAGGACTCTCTCATCAGCAAACTCCAGAGCAAATCAGAGGAGCTGAAAAAGGCCAATGAGGAACTGCGTACTTTTGATCAGATGAAAAACGATCTCCTTTCAAATGTCAGTCATGAGCTCAGAACTCCGCTTGTATCAATTAAGGGATATACCGAGATAATCTATAATGAAATGATGGGTGGAATTTCTGAAGAATACAAAAAGTACCTCGGAATAAGTCTCAATAATATTGATAAACTGATAAAACTGATAGATAGCCTTCTGGATTATTCAAGGATCATCAGAGACAAGAAATCCACACTGGAAATTTCCGGGTTTATGCTTAGAGATCTGATTACGGACATCAGAAATACGGTAGCGCCGGAATTTGAAAGTAAAGGTATTTCGCTGAGTATTGAGGGAGGAGAAAAGGAAATAATCGAAGCCGACCGCGACAGGCTTTCACAGCTTTTCTTAAACCTTCTTTCCAATGCCTTGAAATTTTCACCGAAAGGGGAAGCGGTCGAACTTATTGTCGATTCTTCCGGGAATGATCTTTTTATTACTGTCCGTGACAGAGGAATAGGCATTGACCCCAAATATCATAAAAAAATCTTTACCCATTTTTATCAGATTGATTCTTCCTCGACGCGGAAGTATTCCGGCACAGGTATAGGCCTTTCGATTGTAAAGGAAATCGCGGAGCTGCACGGAGGCTCCGTTTCGGTAAAGAGTGTGCCAGAAGAAGGCGCTGAGTTTGGAATTTCAATTCCGGTCGTAAAAGAGCGGAAATAATTGGAGGCGACTAAATGATTTCAGGATTTGTAAAGTTAGTATTTTTTCTCGCTGTTTTTTATCTTCTCATTAAGCTTTTAACAGACGGGATATTCCGCTACCTTATGGAAAAGGACAGGCGTGAACACGAAAAAAGAATGGACAATAAGGGGCACGAAGTAGAGGACGCCGATTTTAAGGAACTTTGAGTCCGGACTTTCTACCACTCGCCGGCCAGTTCGACTTCTGTTTCCAGCATTATCCCTGTTTTTTCATAGACTTTATTTCTTACATAATCTATGACCGATTTTATATCTGATGAAGATGCTCCGTCTTTGTTGACTATAAAATTTGAGTGTTTTTCGGATACGCAGGCGCCGTTGATGCAGAAGCCTTTTAGACCGGTCTCCTCAATAAGTTTTCCGGCGTAGTTACCCGCGGGTCTTTTAAATACCGAGCCGCAGCTGGGATAGTTTAGAGGTTGTTTTTCTCTCCGCAAAGAAAGGCATTCCAAAGCGGTCCGGGACAGCTTTTCGGGATCTTCGTGTGTGAGATTGAAACCCGCATATAATATCGGCAGTTTCTCCGATGAGAAGAGGCTTTTCCTGTATTCCATTTCGCATTCTTCCGCCTTAAAAATTTTAATGCTGCCGTCAGGCATAAGTGCCGCCGCTTCTTTCAGCGAATCTTTAATTTCTGTGCCATAGGCTCCGGCATTCATATATACCGCTCCGCCTACTGTTCCGGGAACGCCGGAAAGTCTTTCGAGGCCTCCGAGGCCTTTTTTTATGCAGAAGTTTATGAATTCTTTAAGGCATTCTCCGGCAAAGACTTTTCCGGGTGCTTCGGCAAATATCCCTTCTCCCTTCATTCTTATAATTGCGCCGCGGAATCCGCGGTCAGAAAAAAGAATGTTGCTTGCCCGGCCTATTATCTTAAAAGGGATATTCCGGCCGGAGCATTCATTTACTGCCTGTAAAGTTTCCCCGGTGTTTTTCACCTCATAATAAAAATCCGCCGGTCCGCCGGTCCGATAGGAAGAAACAGAAGAAAGAGGAAAATCCTTATGCTTTTTCAAACAGCCCGTTTCCTTTTTTAAATATTTCTGCGGAAATAAATAAGTCGACTACATTGCTGTCAAGTTTGCCGGCAGCGGCTTCTTCTTTGAGAATTATGACGGCTTTTTCCGGGGATGCCGGCCTACGGTATGGCCTGTTGTCGGCTGTCAAGGCGTCATAAACGTCAGACACGGCTATTATTCTGGCTTGAAGGGGGATCTCTCTGCTTTTTAATCCGTATGGGTAACCGCTGCCGTCCATTTTCTCATGGTGGAGCGCCGCTATTCTGGCGATTTTTTTCATTTTCCTGTCCCAGGGTATCCTGCTTAATATTTCCTCGGTATGAAAAGCGTGCTGACAGGCGTCTGTTTTTTCGTCATCGGTAAGGTTGCCGTGTTCTACGGAAAGAGCCAGGAATTCCTCACGGGTGAGGTATGAACGGCTGTGGTTTTTACTCTTATACTTACGGCTGAATATTTCCACGAGTGTTTCGAGCTGTTTGCCTGTAAGTTTTTCAGCGGTGTTTATTGATTTAATAAAACGCATATAGTTGTCTATTTCGCGGCGGCTGGTTTTCTTTTCCCGCGGAGATATTTCCGAGTCATTTATAATGTGTTTTATAAAGTCAAATCTCTCGAAGACGGTTTTTAGCGAATTTTCGGAAAGCCGCTGTCTTTTGTGGAGTATGCGGTCTCCCATTCCTATTTTTCCTATATCGTGAAGAAGAGACGCATAACGCAGCTGGCGCAGCTCCAGGTCGGAAAAAAATACGTCCGAAAAGGGACCTTCACGGCAGGAGTTGATCTCCGAAGCTGTTGAAAGAGAATAGCGCATTACCCTTCGGCTGTGCCCCGAGGTATATGCGTCACGTGCCTCAAGGGAGGCAAGCGCGGACTCCACAAAGCCCTCAAAAGTTATTTCGAGTTCTTTTTTGAATTTTAGATGTGTATCATTGTAATGGTTGTCGATCCACTCAAGGTTCCGGCAGAAAGAAAAGGCGTGTTTCTCATTGAGAGGAGGCTGAATTACACCAAGACTGTGGTTTGCTTTTCTGTTTTCGGACTCATGGAACTGGTATACCGGAATATGGGTCAAACCGATTTCCGTGAGTAGAGAGTTAATTTTCTTTTCTCTGTATGCTGTGTATTTCTCGAAATGAATTACGGCCGCGATGTATTTCTCAAAACTGTCTATTCCGAGGTCCCGAAAAGGAACAAATATTACATCAAAGCCGAAGCGGAACAAATGCGCGGCAAACCCCATTACGGATTTATCCGGTGAAGAAACAATAAATATTATGTTTTTTTTCATCGGCGCGGCCCATTATAATTAAATAAAAGAGGCGGTCCTTATAAGAACCGCCTCTTTCTGATTCAATGTCTCCGAAAAAGGACCCTTAGGCGGGGTTAATAGCTTCGGAAGGGCATACGTCAACACATGCGCCGCAGTCTGTGCACTTATCGGCGATTATTTCATATTTAGGGTCACCTTCTTTAATAGCTTCTGAAGGACATTCGTCCATGCAGGCGCCGCATGCGGTACAGTTGTCATTAATTACGTGGGCCATTTTAACCTCCTGTTTTATTAAGTAACAGGGACCTCCGGGTCCCGAAAAGAAACTAAAAAATTCTACATCCCGTTTTCCAGAATGTCGGAGAAATAATAATATTTATTTATCGCTCCGGTCAACTGATTTTTTTTGCGATTTTATTACCTCCGCGAGGTCCGAAATGGATTCAATGCCCAGCTTCTCCGCTTTCTCTTCTTTCATTGTGAGAGTATAGGTATTGTTGAATCCAAAAGGCATAAGCCATACAAGATCATATTTCTTCTCAAAAGCATTCCGGACCTTTTTCAGTGTTTTATCGGGGTCGTTCATGGCTTCTTCTTTCAGTATGTTGACGAGTCCCGTTCCGGTATATTCGGCGTAGAGATCGATGTCATCGGCCTTCAGGGCGTTAAAACATATTATTGTTCCCCCGAGATTCAGTTTCCGGTCAACATCGAGTCCGGTATGTTTTTCTATAAGCATGGCCATCATCTGGCCGAGTATTTCCTGTTCGGTGAAATGCTTGCTCCCGATGGTTAAAGAACCCTCCAGGCCCGAAGCAACCGGTTTCATGTCAAGGAGCCCGGATTCCTTGAGGAATTTTTCGGCCGTTTCCCCGGCTTTCATGTTTTTTTCATCGACGAGAAAATTAAGCCTCTGCATTGTGCTGTCGGGAAGCTTCCCGGCAAGAAGAGAAAGAACTTTTTCTATTTCAGGGTATTTTTCGAGAGTTTCCTGCCTGATAAGCGGAGCGGCATAATAGGGAGGAAAAAAATTTTTGTCATCACGCAGCACTCTCAATCCGTAGGATTCTATGCGCCCGTCGGTCGCAAACCCGTCGATTACATCGACAGCGCCGGAAGAGACCGATTTGTACATGAGCCCCGGGTCCATTTGGATGGGTTTTTTTGAGAAACTGAAATTATAATGTTTTTTAAGGCCTTTGTAGCCGTCGGGGCGTGTGAGAAATTCGGCGTCAAACGCCGCCGATATCCGGTCTTCCTGTATTCCGCAGAACAAAAACAAAGTCATAAGGATGACAGGCACAAAAACGGTCTTTTTCATCGGATCCTCCTTTTATTTTATACCGGGCGGCGTCAGGGCTTTTTCCACAGCCGAGAGAACCGCATCAAAAACAAGCGCAAGCGCGGCTGCCGGAAGCGTTCCGGCCAGTATATAGTCCATGTGGAAACTTCTGAGTCCTCTGATTATAAGATTGCCGAGCCCTCCGGCCCCTATAAGACCTACAAGCGTGGCAACCCCTATTGTCCAGACGGTTGAAATCCTGATTCCGGCCATTATTACCGGAATTGAAAGGGGAAGTTCTATTTTCAGCAGTATCTGGCCGGGCTTCATTCCCATGCCGGTGGCGACTTCTACAATCGAGGGAGCGACCTGATTGATCCCGGTATAAGTATTACGCATTATCGGTAAAAGCGAATATAGTACGAGGGCGGTAACCGCCGGGAAAAAACCGATTGTCGGCAGACCTAAAAAAGCGAATACGACCACGATAAGTGATATAAGCGCCAGACTGGGTACTGTCTGTATTACTCCCGCCGCTCCGAGAATAAACGATACAAGCCGTTTCCTTCTGGTTTTTGCCAGAAAAACCCCTATAGGCAGAGCTATAATAAGTGAAAAAAACATGGCTGAGAGAACAAGACCGAGGTGTTCGGCTGTATGGGCGGCCATTTCAGGGCCAAGTCTCTCAAAAAACGTTTTTATTGTATTCATGTCATTCTCCGGTTTCGCCAAGGACCTTTGAAATGGCGCTTAAAAGGTCTTTTTTCCCCAGCTCACCTGCTTTTTTATTTTTGTTTATAACCGGAAGTATTTGTTTGCCTGACTTTTTAAATATATCCAGAGCGTCAAGAAGCGAGTGATGCGTATTTACGGTAGGGGAGTCCTCAGTCCAGTGGGTTTCTTTTCCGCTGTTTTTTTCAGTAATGTCACCTATATTTCTGGTAAGAAGAGAAAGCTGAAAACGCTGGCTTCCGAGGAAGGCATCCACAAATTCATTGGCCGGGTTTTCAACCAGCTCGGCCGGAGTGGCAATCTGCTGCAGGCGTCCACCGTCCATCAGGGCTATGCGGTCTCCCATTCTGACCGCCTCAAAAATATCATGTGTTACAAACAATACGGTTTTTTGGATTTCGGATTCGAGTTCGCGGAATTCCTGCTGAAGCTGTTCTCTCGTTATAGGGTCAAGCGCTCCGAACGGTTCGTCCATAAGCACCACGGAAGGGTCGGCCGCCAGGGCTCTGGCTACGCCTACACGCTGTTTTTGACCTCCGCTGAGCTGGGAAGGATACCGGTCTATATATTCTTCCGGAATCATCCCCACCATTGAAAGCAGTCCCGCGGCCTTTTTCCGGGATTCTTCGGGGGGAGTTCCTTTTAATCCGGGAACCACGGCGATATTTTCGCCGACTGTCATGTGTGGAAAAAGCCCGATATGCTGTATGGCGTATCCCGTATTGAGCCTCAGCTTGACCGGATCTGCCTCAAGAATGTTTTTTCCGTTTATGAAAATGCGGCCGGAGGTGGGTTCGATGAGCCGGTTTACGGTTTTAAGCGTCGTGGTTTTACCCGAGCCGCTTGTACCCAGAAGAACAAGAGTTTCTCCCTCCATAACCTCGAATGATACGCGGTCCATGGCTTTTACGCCGCCGGGAAACTGTTTGCTCACAGAATCAAGGACTATCATTTTGCTCCGGAGGAATCTTTTGTTTTGTCTATTTCAAATATTCCTATAAGGCCGTGTGCGCATCCCTGCCCTTTTTGCATGCACGACATCAGGTTTCGAAGCGCGTACCCAAGCTGAGGCTCGATTATGTTTTCTCTGGGCATGCCGACAGTAAGCCATCCGATACCTTCGACAACGTTTTTCATTCTTGTCATCATCTCTTTAAGTGGTTCGGGGTAAGAGGGGTAGATTTTGGGGAGCTCTCCGGAAAACCGTTTTTCCTTTTCATTGTAAAGGTATATTATTTCGGATGAATATCTCACAAGGGTATTCCAGCAAACCTGAAGATAGTCAAAGTAATTATTAAAAAAATCAAAACCCTTTTTCGGAACATAATCTACGATAAGAGTGTTCAAATCTGTCCGGACATTTTCTTCATGGAGAGAGTTGACAGCCCTGCGCAGAGGCCTGGCGTGCTGATTATACTCGGCTGTATCCATGTGTCTGCCGGTAAAGATTGAACGGTCGAAAAATTCAAGGGGCTTTATGGGAATACCGGATTCCCCGGAAGCCTTTTTAACGAGCAGCTCCGCTTCCTCTTTGCACATCACTCTGAGAGTTATGTGCTGGAGACTGTCCCGTTTTTTTTCTCTTTCCTCTTTTTCATAAATATATGACACCACATAGTCCATATTAGGATCGGATTTTAGGTCTTCCGTCCAGAGTTCCTGCCATTCATAGGAATAACGGCCGACCCAGTCGCACACAACAATGGAATAATTTTTTGTTTTTTCTGCTATTTTCTTCAGCAGATTAACATGTGTTTCATCGTTGTTGTGATGTGAGCTTGATCCGTAGGAAGTAAAATAAAGGTCATAGGGTTCTTCGTCTTCCGAAAGCGGGAGCCCCCTTGAGAAATCGCCTTTCTCAAAAGTTATTTTCGGGTTCCCGCCATAGATTGAACGGGCCTGATCAAGAAGGTCTGTGTTCAGGTCGAGACCTTTGTAAAAACCGAAATTCTCCGGGTTCAGGAGGTCTATTTCCGTATCATGAAGATCGGCGTTTTTATCTTTTATTCCGAAAAGAAGCTCCAGACCGTCGGCACTGCCGCATCCGAGGTCCATTATCCTGAGTCTGCGCATTCTTTCGCGGCATCTCTCTATAAGTTTGTGAATATGCGGGTAGAGCACAAGCCTTGTGTTCTCGTCTTCCCAGTAGCGGCGTACATTGTCATATTTTCCGACAAGACCGGATTTCTTATTGTAAAGGCCGCTTTTTACCGCTTCGGAATAGGCGCCTGTTTGTTCCTGTGATAGATTCACGTTTATTCTCCTAGTCCAGTGTACCGGGCAGTATTCCTTCTATACTGTTCCGGAGGGATTTCACGGTTTTACTGTCGAGTGTGTTGCGGGGCTTTTCGGAAATCTCCCTGTATTTTCTGTCTGCCGCGGCGAGAGTTCCGCCGTTTTCTTCTTTTTCTTCAAGCATATAACACGGATACACGGGGTCAACAGTTGGGATCGGAAGATTATAGACAAAAGTCTTATGGTCTGTCATCATGACTTCCTTCATGAGGGCATGCACTTTTTCAGCGTTTTTCTCGTTTATGTCAGCCGGAGTCAGCATGTGTTTTATCATTCCGATATACTCATTGTCCAGAACGGCCTGTTGAGGACAGAATGTATTTGTTCTCTCAAGGAGGCCGAACGCGTAATGGATATATTGCGCCCCTCCCATGGGTACCGTACTGAGGGTGAGCATTTTTTCCATAGTCGCCTGTATTCCCGGTTCGGCCGTATCTCCGACTCCCGCTGTAGAATAGCAGGGAATTCCGTAATGCCTTGCCATTTGCGCGCAGCCAATATTGTACTGAACGAATTCGGGGGCGCCGTACATGTCCTGAAGGTTGTCGAGCCTGGTCCTCACCGGAACGGCCCCGTAAAGCACAGGAGCGCCAGGCGAGGCAAGCTGATTTATGGCGATCCCTGCAAGGAGCTCGGCGTTTATCTGGGCCACAATTCCGAATTCATCGAATGCGCCTGTAGCGCCGCCCATCGGGCAGCTGGTAATAACAACGGGGACTTTCCGTTTTGAGATCGCGATTAATTTTTCAGCCGTGTCCTGGACAACCTGCAGAGGGCTTTTCACAACACAGGTTATAAAAGAGAAAACAGGGTTTTTCTTAAAGTCGTCTTCGCCTCCCGCTATTATGTGCCCCGCTTTTATTATATCGTTAAGCGCATTTATGTCTGTTAAACCCGCCTGAATATGTTTTGTTATATTATTCGCAGGCGCGAGATATTTATTTATATCCTTGTTCTTCTTATTTACAGCATCGTCCTGGATGTTTACATTACGTATGAAAAAGTCGAGATTTTCGAGATTATCGCAGAGATGGGCGGAGGCTTTGAGCTTTTCTATGCTTCCCGGGGTTCGTTTAAAGGCGGGCTTTCCGTTCTCAAATTCCATGTCAAGCCAGACATTGGTTTCTGATCCGCTGCCGAATCTGACCCTGGGTTCATGGGCGTCGAGTATTAATTTGTTGTCCGGATTTCTTGCCCCGAGCGTTATCTTCGAGGGAACAGTCTCAAGAATTTTGTCAATAATACCGGGTTTCAGTTTTATACGGCTGAATTTACTCTCTTGAGTCACTTCTGAGCCGGCTTTTTTAAAAAGCTCTGTTGCTTCCGCGTTATAGCAAATCAGTCCGGGATCCTCAAGCATTTTTCTTGAAAGTTCGTCTATTATTTCTATCTGTCTTGAATTAAGTCTCAGGTGCGGATCTACCAGCACTCCTTCTCTTTGTTTTAGAGACATATATATACTCCTTTATTTTTTTATTTACTGTATAGTTTTAATTTCAGGAAACATGGATGTTATTTTTGCCCGGAGGTCTTCTTCCAGGCATCCGCCGTCAGGGACTGCTCTTATCTCTTTTATTATACCCTCAACCTTTTCTGCCGCGTTTTTCTCTTTCATGTATTCCCGTTTGTCCCGGTTCGAAACAGTCGGGTCATAGAATTCGCCGGTCATATGGTCCACAGTATGCTGTTCGGCCAGAAAGTCCTGACCGGGGCCTTTTTCTATCATGAGGTCCGCAGCGAGGATCTCATCATTGACTTCTATACCGCGGAGGACCCTTCGGGCCATGCCTATTATCTCATTGTCCATAACGAACTTTCTGTAGTCCACGGTAAGATCAAACTCTGTCAGGCCGGCGGCATCATGCATATAATTAGCGCCCGACATCCCAACAAGCAGGTTTGACATGGCGCTCTCATAAGCCGCCTGTACGTCGAATTCTTTCGAGTCGGATGTTCCCGCGGTAGAATAAAGCGGCAGGTCGAGTTTCTGGGCCACCTGGGCGACTCCGGCGTTTATCATCGCCCTTTCAACCGCTCCTGAGAGATGGTTCATTGTGCGGAGATCGGTTATTGAACCTACGCTTCCGCAAATTCCGGGGGCACCCTTATTTACGGCCTGCACGAGAGTTACCCCGCCGAGCGTCTCCGCCACATGCGCCAGGACATTGCCGGCAAGGGTTATGGGCGATGTTGTTCCGCATATCGGCTCTGTCGGGACAACAACGGGAAGCCCTTCTTTTGCGAGGTAGCAGGTCATTTCACCGTAATTGTCATCGATTTTAAAAGGGCTTATTAAAAGCGTAATAAAAGAAACAAAAGGGTCTTTCCGGAGGGCCTCCTTGCCGCCCGCGATTTCCTGCGCCATTTTCACGACATTCATACAGCCCTCCAGAGTATATATGCCGCCCATGACATGTTTTCTGGTATTTGAAAATGCGTGGAAGAATCTGTTGACGTCGATATGGTTTTTTTCTTTTATATCATTCGGAAAGACATTTATGGTAAAAACATCTACATTGTCCATTTTTTCTATCATCTTGGCATTGAGTATTACGTCTTTTGTTTCTGAGGGCCTTTTTTCTCCGGTGTCAGGATCCATTACATATATAGCGGTCCCTCCCGTTCCGTAATGAACTTTGTTTTTCTCGAGTACCGCGTCCGACTTGCCGTCTCTGGCCGCAAGCTTTATAGACGCGGGGGTCGAAGCTATGGCGTCTTCTACCATCGCGCTCGGAAAACGGGCCTTGCGGTTTTCGCGGTCAATTTCAGCTCCTGCTTTTTCGAGGGCGTCCATGGCTGTGGCAGAATACACTATCATGCCGGATCGCTCAAGAAGGCGCAAAGCCTCATTGTAAATTTTTTTAACCGCCTCCTCGGTGAGGGGTAAATAAAGGGGGCGTTCTATAGACGCTTTTTCTGATAATTTTTGCATATTTAACACCTTTCTGGTATTATTAAATTTTAATTACTTCGTAGTTCTCGGGCGAAAGTATTCCGTATCCCTCTTTGACATATTCCTCCGCGCTTTTTGCCGTCCCGGTGAGGTAAGAATTTGCGGATGCCGCTTCTGAGGGCAGCCTTTTTTTCAAAAATTCGGCGGCGAGACTGTCGGCATAAAAAGGGTTCTTTGAGATTACGAATCCCGGATTATCTGTAATCATTGGCTTTTGAACTGTGTTGAGACAGTCGCATCTTTCCGTAACCGTGTATATGTGGACTGTGTTTATTATAGAATCCCACCGGCCGTCAATAAGGCCTATCGCGTAGTCAGCCATCCGCCGGCTAAGAGTGTCCATACCCTTGCCCCAATCTGTAATCTCTCCCGCATTCAGGGTAACCGCCCTTGAGGGGCAGACGGCCTCGCATTCGCCGCAGCCTATACATATCTTTTTGCGGAGCGATGGAACGCCGCGGTCAGGCAGGGAGAGGGCCTCTACCGGACATTCTTTAATGCATTTTCCGCATCGGGTACATTTTTCAGGGTTAAAGACAGGCATATAGTGCTGATGCATTCTGAGTTTGCCTCTGAGCGAGGTACAGCCCATAGCTATGCTTTTAACCGAAGCCGCTACGCCGGCAAGTCCGTGAAGTGTAAGATGCGCATGGTTCTGAATAAAACCCGCTTTTAAAAAGCCGCCCGCGGCGAAGAAGTCTTTATAATTTCCGGCCTGTCCTTTAACAAGACCTTCCTCTTTTTTGAACTCAAATCCTTTTCCGGAGGATGTTACCGGGCGGTCGAGCACGGCAAACGGTACTCCTGTGTCTCCCGATTGCATCCAGCCGCGGCTTTTTGCCAATTCCATATATGCTGAAGGGTCGTTGTGCGGGTTTTCCGAATAGCCTCTTTTTCCGGTATAGGCCACCGTTGTGTCTCCGCAGAAATTCTGATTCGCGCCTTTTTTTTCGGCAAATTTAATGCCGGGCCTGATGAAGCGCGGCAGCATGGCTGTACGGCATTTCGGTTCTCCGATATGCACTTTGGAAAGACAGGGGCCTTTTATGTCTTGTTCATGGAGCTTCTGATAAGCTTCAAGAAGGGAATGTTCGATCTTTTCGAGGACTTCAGGGTTGTCATAGTTGAGCCCTGATGTGTCCACATAGATCGTTTTGTAAAGATTTTCTTTATCTGTAAGTCCTGGTGTAAGTTTCATAACCCGGCTCTCAGCAGAAAGTTCTGGAATCAATGAGCGCTTTTACGCCTCCCTTTTTAAAAATATTCTCGATTTCATCGGCAGGGTTTTCTTTTTTAATCAGCCGTTCAAAAAGCGGTTTAAGAAAGATCTCTTCTCCTTTTTCTCTTGAGACAAGACCCTCCCGGGCGCATTCAAGCATTTCTTCGGCCAGCCTGTGAGCCTTCACATCGCCTGATTCGGCGGCCATCCCCTTTTTACATGCCTCGGAGCGCAGTTCCCTCAAATCCTCCCATTTATACTGCCGCAGGACCGAGAGAGACTTTTCCGGAGCGGAAATCAGACCCAGAGTGAGGGCCGCTATAACAGGCATTTCTTTTGGGGGCTGCTGATCATTGGCGCGGTTTTCCACAGTGTAATATCTTGTTATTCTCGTGTTGAACCAGTAGCATGTACTGTGAAGGTCAATATCTGACTCATGGGGAACCAGGTCTATTTTAGTTCCGTCGGGATATTCTCCCTCCGCCTTGTCTCTCGCAAAATAGTCCCGGAAGGATTCGTAATCCAGTATTACGGGCTTGCCGTCCCGTTTTACAAATACCGGTTTAAAATCGTTGATTGTGCTGACATAGTCTTCGAGGTCGGAAAATTCTTTTTCAGGAACTCCGATCCTCTTTCCGTCCGGGATCCACCAGTCCCAGAACATTTCTGATACGCATTTATGATCAGGGTCGATTTCTCGCTTCCAGATATTTGAATGCGCCGTAAGCGCTATCTGGGCTCCGGAGAAACCGTTAAGTATATTTACCGAGCGGACGGCTTCTTCTTTTGATACGCTTATGTGGACATGGCTCGCCGCGTTCACGGTGAAAATATTGACATCGTCGCCGTCGTCTTCATGAAGTATCCGGTTTGCTCCGAAAGTCTTGTTCCACACCTGTGAACGCCCTTTGCTTTTCATCAGAAGATGCTTGCCGGGTTTTGTTACCGGGTGGATTCCGTAAGCGAGAAAATGCACATTATGCTTTTTCGCGAAAGGGCCTAGTTCGGCGCGAAGTTCCTCGACGGCTTCTTTCAGTTCAAAAAGGTCCCCCACATGGGAGAGTGAAAATTCTGTTTTGCAGTAGCCGGTTTCGCAAGATGCGAGGGTATGGTTATGCTCTCCCATTTTCCGGGCGCCGGTTACTTTGCCGGAATGAGCGTCTGTTATTTTTTCCCATCCGTTGTCTCCGAGATATTCCCAGAGTTTATCGATTATCCCTATGTCGACCGCTTCGCCGTTCTCCGAAACAAGGGGCATTTTGAGTTCGGAGCCGATGCGCCGCCCGTGCTGCAGATTCTTTTTCTCCGCTTCTTCAAAGCCTTTGTGATAATAGTCGTGAACCTCTTTCATGCCTTATCCTTCTCATCTCCATTTTTTCTCTGTCATTATCTGTCCGTCGCCGTCAATAATAAATTTATAAGTGGTAAGTTCTTTCAAGCCCATCGGGCCCCTTGAATGTATCTTATCTGTGGATATTCCGATTTCGGTACCCATACCGAGAGTTGCGCCGTCACAAAACATTGTTGAAGCGTTTACAAGAACCACTCCCGAATCTACGCCCGCCTTGAATGCCCTTGCGGCAGCGAGGTCCTCTGTTACTATTGCGTCTGTGTGGCCGCTGCCGTATTTGTTTATATGTTCAACAGCTTTGGAAACGTTATCGACTATCCTGACCGAGTAAGTCTTGTCCAGATACTCTGTTTTCCAGTCTTCTTCCGAAGCAGGTTTTACCTTGCTGCCGGAGAGTTCAGCGGTTCTTTTACAGCCGCGTATTTCGACTCCGGCTTTTTCAAGCTCCCGTATGAGTTCCGGAACCAGACTTTCCGAAGAGCGGTCTATAAGCAGGGTTTCCGAAGCATTGCATACATGCGGCATCAATACTTTGGAATCAAGCGCTATGTTCACAGCTTTGTCGGGGTCGGCATTCGGGCCGATATAAACATGGCATATACCTTCAAAATGTTTAATTACGGGTATGCGGGATTTTAGCGAGACAGACTCAATAAGCTTTTTCCCTCCCCGAGGGATTACGAGGTCTATTTTCTCAGTCATTGTAAGGCATTCGTCAACCTCACCGTGGGTAAGAGAGGCTATCTGTACCGCTTCGGAGGGAAGTCCGGCCTTTTCGAGGGCTTTTCTCCAGAGCTCGCCAAGCAGGGCGTTGCAGCCTGCGGCTTCCGAGCCGCCTTTGCAGATTATGGCGTTCCCGGCTTTCAGCGCGAAGGCGCCGGAGTTTACCGTGACATGAGGCCTGGCTTCGTATATCATCATGATTACGCCCAGAGGGACCCTTATTCTGGCGGCGTCGAGACCGTTTGCCGTACGCCGGTGGTCGTAAATTTCTCCTACAGGGTCCGGAAGCGCCGCTATCGCTTTCAGCGATTCTATTCTCGAATCTATTTTTGATTCCCCGAATGCAAGACGGCCGGTCAGGTTGTCCGGCAGTCCTTTTGCGGCGGCCAGCTCCATATCATTTTTATTGGCTTTTGTTATTCTTGCCCTGTTTTTGTCCAGGAGGGCCGCCATTTTTAGAAGGGCCCGGTTTTTTTCAGAAGCGTCAGCGTAAGCGGTTAATTTTGCGGCACGCAGCGCGGCATCTGTTATTTCAATAACTTTTTTTGTGCGGTTAGAAATGTCTGATGTCATAAATACTTGTCTGTAATATAGTTAAACAAAAAATCGGTTCAAAAAGTCCTGTATCGTTTCACATATAAGTCAGAGGTAAGTTAACATATAGACCGGGCTGGAATCAAGTGATTCTTCAATAAGGGCAATGTCAGCGTTTTTTGCCTTTAACGATTTCTGTTTTTAAAAATTAGTTGAAGATGGATATAAAGGCTTCAGGAAGAAATTTTATGAGGTCCGGGGCTGCCATTGAATATAAGCCGAGCTTCCCGGCCGCAATATCACCGGCAGTTCCGTGTATGAACGCGGCGGCAGCGGCCGCGTCACGGATATTTATTTTCTTGGCCGCCAGCGCTCCTATAATGCCGGATAAAATGTCTCCGGAGCCGCCCTTTGCCATTCCCTGATTCCCGGTTATATTTACATTTGTGAGGCGGCCGTCGGTAATGATTGTTGACGGACCTTTTAAAAGGACAGAGACGCCGAGTTTATTAGAGAATTCTTCTATAAGTTCTATTTTATGAACTCCAATAGCGGAGTCCGGAATCGGGTATAATCTGGAAAATTCTCCTTCATGAGGAGTAATGAGGACATTCCCGCGCGTATTGCCCAGAATTTCGGTTTTATTTTCCAGGCAGCTTATGCCGTCGGCATCTATTATCAACGGTATATTAGAGCTTGATAATATGAACTCCAATAGCCGCTGCGTTCTTTCCGTATTTCCCATTCCCGGACCGAAAACACATGAATCGGCTTTTTCAAGGCTTTTTTGGATAGTTTTGCAGGCTTCATCTGTATTTTCTGGAAGCGGTATTGTTATTATTTCGCTTAAAAAAGGCTCAAGCATGCTTCTCGCGGGTTCGGGGCACATCAAATATACCATTCCGGCACCGCTTCTAATTGCGGCCCCGGCGCAAAGAGCGGCGGCACCTGTATACTCAGCGGAGCCGGCTATTATCAGTACCGAGCCGTTATCATATTTATGGGATACAGCTTCAATTTCCGGCAATGTTTCATAAACGAAGTCAGTGTCCGTTAAAAAACGTTTATATTCAATTTCTTCTTCGGCTTCCTGCGGTATTCCTATATTACCGACGGCGAGTTCTCCGGTGAATTCGCGGGCAGGGTAGAAGAGCTGACCGATTTTGGGCAGGGCAAAAGTAACTGTGCGGTCGGCTTTTACGCAGATCCCTTCCACTGAACCTGTATCGCTGTTTATTCCGCTTGGAGTATCGGCGGAAAGGACTTCTTTGCCGGATTCATTTATCTCTGAGACGACTTCTTCAATCAGGCCCGAAATTCTTCCGGAAAATCCTGTGCCAAAAACGGCGTCTATAATCAGGTCGGATTTGCTGAAATCGGGAATTTCATCCTTTTTGGAGATGATGGATACTTTAACCGACGTTTTTTCAAGACGTTTGTAATTTAATTCCGCGTCGCCTCCTAATTCGCCCGGATCAAAAAGAAGAAGACATTTTGTTTCTATTCCGAATTCGGCGAGCATTCTTGCAACAACAAAGCCGTCTCCGCCATTATTTCCTTTACCGCAAACTACATATACAAGGGGAGAGGACTTTTCCTCAAGCATTTCGACAGCGGTATTGAAAAGACAGCTTCCGGCATTCTCCATAAGAGTTTCGCCCGGTATGCCGAACTTGGTTATTGCGGTCCGGTCAAGCCTTCTAATGTCTTTAACACTGGATATGTGCATAGAAAAAAGGTGCCTACTTTATGGTTGTGCAGCAGCGGAAGCCGATAGTCCTGGCGTGTATTTTCGGGTCGTTGCTGCCTCTGAATGTGCATCTTGAATATTGCTCCCTGGACATGAAGCTTCCACCTCTTACAACCTTATTGCTGAGGTTCGGGTCCCAGCGGTCTTTTGTCCATTCGGCAAGGTTTCCGCACATATCGAAAACCCCCTCAGGGCTCCGGCATTTTGTTTTGGAGCCGGAGCTTACGATATTTCCGCGGTGCGTATTGCAGACTTTGTTGAATTGATTGCCGTAAGAATATATGTAATTATATTGCGAACGGCATGCCCTTTCCCATTCATCTTCCGAGCAGAGCCTCTTTCCTCTGGCAAGGCAGCTGTCGCGGGCTTCATGCCAATTCATATTGGCTGAAGGCAGAGTGCCTGCTTTATTCGGAAATTCATATTTATCGACGCAGAAATTCGGCACATCTGCTTCATGTTTCGGGTTATTGTCTTCATTTTCATCAGACCCCGCTGTATATTTTCCGCCTTTAATAAGCACCATATCCTCCGGACAGTTTGTAGGCAGTTCCAGACGGGCTTCTCCGATTTTTGTGGCTATCTCCGGTATCATCCAGAAAAGTATTTCTTCAAGGGGGCAGGCGCATTCCTGATGGTAACTTTCGATAACCTCATTTCTTTCTACAGAGAAAAGTTCGCTTTTAACAATGTACTTATCCAGGAAGAGTTCGATGGTGTTTTTCAAAACAAACGGGCAGTTATACATTTTTCCCTGTTTGTGGACCGGCATTGCGGCCTGGAGCGCCCCGGCCACGGTATTGGCACTGCCTCCGGGTTGCATTATGTCGAAGACATAAGTATTCTTTATCTCTTTTGTCAGGTTCTGGTCAAGCAGCACCGTAACCGGTTTTTTTATAGAGCCGCTTTTAAAGGGGAGATACAGAAGCTTCTTTTCCTCGGTGTTTTTGTAGCGTATGAATTCCCGCCTTTTTACCTGAGAAAAGACAAGCTGATTTGAGACCAGAAGTATTAAGATTAGTATTTTAGGCATTAGTCTGCTGCCATCCGAATAAATGATTTTAACTAAAGAGAAAATAATTTTTTTCAAACGAAAAAGTTAAATATAATCAGGAGAAATCTTATTCTGCGCTTTTTTGGTTTCAGCGCAGGCCGAGTTCCTTCAGTTTTCTCGATAGATTTGACTGAGCCATGCCAATCGCGCCCGCGGCGGCGCTAATGTTGTTATCGGAATCTCCGAGCGCTTTTTTTAAAAAACGTTTTTCAAATTCTCTTCTCGCGTCTGAAAAGTTATCCGGCCATTTTTCATTAATTATTCCGCGGGAAGGCTGAGGGTTATCGCGGGAATTATCGTTAACGGTTTTTGCTGTAATTAGTTCCTCTCGGGAAAAAAGGCAGAGCCTTGATACAAAGTTTTTGAGTTCCCTTACATTACCCGGAAAGTCCGTATCCTTGAGGGCGGAAATAGCGTCTTCCGAGAATTTTTTACGCGATCCGGTCTCCAGGTTTGCTTTCTCAAGAAACTTTTCAGCTAAAAGAGGAATGTCCTCTTTGCGTTCATTAAGCGGCGGGACCTTAATTATAAAGGCGCTTAATCGGTACCATAAATCATGGCGAAATTCTCCTTTTTCAATCAGCTGCGGTATGTTTTTGTGTGTCGCGCAAATGATTCTGGCTTTTGAGTTTATTGGGGCAGAAGATCCCAGCCTGCAGAATACGCCTTCTTCCAGAAATCGGAGCATTTTTGCCTGTATCATAGGATCCATGTCACCTATTTCGTCTATGAAAAGTGTGCCGTCGGCGGCTTCTTCTATGCAGCCTTTTCTTTTGCGGTCGGCTCCTGTAAACGCTCCTCTTTCATGACCGAAAAGTTCACTCTCCGCAAGGCTTACCGGCATTGAAGCGGCATTTGTGGCCAGAAAAGGCTTCCCCGCTCTCGGACCGGAAAAATGGAGCGCTTTTGCGACAAGCTCTTTCCCTGAACCTGAAGGCCCCAGAATAGAGACAGGTTCGGAAACGGTAGAGAGCTTGCCGCATTGTGTGAATAAATCGGCCATAATTTTAGATACATAAACAGGCTTTTCTGCCCCGGCCATATTTTTCTCGAGCAGTTTTCTCCCAAGTTCCACTTTTTCGGCCGCATTTCTAACAGCGGTCCGCACCTGAATAAGACGCAACGGTTTTTCAAGAAAATCATACGCGTCATTTTTAAATGCCTCCACAGCCGCCTGAACATTTCCGTGCCCTGTTATCATTATGACAGGAAGATTTGGAAATTCGGATTTTACGGATCTCAGGACATCAAGCCCGTTTTCCGGTCCGAGTTTGATATCGAGAAGCAGAAGATCCGCGCCCTTTCTGAGGACTTGTAAAGCCTGCGCGGAATTTTGCGCAGTGTACGTGTAATAGCCTTCGTCCTCTAAAAGTTCTTTAAGAGATTCCAGTATTTCCTTTTCATCATCAACAACAAGTACTCTTATGTCTGAAGCCATTGTAATTCTCCTTTTTATGCCGCGGGCATTGTTATTTCGAATTTAAAATCTTTTCCGGTACCGCGAGTTTCTATTTCACCTTTCATTCCCTCAATTAATCTTTTTACAACCGGCAGCCCTAATCCCGATCCGGTTTTTTTTTCGGTAAAATAAGGCACCCAGATACGGTTAATAATATCTTTTGCTATGCCGGGGCCATTGTCGTCCAGTATTATCGATACTTTGTCTTGGTTGAAAAAAACGGATATCATTATTTTTGAGGCTCCGGCTTCCATGCTGTTTTTTAGAAGATTTATCATAATCTGATTGAAAAGGAGGGGGTCGGCCTTTATCGTTCCCTCTCCTCTTACTTCGGCTGTAAGAGCGTGTTTGAAGCTCGCTGTATTCTCTTCGATTGCCTTTACAGCATCTAAATTGCGGCTTCTTACTTCAGGTTCCCGGGCAAAGCTTCTGAATGAATTAACCAGACTTTCAAGAGTTTCAACCTGACGGGTAATTCTGTCGGATGCCCTTTCTACATCTTTTGCCGAAATTTCTCCTTCGAGCAGCAGCTTTTCATTAAGCCGGTCCAGTGTAAGGCGCATCGGTGTAAGCGGATTTTTTATTTCATGTGCCATAACCCTCGCAATCTCGCGCCACGCAGCTTCCATTCCGGCAGCGGCCGCTTTTTCCCGCAGTTCCTTGAGCTGGTCCTGCATTCGATTCATCGATTTTTCAAGTTTTCCGAGAGCGCCGCCGTTTTTAATTTTGATTTTTCTGAAATTTCCCATTCCTATTTCCTCCGCGGCGGAAGCAATATTCTTAATAGGACCGGTTATGCTTCTTGAAACTATATAAGCCAGAATTATACCGGAAAGAAAAAGAAGCGCGGAAACCGTGAGCACGGAGGTCTGTTGTTCCCTTATAATTATCGGAAGAAGGGTGTTCCACTGCCGTTCTCTTTTTATAATGTTTATAAGTTCCGTCTTTTCCTCGTTCGGGGTCTCCTTCAGCCTTTCGGAAAGCCATGGCTCCAGTCCGGGGTTAACGCTCTGGTCCACAACATCCTTAAGTCTGGAGATGTACATGCTGTGCATAATAAATATTATGGACGCGGAGATAATAAGAAATAATACTGTTATCTTCCACTCGAGTTCAATTTTTTTTATCAGCTTTAACATGGTCTATTTGAGTTCAATTTCTTTTTTAATTCTTTTATATCCCCATATACGGCTGACATCGACGATCCGTCCAAGTTCAGGAGCGCGGGTCAGCATAACTTCAGCGCCTATTTCGCATTTTTTTACCGTATCCGGAACCGAGAACTCCCATCTTTGGAAGTCTTTCAGAGCAAACAGGACCATGTCATGGCTTTTGCCATCGACAGTATCGCTCTTTGCTATTCTGGAGGTTCTGTACGAATAGTCTTCGATTATAAAACTTAGAACTCTGGTCTCTGTTTTGATGGAGTCTGTCCCGGAGGCGCTGTAGTATCTCATTTTCAGCGGAATTCCGGCGTCCAGGATTTGTTCAAGCTTTTTATTCCAACCGAGGTTCATGCGGCATGAGACAATATAGGATGTGTTCGAGGATTTTATATTCACGATCTCGATTCCTGCTGACGGGGGAGGAGTAAACCAGGACCAGACAACCATGGCGAGACCGGCCGCTCCTCTGGTTAAACTCTCGATCATACTGCTTTAACTCCCGTTGCGGTATTCTTCATAAACCTTATCCAAGCAGTCCGAATATAACCCTTAATTTTACCACCGGAGCGGTAAGCCCGAACGGTCCTATATAATTGTTAAAACCTGTGGGTGAATAAAAATAGACAAGCCCGGATTCCATACCCATATGCATCCAGCTCAGCATTGTGTAGGTGAATCCCGCCCTGATGTCTCCGGCAAGAGTAAAAGTGTCCGCATTCAGCGGATCGCCGGACATTAGAGCGGGAGAAGCTTCTCCAAAAAAAGAGCCTTCTTTTTTGCCTCGGAAAACATCGACATTCATAGAGCCGCCGCCGATGAGGCCGCCGGCGAAAAAGTTCATCCGGTCCCGGACCCAGGCTTTCTCGGCAATGACACCGCCGTAGCGAAGGGACGTTCTGATATATGCCGACGAATCGATTCCGTCATTTCCTGTATAGTTAATTCCGTCTATGGAATAATAGCTTGCTCCGGCTCCGCCTATACGCAGTCCTCTTCCTAAGCCGCCGTAGCCGATACCGCCGGTTCCAAGAAAAAAGACCATATTTCCGGCAATGTTTTTTCCGTGAAGCTCTTTTTCCAGAGCTCCGAGCAGTTTTTTGACAGGCGACATGGAGGAGAACATAAGTCCGGGAGTGAATCCTCCGGAAGCTCCGTATCCCTGAATTCGGGCTTTCTCCATATTTTGAGTCTGGAATTGCCCGAGATTTAAAGCTTCAAGCAGATCTTCCCCGAAATTTTCTCTTATTACAAGGACGGTGTCTTTTTCCCTTACCGTATCCGGAGAAAAGGCCGGCGTTTCAGTGGTGCCGCAAAATATGCTGAAAGCGGCCGACAGTATCATCAAAAAGATTTTCATTTTCATTTTTATCTATCGGGTTAAGTCAGCCGAGGTTTCCGAAAATTATTCTCATTCCTATGCCCGGAAATATGAGTTTAAAAGGGTTGCCGAATTGGCCGAACCCAGAGGGAGAATATGTTCCTGTATAAGACAGTTCCAATCCGATGTGCAGGTATGGCAGAGGAGAATATGATACTATACCGTGTATATCCCCGGCGATGAGTAAAGCTGTTGATTGAGAGAACCTGTCTTTATCTTCTATATCGTCCCCGTATTTATCACCGGTTGCGGTCTCCTTCGTGAACACAGAAGCGGAGGCTCCCGCGTCATGGTATTTTTGTACATTTATAACGCCACCTCCGAGCATAAGGCCGGAAACAAAATTGAACTTGTTTTTAACCCTGCATTTCTCTATCGTGAAGCCTCCTATTCCGGTAAGAATTTTAATAACCGCCGTGGAATCTTCCCCGGAGCCTTTGT
>CAYNYI010000019.1:0-32076 GCA_964401455.1 uncultured Fibrobacterota bacterium
TTTTGGCTATAATATACTTAGGTCTCAGGTAAAACTCTCTCCGCGCCTTATCGCAATATTCAACAAGGTATTCTGCCGGAAGATCTGTCATGCTGACCACCGAATTATGGAGGCCTTCCCCTGTCAGCCAGTCCGAGTAATTTTTTGGGATAAGGTATTTATTGGACCTTGCCCATTCATATGCTTCTGTTCCGGGGTAAACCATCAGAGGGTAGAACTGGTCCGTGTCCGGATTGAGTTTTTTTGCAAATTTTAAAGTCTCTTCAAGCGTTTCTCTGTTTTCTCCGTCATTTCCGACCATGAAGCAGCCATGAATTAAAATCCCTGCTTTTTTGGCGTCTTTTACAAATTTTTGTATTCTGTTAAGCTCAGTCTTCTTTTTTATATTATCCAGGATTTCCTGAGAGCCGCTTTCGAATCCGACGCAGAAAAGCCTGCAGTTAGCTTTATGAAGCGTCTTCATTGTTTCAAGGTCTACATCCGCTCTTGAATTTGCGGACCAGGGAATCCGGTCGGCTTTTTTCTGAATAATAAGCTCCGCGATGCGGGCAGCACGTTTTTTATTTATGGTGAAGGTATCGTCTTCTATCATTATTTCCTTCACTTCCGGAAAATTGTCGCAGACATATTTGAATTCTTCGGCGACATTTTCCTCTGAACGGGTTCTATAGGCGTGGCCGTGCATTGTCTGGGGCATTACGCAGTAGGTGCAACGGTGGGGGCATCCCCGACCCGTAACAAATACCATAATCGGATGTCTGCTGTGGCCGTAGAAATAGTCTGAAATATCAAGGTGCTTTTTATAGACTTCCGACACAAAAGGAAGCTCATCAAGGTCTGTGACAGGATCGGCCGGAGGGTTTTTTACGGCTTTTTCATTTTCCCGGTAGCAAATTCCTTTCAGGTCCTTCCAGGGGGTACCTTCCGAAATTCTGGCGGCCAGGTCTCTGACCGTATAGTCGTATTCGCCGAAAGCGGCCAGGTCAACAGCATCCGATCTCATGACGGTTTCCTCAGGCAGCGCGGAGACGTGAGTGCCAACCATACATAGAACCGAGTCCGGACTGGATTTTTTTATCTCTTCTGCGACCTTAAGGTCATTATCTATACTTGGTGTACTGGTATTCATTATTATGAGACCGGGAGAAGCAGAGGATATCAGGCGAACGGTTTCGGCGGTGTCATGACCGGCTGCGGGAGCGTCTATCAAAGAAACCTCGTGGCCGGCTTTTTCAAGAACTCCTGTAGCATAAGCAAGCCACATTGGATAATAAAGTGTGCCGCTTTTAGCGACGGCGGGGCTCCGTGATTCTCTCGAGAAACGTTTAAAAAAAGGCGGATTCAGAGTAATAATCTTCATAGTCGTGTTTTCCGGTGTTAAAATTTTTCAAGACTAAATATAATTAAAAAAACATACTACAGACCAGATATGTCGAAGGTCATGAGCAAAGGGACTTTTGTTGAGAAATTCAACATTTACAACGATTTTAAGGAGGAAATTATTGAAAGATCTTTTTCTTAAAAGCACTGCAATATTGGCATTGTAAATTCAGAAAAAGGAAACCAAAAAAATTACAGAGGATACCGGGCAAAATTTATGAAAAAAGAGAAACTGCTTTACAAAATTCCGCTTTCCATGAAGAGGTTTGATATCAAAGAACAGATTAAAAATCTTGAATATGATTTTCAGCCGGTTGTCAGCTGCATTTCCGGAAAAGCTTTGGGCTATGAGGCCTTTGTGAGAAATTGCGGTATTACCGGGCATGATTTCCCTGAAACCATGTTTGAGGAGTTTCTGGAGAGCGGGATACTCTTCGAAACAGAAATTATCCTTCTTGGTAAAGCATGTGCCGCTTTTTCCGAAATTCCTTTTTTTCGCGATGTAAAGCTGTTCTTTAATATTGAAGTTGAAACGATCACGGAAACAGAAGATTTCGCCAAAAAGATCATTACCATTCTTCGTGATTATAAGATACCCCCGGAATGCCTGGTTCTTGAGATCCGGGAAAGGGATGCCACGCCGGATTATTATGTTTTAAGAGATGAGTTGGAAGCACTGAAAGCAGAGGGTATTAATATCGCCCTTGACAACTATGGAAGGCGTAACAGCGGATATGAACTGCTTTATTACTCTTCTCCGAGGTATCTTAAGATCGACAGATTTCTGATTGAGTCTATTAACAATAATATCAGGAAAAAACAATTTCTGGCCGGAATTATAAATACCGCCCATGCTTCGTCCTGTACTGTAATAGGGGTGGGAATACAAACGACCGAAGAGTATTACCAATGCCGGCAGCTTGGTTGTGATTTTGCTCAGGGAAATTTTATACAAAAGCCTCAGCGGAAAACAGAAGGGCTTAAGAGTGATTACACTGAAATTAAAAAACTGAGTATGTCCGACAAAAGGTGTTCGACCCCCGGAGAGGACAATGAATTCCAGAATACCGTTGAGTATGTTCCTCCTATATCTCTCGGTACAAATATGTTCAAGGTCCTTGAGATATTCAGAAAATACAAGAAATACAGGTTTTTTCCCATAGTGAACTGCGCGGCCGAGCCGCTTGGAATAATCAGGGAAGATGACTTGAAAAGCCTGGTTTATTCTATGTACGGTATAGAGCTGATGAAGAATTCTTCTCTGGGTTATAAGCTGGATAAATTTATTGTTTCTTGTCCTGTCGCTGAATCCGGTATAAGTCCCGGGAATCTTCTTGATCTTTATGCCGGCTCAGGCAATCCTGAAGGTGTCATTATAGTCAAAGACCTGAAGTACACCGGCTTCCTGAGAGCGGAATCCATACTGCGGATTATTCATGAGAAAAATATGGAAAGTGCCCGCGACCAAAATCCTTTATCAAAACTTCCCGGCAATTTTATGGTTAATAGATTTGTGTCTGAAGCTATGGATGCGCGTAACGAGACCTTTGTTTTATGTTATTTTGATTTTGACGACTTTAAGCCATTCAATGATTCATACGGTTTCAGAAAGGGCGACAGGGCGATACTGCTTTTCAGCGAAATCCTGAAAAAACATTTTTCTCACCTTGATGTTTTTATAGGTCATATCGGTGGAGACGATTTTTTTACAGGTTTTAGAAATCGCGGGCTTGAAAAATGCGAGAAAATTATCAGGGAAGTGGTCGATGATTTCAGGAGTAGCGCTGAGAGTCTTTATAATGAGGAGGACCGCTATAGAGGATATATTGAGACGATGGACCGTCATGGTACGCACAGGAAATTCAACCTTCTTGGAGTCAGCGCGGCCGCGGTTGAAGTTAATAGGGGCTGTCAGGTTGGCGCTTCTTTTGAGGAGGTATCAAGAAAACTTGCGGAGTTGAAAAAAAAGATTAAAAATAGCGGAAAGGGTTTTGACTCTATTTTAATTGAATAGTCAATCGGTTTTTTTTCGACCTTTATATTTTTTTATTATACGGTAGGTCTGTGAAACAGAAATCCCGAATTTTTCAGCTATATTTGTGCCGGCAATACCTTCGTTATACATTTCGACTATTTTCAGATTTCTATCTTTGTGTTTTTCCATGAGTGAAGAAACTCCGAGTTTTAACCGGGCCTGGTGCACTGCTTGCCTTGAAATTCCGAATTTCTCTCCTATAGCCGCGTCTGTTAAACACTGCTTCTGCAACTTTATTAACTCTTCCCTGTTAAAACGGGCCATTTCGGCGCCTCCCGCTCATGAATAATTTAAATAACTTCATTAATCTTATTGTTTAATATATGACATTGTTCAAAATTTTGCAAGAAAATATTAATGCGGTTACGCTTTTTTTTATGTATTTGACACATATTATTATATTTAGGATATGTCTCTTGAACAACTTGCCGCCGAGTATCTGAACTATCTATATGCTGAAAAAGGCCTTTCCCGGAACAGCATCGATTCTTATGAACGGGACCTGCAAAATCTTATTACATATAATGGCCCGGATTCCTTTCCAGATGAGAATGTAATCTCGGAATATGTACAGTTTCTTTTCAAACATGGTTTGAAAAGCTCGAGTATCGCGCGTTTTCTCTCAAGCATTCGAGGGTTTTTCAGGTATCTTCTTTCTGAGGACTATATTGATTATGATCCGACTGTTAATCTGAAAACTCCGGTTCGGGAAAGGAGTTTGCCTGACGTTCTTGACCAGGAAGAAATCGCCGCGGTCCTTGAATCTCCGGATAAAGAAACTCCTGCAGGTCTGCGAGACAGCTCTCTTCTTGAGCTTATGTATGGTGGGGGCCTCCGAATTTCTGAGGCCCTCGGTGTCTCCTCTAATGATATTATCTTTGATGAGCACATAATACGGGTCATTGGAAAGGGGGCCAAGATGAGAATTGTTCCTCTCGGCGAAAAGGCTGCCGGAGCGGTTTCCGCTTATATTAACAGCGCCCGTCCCAGAATCAAAAAGCATAATTCTCCGGCCAACCTCATACTTAATTTAAGAGGGGGCGCCCTTTCCCGCATGGGTGCATGGAAAATAGTTGAAAAATATGTCAGATTATGCAATATAAAAAAACGTGTTACTCCCCACACCTTCAGGCATTCCTTTGCGACGCATTTACTTGAGGGCGGTGCCGACCTGCGTTCAGTACAGGAAATGCTCGGTCATGCGGATATATCAACTACCCAGATTTATACCCATCTGGATAATGACTATATAAGAGAAGTTCACAAAACATTTCATCCCAGAGGATAAAAAAATGTTATTTTATCGAAAACAGATTAATTGAATAAAAAAAACTATATGAGTGAAATTAATACATCCTGGGAAATCGGACCGCTTAAAATTAAAAACCGTCTGGTTCGCTCGGCTACCGCGGAAGGCTGTGCCCGGCCGGACGGCAGCGTTACAGCTCCACTGATTGAGGAATACCGGTGCTTAGCGGCCGGAGGGGTAGGGCTTATTATCAGCGGTTTTATGTATGTCTCTTTAGAGGGCAGAACAATGGTCTGTCAGACCGGAGCTCATGAAGACAGGCTTATTGACGGACTCAGTAATATCGCGGATGCGGTACATAAAGAGGGAGGAAAAATATTTGCCCAGCTCGCTCACGGCGGAAGGCAATGCCGGAAAGAAGCTGTCAGCCGTACTTTGGCTCCGTCACCGGTTTATGAACCGGCTACAGATCAAATGCCGGAAGAAATGGATGAAAGTAAAATATCAGAAACAATAGAAAAATTTGTCATGGCGGCAAAAAGGGCCGCGGCCGCGGGCTTTGACGGGGTACAAATACACGGGGCCCACGGATATCTTATAAGCTCTTTTAATTCGCCGCATACAAACAGAAGAAAAGATGAATGGGGCGGAAAAACCGGAGGCCGTGCCCGGTTTGTCTGTGCTGTTATAAAAGGGATCAAGGATAAACTCGGTCAGGATTTTCCTGTGTCCGTTAAACATAATGCTTCTGATATTCTGGAAAACGGGCTTTACCCGGACGAGAGCGCAATAATAAGCAAAATGATTGAAAAAGCGGGCGCGGATATGATTGAATTCAGCGCAGGAATGATGGAGTCGGGGAAAACAGCAATAATTAAAAGAAAAATTAATTCTCCAGAGAAAGAGGCTTATTTTAGAGAATACGCGGATATAGCAGGTAAAGGTCTTCGAATTCCAAAGGTTCTTACGGGAGGGATCAGGTCTGTGTCTGTTATAGAAGGCCTTTTGGAATCAGGCTATTTGGCGGCGGGTATGGCCAGGCCCTTTATTCATGATCCTGGCGTTGCGTCTGGGTTTGTTTCGGGAGAAAAAGATCGATCTTCCTGTAAATCTTGTCTTTTATGTACTTATGACGCCGGGGCAGGAAATGTTTGCGGTTATGCAAAAAGGAGAGGTGTGAATTGAAATATACTTTTATTATAAACCCGATTTCCGGAGGAGGACAGGGGAAGGCTATTGCCTCGGCTCTGCCGGAAGTTATCGAATCGGCGGGCATAGCTCCGTTTGATTACAAGATCGAATACACTTCTTTTCCGGATACTGTTCTTCAGGCCGCCGAATACGCAAAAAAATGTGACATGTTGATCGCGGTCGGCGGTGACGGTACGGCGGTGGACGTGATATCGGGGATAATGGAAAGTGGCTCTAACTGCCTCTTTACCCTTATACCTCTTGGTACCGGAAATGATCTCGGAAGAATTACAGGAGCGTATTCCTGTTTTAAAAAAGAAGGACTGAAAGGAATTATCGAAGGTCTTTTGAACCAGAAGAGCAGGGGGGTTGATGTCTGGAAGGTCAATAAGAAGCAGTATATGGTAAACTATTTTTCTGTTGGCTTTGATGCGGCTGTAGCTTCGGATTTCAACAATATGAGGACCAAGAAAAAATTCAGCGGATTATCTGTCTTTTTGAATTACCTTGGGTATTTCTTGTGCGCTTTCCGTAATATGAGAAAGAGAATATCGAGAGGCGCTTCGGCCACTATTGTAGATGAGAACGGCAGAGAAATTAAAATACGTCTTGGCAGATACAAGGCTTTTATTGTTTCCAATGTTCCGTCTTACGGCGGAGGAACCCTCCCCGCGCCGTCAGCAAAATTCGACGACCGAATGCTTGATATTGTTGTTGTAAGGCGAATGTATACTCTGGCCGGCCTTTTCTTTGTCAGATACTTTATGCCATGGTTTAAAAGGAAATATGCCGCGAGGCTTACTCATTTTTACGCTTCGAGTGTTTACCTTAAAGCATCCGTTAAAGACGAGTATCAAATTGACGGTGAGGTTAAGGAAAAAGCCGATAACAAGAACGGTGTCTTTTCTGTTGAGTATGCCGGGCAGATTAGGACAATTTTTTTCAGTTAGTCAGTTTTTTTCGTTTTTGAGAATTAATTCCGAGGACTTTAAAAGGTCCGGCGCGGTAAAGTCCGCCTCTGACGACGCCACTTTATCTGTAATCAGAATAGTACTCATTCCCATTTTTTTCCCTGCTTCCATGTCGCTTCGTCTGTCACCGATAAAATAGCTGTTAGAGAGATCAATATAGGCCTCTTTTTCAGCCCGTTCCAAAAGAAGAGTGCCAGGTTTACGGCATCGGCATTCTTCTGACTTAGAATGCGGACAGAAGTATATTTTATCGATACTGATTCCTTCTGAACTAAGCTGCCTAAGCATTTCCTTATTTACCCTGAAGAAGTCTTCTTTAGTATAATAACCGAGGCCTATTCCCGGCTGATTTGTTACGATTATTAATTTGTAGCCCATATTGGACATCTTTTTCATCCCCGCTGCCGCGCCTTCGAGAAGTCGGAATTTCTCCGGTTCATGGAGGTAGTCGATATCCGGATTTATTGTGCCGTCCCGGTCCAGAAATACTGCAGGTGATCTTTTAGCGGCGGTAGTTGTAATATGGGTTGTCTCGTTTTCCGGGACAGCGCCGCCTGTAATTTTATCTATAATCGCGGAGGTTGATATCTCATTGACAACAGGTATAAGAATAACCCGGCCTCCCTGAGATTCAATAACAGGTGCAGAGGTCAGTTCCTTCTTGTTATAGTCTCCCGCCTTGAAATAGATATCCGGTTTTATCTCTCTGATATTCTTCTCGTTTCTTCTTTCGTCAAAGATAAAAACGGCGTTTACGCTTTCAAGGGCGGCTATGGAAAGGGCACGAAATTTCTCGGGAATAATTGGTCTTGAAGGGCCTTTGTACTTTTTTACTGACGCATCTGAATTAATGCCTACAATCAGGTAATCGCATTTAAGCGAAGCTTTTTCAAGATAGTCGCAGTGTCCGGCATGCAGTATGTCGAAGGCGCCCGATGTGAAACCGACTTTACGGCCATCTTTACGCAGCTCCGCTACAGATTCGGAAATCTCTTTTCTGGTTCTTATCTTTTTTCGATACATTTTTATAAGATAAACCCGGAGTCTTCCAGAATCTTTTCAAGCCGGCTCCTGTTCTCGGGCCGCAATTCACACATTGGCAGTCTGTATATTTCAGCCGCCATTCCTTTAATTGCCATTGCGGCTTTTATGGGAATAGGGTTTGTTTCCATAAAGCATGCGGAGAAAATAGAGGAAAGTTTTTTATGCATTTCTTCCGCTTTTTCGAAATTTCCGTTCAAGGCTGAGGAAATCATTTCGCTCATCTGCGCGGGTAAAAGGTTTGACGCAACCGAAATGACTCCGTCGCCTCCGTTTTTAATCAGTTTAATGGCAAGATTGTCATCTCCGGAAAGTACGATGAAATCTTCGGGAGTGCGGTCAATTACCTCTTTAATCTGGTTCATGTCACCCGAAGCTTCTTTTACCGCTTTTATGCCGGGCGAGTTTGCTATTATCCTCAGGAGAGTATCTGTTTCAACATTTACCGCTGTGCGACCTTTTATATTGTAGAGTACCACCGGAATATCAACTGTATCGGCGATTGTGCAGAAATGACGGTAAAGCCCTTCCTGGGTGGGCTTATTGTAGTATGGGTTTACGCTGAGAACAGCGTCCGCTCCGGCTTCTTTAGCGTGCCGTGTTAGTTCGACAGCCTCTGAGGTTGAATTGCTTCCGGCGCCCGCAATAACCGTTACTTTATTGTCTGCAGCTTTTATAACAGTCTCAACAACATCCATATGCTCTTTGTGTGAAAGCGTCGGGCTTTCACCGGTTGTGCCGCACGGCACAAGACCGCTGATACCTTTCTCTATCTGAAAAAGAACCAGCTCCTTTAATTTTTCAAAATCAACTTCACCTGTATTTTTAAAAGGTGTAATAAGGGCGGTAAATGTACCTTTAAGGGTTTTCATGGTTGAACCTTTCTTTTATCACTCTAACCGGAAATTACGAGAGTTAATATAAAATTTTCTCAGGTGAAATAAAATTATTAAATTCACTTCTGATGTCAGCCGGGCATATGGCGCGGCATTTCTCCAGGTATAGTTTAGCTTTGTCTTTAGAATATTCGAATGCGCCGCTTTTGGAAAGCATTGTTTTTATTTCCGAAAATTTGTTTTCTTTTAGATATCTCCTGAACTCTCTTTCGGCCTTTTTACCGTTATTTTCAACATAGTGAATAACAGGCAGGGTCATTACGCTGTTTCTGAGGTCGATATAAATTTCTTTACCGGAGTCTGATTTCGAAAAATCCTTAATGTCGTCCAGTATTTGAAAAGCGCGTCCGAACAGGTCTCCGAACTCTGAGGCTGTCTCAGTCCCGTTTTCATTACCATTCAATACCTGCGCTATCCGGAATGAAGCGCGGAATAAAGAGCCGGTTTTGAGATCTATAAGCTTTTCGTATTCTTTCTCGCTGGGTAATCTTTCTTCAGAACCCGATGACTCAAGTATTTCCCCTTTTATAAGTTTTCCAGTTTCCTCCGCAAGAATCCTGATTGACTCAAAAGAACCGGATTCGACCGCAAGATTAAGGGCTTCGGTTGTAAGGAAATCCCCGCAAAGTACCGAGTTCTTTGTTCCGAGTCTTTTATGCAGTGTCTCAAGGCTGCGTCTTTTAGGGGCTTCATCAATAATATCATCATGGATGAGCGATGCTGTATGTATAAGCTCAACCGCCGCCGCCATTTTTATTCTTTCCGTCTTTTTTTCGACCGGAGCGCTTTTTGAATAAAGGAAAAGCATAAGCGGTCTAATATGTTTGCCGCTTTTTTCTAAAAAATAGGAAGATTTGCCGTAAAAATCACCGGGAAGTCCTTTTTTAATACGGGCCCGTATTTTACCTGCTTCTCTTATTTCTTCGCTGAACAGATCCTTAAGATATTCATAATTCATCTGGTGAAATATATACGGTTGTACTGTCCTCTTTCAAGTCATTTGGGATTTACGAATACGGGCGGCTTTTGACTGGAAATTGGGATATATTTATCTTTAACTTTAACTTTAATTTACAGAAGAGAAACATATGACGCCGTATTATAGAAATCTTTTAGAATCATCACCGTCCGGCAGCCTCCTTCAAAAGACCGTTTGCGGCATTCCCCGCAGAAATACCGGTGAAAAAGACGATTATCTGGGGGAAACACAGTTTGAAGCAGTGCCGGGACTGATTCACAGATATCCGGACCGGGCCCTGATTCTTACAACAGGACGTTGTGCTCTCTATTGCTCGCATTGTAATCGCCGCAGAATCTGGAATACCGGACGGCGGAGTAAAGAGGAATTCCGGGAAATGGCGGATTATTGCAAAAAACACCCTGAAATCAGAGAAGTGATTCTTTCGGGTGGAGATCCCCTCACGATGCCTGAGTCTTATTTGCTTGAAACAGTCTCTCTTTTCAAAAGCATTTCTTCCGTAAAATTGATAAGGATTGGAAGCCGGATGCCTGTTGTGGATCCGGCGGCGGTTACTGAAGCTCTTTGCCACAGACTGTCAGATATGCTCCCAATTTGGTTTCTTACACAGTTTAATCATTCTGAAGAAGTGACTGAAGAAGCGGAGGCGGCCTGTCGGCGGCTTCAGAAAGCGGGAATTCCGGTATTGAATCAGTCGGTGCTTCTTAAGGGGATTAACAACTCGGAAGAAGTCCTTTACAGTCTTTTTACCAGACTTGCGGAATGCGGAGTAAAACCCTATTATCTTTTTCATTGTGAACCGGCGGCCGGTACCCGGCATTTTATTTCTGATAAATATGAGGGTTTAGAAATTATGAACCGCCTCAAAAAAAGGCTTGGAGGATTTTCTGTTCCGGCCTATATAGAGGATACGCCCGAAAAAGGCAAGGTTCCGGTCGAAAAACTCTGCGAATAAGGTTTAGCCGTTTTTCAGATTAAAAACCAAAATCGTAGTTTTCCAATCCGCACTCCTCACGCATGAGAATGATCTCTTTTTTCAGACTTTCCGGAATGGGGATTCCTGATTTTTTCCTGTCGATGGATGCAATATGCTCCTTTTCTCCGGCCGTGTAGATTCTATTTGCTCCCGGAGCTTTTTTGGAATTGCGCAGGGAACGCATGATGTCTCCTGTAGTTTTACGGAATTTGTCTGTTTCGGTAAATGCCTCGATATTGACTGCCATGAAAAAGTGACCAAGGGAATACGGGATCCTTTTTCCATTTTCGTCAAATCCTGACAGAGCTTTCAAAAAGGCCCCCTGTTGCAGCGCGGAGGAGAGTACCTCTGCAACTGCGGCAAACCCGTAGCCTTTGTATCCGCCGCTTTCTTCTCCGATTCCTCCGATAGGAGTCAGCGCGGCTTCTCCACTAACCAGGTCTTTTAGCACTTCTCCGGGGTCGGTTTTTGTTTTGCCGGATGAATCTATCACCCATCCGGGCGGCATTTCTTTGCCCAGCCTTTCATATTGTTCTATTTTGCCTCTTTGCGTAATGCTTGTGGCATAATCATTCGTGAAGTGGAATTCTTCATCGGTAGGAAAAGCAAAAACAAGTGGATTTGTTCCCAGCATTGGTTCCACACCGAAAGTGGGCGCGATAGAAGGTCTCGCGTTTGTCGTTGTCATTCCGATCATACCCTTATCTGCCGCCATAAGCGGGTAATAGGCTGCAAAACCGTAATGAGTGGAGTTTCTGGCTGTCACAACTCCTACCCCGAATTTGGAGGCTTTTTCCATTGCCAGTTTCATACATTTCTGTGATATAACCATGCCCATTCCGTGTCCGCCGTCGATAACCGCGGTCGCCCCGAAATCCCTTACGGTTTTTATTTCTGAGACAGCTTTTTGTATTCCGAATTTTTTTATACGGTCATAGTATATCGGCTTAAGTCTTCCTATTCCATGAGAATCTATACCGCGGATATCGGCAGTTATAAGGACAGACGCGCATATCTGCGCGTCATCGGAGCGGACCCCGAGGCTGATAAACACGTCTTTTATGAAGTTTTTGAGTATGTCGTGAGGAATTTTCAATGTGTTTTCTTCAGGTTTCATTTCCGACAGCCTTGTTAAATTCTTATGTTTTCTTTATTTCAACAAGAAAGATAATATTGTCTGTGAATAATTACAAATATAAAGAAAGCAAGCTTAGAGATGTAAAAATCATCCGAAAATCCTGGAAAGGATTTCCTGAAGATCTTCCGGGAGGTACGGCTTGGGTAGACAGGCTTCAAACCCGAATTTAGACGGGTTACTCATTACCGGATTGTCTGAATAGCCGCTTGTTACTATGCCCCTTGCTTCCGGATGTATTTCTTTTAATTTCTTCATTACCGCGCTGCCGTCCATGGACCCCGGGACTGTAAGATCCAGGAGCAGTAGGTCAAAAGGTGAGTTATTGTTCAGATGCTCGGAGTAGAGTTTTATTGCCGATTCCCCGTCTTCTGCGCAGCGGGCCGAAAAGCCGAGCATCTCAAATATCTGTTTCGAGACATCCCGGATTATTTCCTCATCATCCATTATAAGAACTTTCAGCTTTTCATTATCGGTCTTTGACGTTTGCTTATAAGCTCCTTTAGGTTTATATTGTTTCGCCTTTTTTTGGGAAAATGCGGGTATATAGATAGTAAAGGAACAGCCTTTATTATTTTCAGATTCTACTTCGATGAAGCCGGAGTGCCTCTTAATGATCGAATAGGCCGTGGAAAGACCGAGTCCGGTGCCGCCGGACTTGGTCGAAAAAAACGGGTCGAATATCCTGTGAATGATTTTGCGTTCTATGCCCGGACCGTTGTCCGAAATTTTTATCCGGATGAAATTTTTTCCGGGACTTTTTTCAGAATCTGCTTTAACCGTTTGGTTTTCTGCTTCAATTAAAATTTTTGTAGGACGCGGCACCGCTTCTTTTGAGTTCAGTATTATATTTTCTATCACCTGTGCCAGCTGTCCTTTATCGAATTCAGCTTTTTTTAGATCATCCGCAATACGGTATTCAGCTTTTATGCTGGAGCCGCTGAGGCTGAAATTAGCGGTATCTTTGAGAATATTAGCTATTTCGGAAACCTCCCGGGCGGGGCTTCCCCCTTTTGCGAAAGTGAGAAGCTGTCTGGTCAAAGATTTTGCTCTGGTCATTGTTTTAAGAGAGTTCTCCAGAGCTTTCTGTGCTTCTTTCTCCTTTGTACGCACTTTGGCGATGTTTATAGATCCGTATATACCCTCCAGCAGATTGTTGAAGTCATGGGCTATGCCTCCGGCCAGCACACCGAGAGATTCGAGTTTTTGGGATTTCTGAAGTTCTTCCTCGGCTTTCTTCTGTTTTGTAATATCGTCAAATATGGTCAGTATATATTTTTTTGAATTTGCGGTAATGAATCTGGAAAAAAGTCTCAGGGCCAGGTTTTCTCCATGGGTGTTTATGGATTCTATTTCCATCCCCTCTACGAACCCTTTTTTCATGATTTCTTTAATAAATTTCTGGCGGATTTCTGCAGAAATAAATCCTGTTTCAACAGAGGTTTTTCCTATTATATCGCTTTCCTCGGCTCCTGCCCGGCGGCAGAAGATTCTGTTGGCTTCCACTATTTTGCCGCTTTCTATCTCGGTCAGCAGCATCGGTTGTGGTGAGTTATGAAAAATAGTCTTGAATTGCTCTCTCTTTTCCTCAATTTCTTTTTCAGCCTCTTTGTTTTCAGTAATGTCAATTGAATACCCAAAAAACGTGGTTTTATTGTTTTCTTTTATGGCTTTTACGGTGGACGCAAACCACCGGATTTCACCCGCCCCGTTTATTATCTCGTATTCCATATGCCTGAGCTGCCCGGGGTTTTCCGCGGCTTTTTTGAAAATATTTTTTATAACGGGGACATATTCGGGTTTTATCATTGAAAAATATTTATTCCAGTCAGAAGCCAGCTCACCGGGTTTAAGCCCCAGAAACTTTTCTGCATTATCGGAAATGTATGTATTAGTAAATTCTGTTTTTTCTCCGACGTCGGATTTCCATATTATATTAGGGACATTGTGGTTTATCATTTCCAGTTCATAAAGGCTGTCCTTATATGCTTTGCGCGTTTTGACAAGATTTGTGATGTCATAGAATATTCCTACAGCTGCAGTAATTTCACCCTTATTCCCATAGACCGGAGCTGCGGTTGCGCTTATTATCAATTCCTCGTTGTTTCTTCTTACTATGAGTTTTTTGTCTGTGCTTGTTTTGCCGCGCAACGCCTTTGTTACGGGGCTTTCTTCCAGAGGAATATGTCTTTTCGTTTCGTAGTCATATATTTTTACAGGAGCGGAGTTATATTCAGCGCCGTTTATATCACCCATCACTGAAAGTCTGAGGCCGAAAATTCTCTCAGCCGCTGAGTTCTCATTTAATACCCTGAATCCGTTTTCTCCGGGCTCAAATATATGAATCCCGAAAGGCGCGTTGCTAAGCACCGACTCCAGTAGCCGGTTTGATTTTACTATTTCCGCGCGGTCCCGTTCCCGTTTTGTAATATCCGAAAGTATTACCTGGATACCTGTTGTTCTTTTGCCCTCCCTCAAAATGGAGGCTCTTGCTTCTCCGTATCTTATACTTCCGTTTTTATGTATGTAGCGAAAGGTGAGTGGGTCTGCATGGCCGTCTTTTAGGGTTCTCCGGAAAATCCCGAAGTACCAGCCGAGGTCCTGTTTTATCAGGGCCGGGACACGCAGAAAGAATTTACCTTCTATATCTTCCTTACAGTATCCGGTAAGTTCGCATAAACGGTTGTTTATAGATACTATTTTTCCGCCCCGGTTTATAAATACAAAGCCGTCCGGGGAATTCTCTATTATACCACGGAATTTTTGCTCGCTTTTAAGGAGCTGAGTTTCATACTTTTTTCGTTCGGTTATATCTGATATTATGCCTTCAATCCTTACCGGCTCGTTATTTTCATTGAGTATCAGCTTGCTTTTATCATTTATCCAGGCGATATTGCCGTCAGCTTTTATAATTCTTCTGTCGTTTTCCGCGGTACCCTTTTGTTTTAGTTGTTCCATAGCTTCCACAAGAAGCGGACGGTCTTCCGGGACTGTTAATTCGCGCCAGAGTGTCGGGTTTGAAACAAATTTTTCGAATGAATAACCGTAAAGATCTTCGGCTGCCGGATTCATATACAACAGTTCCATTTCAGGCCATGAAACCGACCAGACGGCGTCTCGCATATTGGTTAGAATTGATGAGAGCTTTTTTCCCTGATCCCGAAGCTCCGCTTCCGATTTTCTTCGCTCTGTTATATCTGTTATGATGCCTATTATTCCGGCCGCTCCTTTATCCGTTTTGCCGTAAACCGTTTTACTGAAAACAACATCTCTGGTTGATCCATCCTTTTTTTCGACTTTATATTCATATATTTGTGTTCCTCCGGAATTGATCAGGTCTCTGTCCATTTTGTCGTATTTTTTCGCAAGTTCCGGGGGGGCTGTTTCATATACTGTTTTACCGAGTAATTCCTCCTCTTTTCTTCCGGTAAATTCGAGAAAAGGTTTGTTGAATCCTATATATCTGCAATCACGGTCTTTATAAAATACCGGAACAGGTATGCTTTCTAGCAGTTCCGGGGCAGTTAGAGAGTATCTTTCTTTGCTATCTGATTTTTCTGTGGCGTTTTCCAGAGCAAAAAATACCGGTATTATATTTTCATCGGGTTCTTGAGCCCATACTTTCAGGTCTCCCAAAGGAGAGAACAGCGGAACACTGAATTCATATGCTTTCCCCGAGGAGTAACTACGGTAAAGAATGTCTTCAAGGGTTTTTGTGTCAAATTCAAGAAAGGGGAAACAATGCGGGTGAAGCACATTCTCTTCTTCCGGATTTTTTATACCTGTAAGTTTAAGAAAAGATGTATTTGGATTAATTATTCTTATTTCCTTCAGGTTATCATCTTTAGCTGAAATAATCCTGAAAAATGCGCCGGCCAACGGCGTAGAATAAAAGAGATTTTTGAATAATTCGGGTTTCATCTTGGCGGCTGCTTTAAAAAAATGGTTTCAATTTAGATTATAACTAAAAAAGCGGAAGGATATCAATCTCCTTAGTCTTTTATATTCAGAGCTGCGTATCTCATCTTATCAGGGTCATTTTTCTGGTTTTTGCGTAATTTCCGGTGCTGAATCTTATGAGGTATATACCGCTGGCGACGCTCCTGCCCGAGTTATTGTAGCCGCTCCATATCATGCGGTATGTTCGCCCTCTTTCGAAATCTTTTTCCGCCATCGTTTTTACAAGCCGGCCTCTGATATCATATACGTTAAGGTTTACCTTCTGTCCTCCGGTTTTAAGTCTGCCAGCCCGTGTAAATTCATATGGCAGCGTAAATTCGATTGTCGTTGAAGGGTTGAAGGGGTTCGGGTAGTTTCTCCTTATT
The DNA here is from genome assembly GCA_964401455.1 of uncultured Fibrobacterota bacterium. Taxonomy (GTDB): domain Bacteria; phylum Fibrobacterota; class OXYB2-FULL-49-7; order CAYNYI01; family CAYNYI01; genus CAYNYI01. The sequence continues at coordinate 16,179 of CAYNYI010000019.1, forward strand.
CCGTATTCCAGTTTGAAGCGGTCAGAGAAATCCGGATCACCGGTAACAACAAGACTGTAATATTCTTCATCGCTTTGCTCTTCTGAGACAAAAACTCCCATTGTTTTCTCAAGATCATATACTGAGCCATCTGTTCCGGTTCCTTTCACAAGGTAGGCCGACTTGCCGGCCGGGAGAGACTGGATTCCGGATATTTTTATCTCCGATTTTTTCTTTGTTCCGGTTATACGGAATTCCCACCAATGCTCGTCTTTTTCCGGTGCGCGTATATCTCTTGAGAATTCTTCAGTATTCTCATGCCAGGATGATCTTAAAAAAGCGGTTCTGAGCGCTTTGGAAGAAAAAGAGGGTGGCTTTGGACGGTCGTTTAGCGCGTCGAAGCCATCGCCTGCTCCGGGAACGACACCGGCTGTGAGGAGGTCATCGGTATTTTCTCCGGAAACAACCGAAATGTTCAGCTGCCATTTTTCTTCTGAAACACCTCCACCTTTATAGAGTCTCCGGGCTGTTAATCCGGATGAGCTGTCATAGGATGGTTCGGCTTTAAATAAAACGGTTGTGTCAGAAGGAACCCAAACAAAATAGCCCTTCCAGGGCTCAAGGCAGTCCGCGGCTTTGGCATATGAACCGTTTCTATAGACGTAATATGTATGAATGGTATCTTTGTATACACTTAAAGCAAAGGGGAAAGGCGAGGCCGTCTGGTTCCAGCCGCTTTTGAATTGCATCTGGAATAGGCTGTCGCTTATGAATGAAGCATTTGAAGTGAGAGTAATCCTTTTATCGGTATTCAACCAGTAGCTTTTTCCTCGGGCTAGTTTTGAAATTCCGGATCCGTTCTTATAACGGCCGTATTCCGGATCTTTTTCCGCTGAGGGGTCATAGATAAAAAGATCATTGTCGGATAACCCTTCAGGCTTGTTTACGGATTTGAAGGGGACAGAAACCATATGCCAGGCACTGTCTCCTCCGGCTTTCCTGCTGATAAGACCTTTCACGCTCCAGGATACCGTTGACGGATCCGATAAACCTCCTCGTGAATCTTCCGCGGTCGCCAGAAGCGAATACTGACCATCGTAGAGGTTCCTGAACTCCGAAACTATTTTTACCGATGAAGAGTCTTTGTTATACACTTTCCCGGAAACAGAGGCTGTGTCAATAGGAGTGCCGTTCTTCGAGATAATAAATATGGCGCCTGCAGTGCTGTCGGCGGGATCGTTGCGTTTTCCGTTATCTTTCCTGCTGACTGCGTAGTCCGGATCTGTAACGGAATACTCCGCCCGTAATGCGCCGTAAAGGGTGTCGAGTTTTACAAGAGTTATTTCCGGAGGATCATCTGTATTTCTTACAAAAATGGAACACTGTTTAGAAGCGCTGAGACCACCGGAGTCGGAAACCGTAAGTATTAAAGAATGCAATCCTATATCCGCGTTATCGGGTTTCCATTTCAGTATCGCTGTAACACGGGAACTGTCTTCTTCTGTGTATGTTTTTACCGGATTTCCGAAAAGGCTGAATTGTTCCGCCTCAAAAAGCAGACTGTCATTGGGGTCTTCGTCCGATACTTTCAGGGTGCAGAGCGCTATTGAGTCCTCGTCCACACTGTCGGGCATATAGAAATAATTTATAACAGGTCGGTCATTTGTATTCAGAACTTTTATTGCTATATCTTTCTCAGCTGTGTCAATTCCGTCAGAAGCGAGGAATTTAACAGTGTAAGAACCTACATCATTTTGAAGCGGCATCCATTCCAGAGAACCTTCTGAAGAGCTGAATGTCAGCTTTGACGAAAGGGTGCCTTCAATACCGAATACGATATTATCCCCGTCCGCGTCGGAGGCTTTCAGAGTGTCTCTGAAAAGTATATCCTCCATTAGCTGAATGTCAGTCAGGGAAATAAATTCCGGCGGGTTGTTTTTCTTGATATAAAGACCATATTCAATCGTATCCGAAAGCTCTCCGTCCGAGACAATTAAAAGGAAATCATATGTTATATCTCTGTCTGTCTTTGAAGGCTGATAATGCATGGCGCCTTCTTTTTCATCAATAGTCATTCCTGAAGGCTTGTTGCCCGAAACCGTATATGTCAGGGTGTCGTCAAAATCCATATCGGAAGCTATTACGGTATCCCTGAATTCTTCCGCTGAACTTATAGTGTCGAATGCGGCTTCTTTGCTGAAAACGGGCGCCCGGTTTTTACTGATATAAATCGAGTAATTCACCGTGTCATAAAGATCACCGTCAGAGGCGGTGAACAGAAAATCGAATGTACTCCCGCGCAGGTCTTTTCCGGGATCCAGGGAGATTGTTCCGTCATCTGCACCGTAAATTAATTCATCCGGATAATTACCGCTTATTGAATAAGTGACCGCATCCGCATCGGGATCGGAAGATTCGAGAGTGTCAAGGAATATTTCCGATGATGAGATTGTGTCCGTAATGTCTCCGGAAGTAAAAACAGGAGGATTGTTCTTAATAACCGGCCGGGAGTCCGTTTTTACAGAATCCGCCGATGAGGCGTCAAAGGAAGCGTAATTTCCGGAAGAGTCTTTAACGAAAGCAGAAAAGTAATACATTTTGTCGGGCAGAAGCCCTTCAGCGGTATCGGAGCTTATGTCCATCGCGAACGGACCGAATGAAACGGTTCCTGATCCATCATGCGATGCGGGCAGTGAAGATTCGCTCATAAGAATCAGGATACTTTCGGCGTCTGAAGCGGTTATCTGCCCCGGCTGCCAGGCAAGCGCTATGCGCGAAGTGTCAAGGGCGGTCGCGGAAAGGGTAATCGCGTTGTCCGGAGGGGTTAAGTCCGGGATATCCACATTGCCCTGCGAAGACGATCCGATTTCTGCCCAGTTGCCTGAGCTGTCTTTTACAAAAACTCCGAAATAAAGGGTCTTTTTGTCTCCCAGTCCATAGACGGTATCAGAACACGCGTCCGCGGGCAGCGTGCTCCAAAGATTTCCGGAAGTAAGATCGGAAGGATATGTGCCGTCTTCAGATACTCTGACCATAAGACTTTCGGCATCTGCGGAGACGGAAGGCGTCCATGAAATAATTGCTGAATCTCCGTTCAGATTGGAGGCTGAAAAGCCGGTTACATTCTCCGGTATGGTATAATCAGGAACCGTCACAGAATCCCGGGCGCCTGATGAGGCCGGACTCATATTTCCCGCCGAATCATACACAAAGAAGCCGAAATGATATGTTGCTTTCTCGGTAAAACCGCCGATTGTGTCTATATTGTCTGTTACTGAATAAACATTCCAGTTTACTGCGTCGGCTTCGTTAGAAGGATATGTTCCATCGGTCCGGTAGCCCGCTTTCACGTGGTTTGCGTCAGAAGACGCTGACGGAGACCAGGTAAATATAAGGCTGTCTTTGCTGTAGTGAGATACAGACAATCCGGTTATATTCTCCGGAGGAGTATTGTCTGGTTTGCTGATTGTTATTATCTGGCCGGAAGGAACGATATTGCCAAAAGACGCATCAGAATTTTTGTCAACCTTAATATTTCCCGGAAAGACTGTCTCAATATCTATATTTGGCGCGGACTGCGAAAGACCGAAACGAACCGTATATTTTGTTCCGTCCGTATGTCTTGAACCGAGAATGTTCGTTGTTCCGGCTTCATAAATATTGATTCCTGTACCGTGTGCATTTTGCCGGCCGCCGTATCCGGCTGCTTTAACATAAACCGATTTTCCGCCATTAGATATTTTGTTTTCAAAAAGCAAATTCGGAGGATTATAAAGCATCATGTAAATATCAAGATCACCGTCATTATCATAATCTATCGGCAACGCTCCATTTTGAGAAGACCCTGAAGTTTCGTCTTCGACTCCCGCAAAAGAAGCGCACTGGGTAAAAGTGCCGCCATCGTTCATAAGAAAGACATTTGTCGTGGTGTTAATGACAAAGATATCTTCGTAACCGTTATTATCAAAATCTCCCGAAACCGCGTAAACCGCCGTTCCCGAATTCCCGGCACCGAGCATTGAGCTCATGTCGCTGAAATTTCCGCTTCCGTCTCCTTCGTACAGCAAATCACTTCCTGAACCTGTAGCGAAATATATATCGGTATTTCCGTCATTGTTATAGTCGAGAAGGAGGGCGTCCTGTACATTGGTCATGGAAGAAATTCCGGAAGAACCGTTACGTGTAAATGTGCCGTCTCCGCTTCCCGTATAGATGTAATTGCTTCCCATGTCGCCCGTGATTAGAAGGTCCAGATGACCGTCATCATTGAAATCAGCAGCTTTTGCATCAAGGGTATTATCCAGCCATTCATCCTGAGGCACAGCAGAAGCGGTAATATCAGTAAATGTACCGTCGCCGTTGTTTTTATAGAGCACATCATTGTCTCCGGCATTTCCGACAAAGAGGTCAAGATCTTCATCATTGTCCATATCAAAAAATACCGCGCAATGAGTGGCTTTCGTGTATCCGGTCCCGCTTGAAGACGTAACGTCGGTGAAAGTTCCGTCCCCGTTATTTTTATATAGAGTATTGCTTCCTGCGGAGAAATTGGCATCACAGGTATATACGTCTATATAACCGTCATTATTGTAATCGCCCCAGGCCGCTTCATAATTCATACCGGACGAAGAAACACCCGCGGAGGAAGAAACATCCGTAAAAGTTCCGTCCCCGTTGTTTTTATAAAGGATATCTGTTCCATTTCTGGCCAGATATATGTCTTCATATCCGTCGTTGTTGTAGTCGGCGGCAGCGGCGCCGTAGCTGTTAATTCCGGTACCCGGAGCATCTATTCCGGCTGAGGATGAAGATACCTTTTTTAAAAGTGTCGATGAGTCCGATGCCAAAGGAGTTATAGTGCTCCAGTTGCCGGTGGAATCTTTTACGGCAAGTATAAAATAATGCAGGGTTTTTGCCGAAGAGACAGTAACCGTATGTTCTGTGACCGTAAGATCGAATCTTCCGGCCTCTGTTCCGCCTTCGGCTGCCGTAGGAAAAGCAATAGTACTGTACCAGATACCTACGCTATCCGCGTCTGTTGAATCTATCATAGAAGGGTTCCATGATAGACTTACCTTGTCGAGAGCCGTTGCTTTGGCTGTAAGCGTCATGTCATTATCCGGAGGCGTTTCATCAAAATCCCAGTTTATATTTCCGCCCGCATTGGAGCAGTTTGCGTCCGGTGTTCCTTTACTGCCTCCCGACGCGTCGCAGTTTCCGATATTCGCATAGCTTGCGGTAAGAGAGCCTGCGGTGTTTATATACCAGACTGATGATGGATTCATGTTAAGCAGGTTGCCGTCTTGTCCGGTAAAAGAAGCATTTCCGGAAACGTTAATTGTAACACCTTCATGCCCGGTAAAAGAAGATGAAGTACCGTTCGTAACAGAGAAATCTCCATATGATTCCGCGTTATAGCTGTAAAAATCCACTGTTCCCGAAGACTGTGAAAAGCCCATAGCCGAGAATGCTCCGCCTGAGCGTAAAGTGTCGGATCCGGTATATGAAACCAAGGGTAGAGTGTCGGAGGCCGGCGGGGTAAGAACCTGTAAAGATGATCCGCTAAAATCAATAGAACCGGTTCCCGGTATCAAGTCGCTGATAAAGGAGAAATCGGCATTACCGGCTAGGCTGAGTGCAGAGCTTCCGAAGCCCAGAACAGCTCCGCCTGATGACGAAGACAAAGCATCAGCGTTGTGCGTAAGCCCTGTTCCGAGATCAAGCGTACCGTCCGCGAGCATTATGGAACTTGCTCCCGAAAGATTTCCGGTGAGGGTCCAGTATCCGCCCGATCCCCAGACTGTAATTCCGTTGTATACCGAAGCTCCCGGGTTTATGCTGTGGCTTCCTGAAGTTCCGTCAAATTCAATACTTCCTCCGTTGTGGACGAAGCTGCCGTTGTTCGAAAAACCGCCAGAAACCGAAATAGTTGATGAAGGAGCGCTTAGCGAGGCCCCGGAGGAAATGCTTATGTCTCCGTCTATATTCGCGCTTATGCCCGAAAGGTCAAGGTTTCCTGTGAGGACCTGTATTCCGGCGGCTTTAAGCTCATTCGTTACCGCCTGGGTGCCGCCGCTTCCGTTCTGTTTTATCACAGGGAGGATTGACGAAGAATGCGGTGTCAGCTTTTGGGCGATTCCGGCCTGGAACTCCAGGGTACCGCTATTGGCCGTTATTGTTCCGCCTGAGGAACCGAAATCCGCGTCTCCGATAAGAGTAAGCGTATATGAGGAAAAATCGAAATCACCGGTATAACCGGTAAAGAACACAATGTCTTTAACGGAGACGGATGCGTCGAGTATGCAGTTTTTAGTTGAAGTCGCGTCAAAAACAACTGAATCTGAAGAGGAGGGCGCTGCATCCCCGTCCCAGTTAGCGGCTGTACTCCAGTAGTTATCGGCGCCGCCGCCGTCCCACACCTTGTATATAAGTGTCGCGGAGGCTCCGGACGAAAGATCTGATTCCGTGGCCATATCAACGCTGTTTCGGCTTTTCGTCTGAAAAGAATATTGGGATACCGGAGAGGAAAGACCGGTTACAGTTATTGTTCCCCATGTCGCTGCGGTCTGCCAGTATTCTGTTGAACCGACTGTCCCGTCGGATTGGACCCAATTGAATCCTCCGACCGAGGGAGTTACATAGATTGCGTATTCTAACCCTGAAGCGGCGGATGCATTCGGGTTTACCGTTGCATCTACTGTTGCGGTTGTTGCGTTAGTTAGGGATGGAGCGGCAGGGGTATATGGCTTTACGTATGCGAATGCGGTGTTTTCGCTTGTGAAAGAATTTCCGTAAGCATCAGTATGAACACAGCGTATTCCGCTGAAATAATCGTCTCCGTTTATTTCCGGGACTGTAATATTTACAGAAGAGGGGTCCTGTACTCCCGCGTCTCCTGCGGTACCGGCATCATAACCTCCGGTATTAAGCTCATAATAATATGTATTGCTGCCCGGGTTTGTTTCCGTAAAAGCCGCGTCAAGAGTTATCGATGTCCCCGCGACAGGAGAAGTTGTAAAAGCGGCTTGTGTCGCCTCGACCGGGGCCTTAGTGTCTATAACAAGGCTGTTGGAAGCCATTGTAATAGCCGCCGTGCTCTGGAGCCCGTACCCGTCATCCGCATTAATGCGGATATTATAATTGCCCGCATCAATTCCTGAACCAAGCTCGGTGAGGGCGTTCCAGGTAATCTGGCGGTCTGTTACAGAACTTGTCGCGTCCACAGACGCCCCGGCATCTCCGCTGACAGAAGAAGCTGTCATCCATGAAGAACCGTCATAATATTCAACCGAAACAGAAACAGTTGACTGCTCCCCGTCGGAGACTTCATAATCTATATCGACAATACCGCTGCCGTCTGTGCGTTGAGAGGCGTTTATATTCGCCGCGCCGGAAAGTCCGGTGAGAACCGGCGGATCATTGAAATCCCAGTTCAAATTTCCTCCGGCATCGGTACAGTTGGTGTCGGGAACGCCCATGCTTCCACCTGATGCATCGCAGTTGCCTATATTGGCGTAGCTCGCGGTAAGTGTTCCGGTAGTATTGATATACCATGCTGAGGCCGGGTTCATGTTTAAAAGATTTCCGCTCTGGCCCGTAAAATATCCGTTGCCGCCGACTATAAGTACGGAACCATCCAGACCAGAGAATGAAGTAGAAGTTCCATTGGTTACGCTAATATCTCCGCTTGAATTTATTCCGTACCCTCCCATATCAAGAGTTCCGGATGACATGGAGAACGAAGAAGTGCGAAGTGTATCTGCCGCAATTGTGAGAGTTCCCGACCCAGTCTTGCTTATTGGGGGTAGTTCTGAAGTATGGGGGGTCAATGTTGCCATAGAAGTATTAGCGAATTCTATAGATCCGGTGCCGGGCGTAATTATAGCCACCTGTCCGAAATAAGCGTCACTCGTAAGATTTAAAACAGAACTGCCAAAATCAAGGAGACCTGTACCCATTGACGTTGTAAAACTGTCTATTATATGGGTATTGGCCGTACCCAGCTTGAGTGTGCCTTCAGAAAGCTCCAGATCTGCGGCGGATGCAAGAGAACTTGTCAATGTCCAGGTACCGCCCGAGCCCCATATATGCATCGTGTTGACCGCTGCTCCGCCCATATCTATATTAAACGATCCTGTTGTTCCGTCAAATTCTATGTCTCCGCCGTTGTGAGTAAATGTACCGGCATTACTGAAGCCTCCCGCGACCTTAAAGGTCTTTGCCGCCCCCGGCGCGCTTAAAGAAGCTCCGGCTCCTACCGAAACATTTCCGTTAACATCAATGTTGCCGGCGGAAGCGGAAAGAGAACCTCCGGTAAGAGCCAGGTCGCCCGAAGTATTCAAAGTAATTGAATTTGCAGATATATCGAAGTCTCCTGCTGAAATTGAGAGAGAGGCGGCAGTGAGGGGATTTGTTGCAACCACTGTACCGCCGCTTCCGCTCTGGGTAACTGCGGGAAGAGTATTTCCGGAGGGAGGTATAAGACTCTGGGAAACCGTACCGATAAAATCTATGCCGCCTGTAGAGGGAGTTATCGTTCCTCCGGTCTGGAAATCAGCGTTTTTCTCAATCGAGAGAATATATGATCCGAAATCAAATCCGTATGTGTGCCCCGAATTAAAAAGCATGCTCCCGACAGTCGCGTTTTGGTCAAGAAGACAGGCACCTGCGCCGGTACCATCGAAAACTACCGAGTCACCCGATTTTGGTGTCTCGTTAGGATGCCAGTTCGCGGCATTGCTCCATGCCGATACCGAGGCACCGTAATCCCATCTTTTGAAGGAATAGGAGATGGTCTGGAAAATTCTGTCATTTGTTCCGTCCGACTGCGCAAATACGCACAGCGCATTGTCATCAAGGGTATAAGCTACTGCCGGGCTTGTGGCAGCGTTTGTATTTGCGTCTATAAGTAACGGGCCGGACCATGCCGCGCCGTCGTATTGATTGGTGTAAATCCTGCTGTTTTCCCTGAAAACCGCGGTAACTTTTCCGCTTTTGTTTACGGTCAGTTTCGGTGTGTAAGCCGATCCTGTGTTTGCGTCTATCTCCGCCCTGGTTTCCCAGGCGCTGCCGCTATACTTAATCGCGAAAATGCTCTGCCCCCCGTCGTTCTGGCTGTAAACAGCCATATAAGCGCCGCCTCCCAGATGTTTTATTTCCGGAGCCAGGATGTTTGAACCCGCTCCTGTGTCAACAGAAATGATTCCTCCCCAGCCCGAATTATAGAAATGTGAATACAGATTGCTGTTTTCTTCGTAAAGCGCTACAGCCTTACCTGTTCCATCCATCGCTACTGCAGGGTCAGAAGCATGAGTCGCTGTACTGCTTAAAAACTCGGCGCCCACCCAGCTTGAACCGTTCCATCTGTTTGCCGCGATTCTCTGTTTTGATACACTCCCGTCATTCTGTATAAATACCGAAAAAGCCGCGCCCGAAGCATCGAATGCAACTTTCGGCTCGCTTGCATAAGTCCCGTTTGTCGCATCCGAAATTTTATAAGCGGTCTCCCAGGAACCGATATATCTTTTAGCGTAAACCGCATTCTGAGTACCGTCATTCTGCTGCCAGACCGCAAAAGCGTGGCCTCCGCTATTTCGTACAGCGAGATCCGGGGAGGCGGCCGCGAATCCGTTACTCATATCCAGAGTGGTGGGGGCACTCCAGGAAGTGCCGTTGTATGCGGATTCTCTGAGACGATTCAGAGAGCCGTCATAGCGTAGATATATCAAAAGGTATTCCCCCGCTCCTAAAGATATCAACCTTGGAGAAAGTGCATTTTGGCCCGTTCCTGAAATCGCGACAGGTGCCTGCCATCCGGTTAAAAGATCGTATTTCGAGGCATAAACAAGATCATTTGTTCCGTCTGACTGGATAAAGACAGCCATTGCTTCGCCTGTTGTTGTATCGCCGGCTATTTGAGGCGTCTTGGCCATATTGGTATTAAAGTCGGCAGTAAGCGGTGTTGTCCATTTTGCCTCGGCGTAAAAGCTGAAAATAAAGAATGCGGCTAATGCGGCTTTTATCATTTATGACCTCTTTAAACAGATTTTAGGAATTCCCCCAATGTAAATATATCAAAAACAGGGCGATGTGTCCACGTATATCTTTATTCAATATAAAATCCTGTGGAATATATCAACGTTAATTAAAAATAGAAAAAGCCGCCTTTCAAAAAGGCGGCTTATTATGGGGGCGGGAACGCCTGTCTCCAGGAGGTGTCAGGAGGGGGTATGGAAACAGGCGCCCCTTTGGAAGCTTTATATTCTAAGCAGAGAGTTTTCTGCTTTCATTCATTTCAATGAAACGCTCTCTCTTATAGGCGTTTCTGTGTTCTTCGCAGTATTTGGGGTAAACAAACTGCCTCGGTATTACATCGACCGTGTATTTGCAGTTACAGCCTTCAAGCTGACAGGTGAACTCCATGCGGGTTGTTTCTATATATTTGTGTTTAAAAACAAGGTTGTGATTATCAACCGGTTCATAAACAACTTTCTTACGTTTCCTGTTGGAAAGAACTCTGTGGTACTCACAGTACTTTGTAATAGGATGACCCAGATATTCCTTGCCGCATCCGGGCTCCTGGCAGACCTTCAGGACTACCTTGCTGTGTTTTTTACTTTTACTTACAGGAAGCTGCATTATTTTACCTCTCTTAATACCGCCTATTCTGAATCCAATATAGAATTTACGAAATTTTAAAAAAAAAGTCAATGATAATTTAAAAAAAAATAATAAAGTTAATAATATGGCTATTATACAAATATACATTAGGCCGGAGCGGTTGAGTATATAGGTTCATAACTTTACTTTTAATAACAACATAAAGGGAACGTAAAACCGGAGCGTTTGTTAATCAGTGTCAGAAAGATTATTTTTAATAATTACAATAGCTACAGAAAAAAGGTCTCAAATCATCAGCATAGCGTCACCGTAGCTGAAAAAACGGTATTTTTCTGCCACCGCTTCGCGGTATGCTTTTTGAATATTTTCTCTTCCGGCGAAGGCGCTTACAAGCATAATCAGGGTGGAGCGCGGCAGGTGGAAATTAGTAATCAGGCCCTCTGTGATCTTAAAATCGAAAGGGGGGTAAATAAAAAGATCGGAAAAACCGGAAGATTTCTGCAGAAGATTACCCGGGCCGGAGCTTCTTGCGGCCGTTTCAACAGTTTTCAGGGATGTTGTTCCCACGCATATTTTTCTCCCTCGGGCGCTGTTTATTTTTTCTGCCGTCTCGGCGGTAATTTCATAATATTCAGCGTCAACTTTGTGAGAAGCGATGTCTTCTGATTTTACGGGCCTGAAAGTTCCGAGACTCACATGAAGAGTTACTTCCGCCGTTTGGACTCCCATATCGCGGAGTCTTGTAAACAGGCTATTCGTAAAATGAAGCCCCGCCGTCGGCGCCGCGACTGCCCCGGGTTTTGAGGCATAAACCGTCTGGTACCTCTCGACATCATTTTTACAGGGTTTTCTTTTAATATAATGGGGAAGCGGTACCCCTGACGGTCCTGCTGTCGCAGGATCTCCATAAACTCTTACAATTTTTTTTCCCTCAGGCAGTCCGTCTTCTGTTACAACAACTTCAAGTTTGTCATTTATAATTATACGGTTGCCTTTTTTAAGATATTTGCCCGGTTTTCCTATCGCTTCCCATAAATTTTTTTCAAGGTTTCGAAGGAGAAATATTTCTGTCTGCCCCCCTGTTTCTTTTCGGCCCGTGAGCCTTGCCGGAATTACTTTTGTGTTGTTTGTTATCAACAAATCGTCTTTTTTCAGGAATTCCGGCAGCGATGAAAATTTTGAATGAGTTAAGCCGCCTTTTTCCTTATTCAGAACAAGAAGTCTTGAATTGTCCCTTTGCTGTTCCGGGTATTGAGCGATAAGCTCTTCGGGCAGATTATAGTCGAAATCGGAGGTCCTCATCGTTGTCCTTTCATGGAATACCTGCATCCACAGAAATTTTGTCTGTATATTCCGAGTTCGCCGGATATCCGCACCGACTCCTTAAAGCCGCCTTTTTTTTTCAGGTTTGAGGGAATATACTTCACACCCGTTGCCCCGGCGATCTCTTCACCGATGCTGTTTATGAGATCCGCGTCTTTATGAGGACTTATGGTCAGAGTGGTGGCAAAAGCGGCATATTCCGATACTTTTGCCTCTTCAGCGGTTTTTTTTAGAAGATATCTGAAACACTCGCGGCATCTAAGCCCTTTTTCGGGTTCGTTCTCAAGTCCTTTTACCGCTTCGTCCCATTCCCCGGGTTCATAAATAAAGCCTTTGATTCTGAAACAAAGCTTTTCGGACACCTTTTCCAGAGCTTCCAGTCTTTTGTGAAATTCATTCTCCGGGTGTATATTTGAATTAGGAAAAAAAAGGTCCACTTCGGTGTTCTCAGTCTCTTTAAAGAAGGGGGCGGAATAGGTAGTATCCGGCGCGCAGCAGCAGTGAAGAAGAATTTTATTATTCATTTTTTTTCGAATTTTATATGGTTTGCTTATTTTAAGCGAAAAAATTTAAATTTAGGGCATATCGGATTTTTGTAACTTTGAAAATATAACATAATTCATTTTGAATTAAAAAAAGGATATCAGTATGATTAGATCGTTTGCCGTTTTCTTTGTGGTGCTGTTCTCTGCCTCTCTTATTATTGCAGACTCTGCAGACGGGGAACTTTATGCAGCTTCCAGAAGAGGCAGAGACGAAGGACGCGGAAGAAAGGTGGAAAAAGAGGAAGCCGTCCGCAAAGATCCGGGAATACCTCCATCAGGTTCTCCCGAACCGCTTTACAGAATGGCTTTCGGTGTTCATGAACAAATCGGTCAATTTCTTGAGCCGGGATGGGGCGCGATGGAGATCGATTCTTCCGGTAACAAACCCGATACCGGGTATGTTGAAAAAGGCTATGGCTATACAAATGACTTTCTTCCGGCTTTGAAGTTCATGTACAGAATAGCGCCGGGGGTTAATCTAAGTCTGGATCTTCCAGTTTTTCGGACCATAAATGCCTGGACAAAACCAGATCCTCAGTTTATTTTCCGGGGTTATGACGCTATGGTTGACTTCAGTTTTCCCCGGGGTTCAGCCAGACTTATACCTTATTTTAATGTCGGTCTTTCCTGGGTCGGTTTTGCGGGTTATCCGGGAGATAATCACGGATGGCGCGGATGGATGGCTGTACCTTTCGGGGGAGGTGTTCATTACCGGGTGCACAATAATTTCGCGCTTACAGCCTTCGGCAGGACAGGCTTTGTTTTTACCCATCCCTCCGGCTGGCTTGGATCACAACTCGGGGTCGGCATAGATTATTATGTGGATTCACATAATTTCTTTAATTTCGGGCGCTGATTTTTAAAGGTCGCCCACGTCTATTTCCAGTCCGTCAAATGCCGGACTGATATTTCCGGGTAGTTCCGTCTCGAGTGCTGTATGAGACATATCATGGCATATATGAGTTATCCATGTATGTGCCGCCCCTGTCTTTTCCGCGATTTCTATCGCCTGGTCTATTGTAAAATGGGTTTCATGTGGCCTGTATCTTAATCCGTCAATCACAAGGTTTTTTATCCCCTGCAGCTTTTCCATGCTTTTATCCGGTAACCCGCTGCAGTCCGTTATATAGGCCGTGTCTCCGAAGCGGTAGCCCGTCGCCCTGTTTCTGCCGTGAAACATTTTGATGGGTGTTACAGTTAGAGATGCGGCCTTAAACTTCTTTTGGTCAATAATATTGAGGGATATTAGCGGCTTGCCCCCGCCTTTTTGTGTCTCTTTGAAAATATAGGAAAACTTTTCTCTTATTTCCTTTTCGCAAACGCGGTCGCAGTAAACCGGGATTTTTTTTCCGAAACAAAGGGGTCTTATATCGTCAAGACCGTGTGTATGATCGGCATGCGCATGCGTGAAAAGTATGGCATCAAGCTTCTTTACAGAGTATTTAAGCGCCTGGTGCCTGAAATCTGTCGATGTGTCTATTAATATTGATATGTCTCCGGTATTAAGTACCGCGGAGCATCGGAGCCTCTTATCATGAGAATTTGTTGAAAGGCAGACAGGGCACATGCAACCGATTACTGGTACACCGTGAGAGGTTCCGGATCCCAATATCTGCAATTTTCCGGATTTAATCCATTTCTTTGACATCTATATAAAAAATAAGTTAATTTAGGGTTGACATGGGTTTATTAAAATTATAAATAAAGGCGGTATTTATATGGTTTTGAGAATTATTCTTCTCTTTATTCTTGTATTACCAACCGTTTCTGTATATTCGCAGAATAAAATCCCTGCCGGTGAAACAGCACCGGAGAAACAAAAAAAGATGTCTGTTGCAGTGATGCCGTTTAACGGCATGGGTGAACTCGGCCAGGTAACCGATATCCTCACCGAACGGCTCGGTGCGGAACTTATAAATACCGGTGAATTCAAAGTTATGGAACGTTCACAGATGGATATGGTCCTGAAGGAACAGGGCTTTCAGCAGACCGGTTGTACGAGTACCGAATGTATGGTCGAGATGGGACAGCTTGTGGGTGTGGACAGAATTATTGCCGGCAGTATCGGGCAGCTTGGAAAGAAATATACGATAAATGCGAGAATAATAAATGTAGGAACGGGTTCGGTTGAAAAAGCGGTCAATGTAGACAGGGTATGCCCGATAGAGGAACTTACAAATGTAATGCGTGATGTGGCCCTTAAACTCGCCGGAGGCAAGGTTGAAAATAAACCTTCTCCGGTTGCGGTCAATCCGCCTGAAAAGAAAAAGAAGGCGGACAAGGAAAAAGAAGTAACGAAAAGAAATTATATGAGAGGCTGGTTTACTTCCGTTTCAGCAGGGGGAGGAGATCTTGCCAAGGCTATCGATCAGTCATCGGAGACAAACCTTTCGGTTGATGCATTTGAAAGCATGACCGGGCTGGGAGGTGAGCTTGGTCTCGGTATTACTGACAATTTTAATCTCGGGGTCGGAATGGAATTTTTATTTCAGACAGATTCCGATGACCGGAAAAACGATAACGGCTATGACCGTGAAAAGTTAGAGCTTTCATATTTTGTATTTGCTCTTCCTATCAATTTGACTGCCTACTTGCATACTCCCAGAAGCGCGGCTTTCAGCGTCTCTTCTTTTGCAGGGATGGATTTTTATCCGGCGGTTGGTATGAATTCCTATTATATGGAAGAAAGAGACATTGATTATAATTCTTTCAGCCCCGGATACGAAAAATATGAATATGAACTGTTTGCCACTACGTCCGGCGTCGGGTTCCATTTTGGATTCGGCGGTGAACTGAATTTTTCGGAGTCATTCGGACTATTTGTAGATTTCAAGATGAAAAGAGCGTTGTTTTCGGAACTTGACGCCGAATTTAAACTGAATATGCAAAATTCTTCAGGTATCAACATAGATGACTCTTTTGAAGGTAAGCTTATATATATTGATGAATCGGGATTCGATGGTATGCCAATAGCTGTAGATGAGATGATTGATCAGCAGCTCGGGGCAACGCCTCCCTCATACCGTGATTTTGAACTTGATCTCTCCGGAGCCGGGGTCCGCCTGGGCGCCCGAATAGGGTTCTGAGGTTCTTATTAAACACAGAGACTATTCCGGCATGGTCGGCAGGGAAAAATCCGCGAGAAAAATCATTGATACTCTGAAGGCGGAGGGGCATACCGCTTACTTTGCCGGAGGCTGTGTCCGTGATAAAATCCTTGGTACCCTTTCTTCCGATACCGATTTTGATATAGCCACCAGCGCTCGTCCGGATGATGTTGTAAATCTTTTCCGGAGAACGGTCCCTGTCGGGGCCAAGTTCGGAGTTATAATTGTTATGTCCGGCGAGGAACAGTTTGAAGTAGCTACTTTCCGGACAGAAGGCGGCTATAAAGACGGCAGACATCCGGACCATGTGGAATTCGCTTCTCC
>CAYNYI010000020.1:0-31892 GCA_964401455.1 uncultured Fibrobacterota bacterium
CAGTACTAAGCTTTCAAGCAGCCGCCGAATTTACAGAAAGAAAGATACACTCTCGAAATATGAGTTTTCCATTCGAAGAAGCACCGGCATATGATAAAGCTGTCAAATTCGCCGGAACATGCCGCAAAGTGGCATGCAGGCTTCCTGAGAAAAACAAGAGCGATTCTGACCGTCTCGTTTCATCATCTACTACAGTATGTTCATCTATCGCAGAAGGATATACCAGATGGGAGAAAGAAGAAAAAAAAGAATTTTACCTCGACGCCAGACGCGCTCTTCTTGACTGCGTTTGTCTCTTGAATCTGCTCGGCTCCGAAGAATTGGTTGCAAAAGAAGAATCCGATGAGACCGGCAAGCAATCAACTGAAATTTCTGTAATGCTTTCGTCAATAGTTAAAAACATATCAGAAAAAAATTAGTCTTTCAAAGCTCGCCGGGACATCACCGCTCCGGCGAGCTTTATCAGCCATTCCAGGCCGAATTTATAGCCATTCTTCATCCAGAGCGCAGCGGCCGCGACAAACCCGGCGGTAAAAAATAAAGTCATCACAACAGTTGGAATTGTTGAGAATTTTTTATAAAAACCCAATAAGGGCCCAACCTGTCTGAAAATTATAAGATGTATAAAAAGGAAAGAAAGGCTGACCCTGCCGGCCGGCACAAGAAATTGAAACAACCGGGCATAACCTTTTTTTTCCATAAAAAAGAAAGACAAGGTAATTAGAATCGCCAATGCACCGAGGATGGTCACAGTCGGGAAAAATACCGGAAATATTCCTGCCCGGAATGCAAAAAACCGATGCAATTCTATATCAAAATCAGAAGGGAAAGAGGTAAAATAACCCGGGAAAACAGCGGCGACACCTGCAATTGTCATTAACAGACCTGTTATTATAAAACCGGCTTCATTTTTTTCCCTGATGAATCGTCCGCATATCCCCCCAACAAGAAATATCCCCAACCATGGAAAAACGGGAAACTGACCTTCGAAAAACATTATTTTAAGGTATCCGGCAATCCCTTCGGCTGTGCTCATCCTCGCAGTATTCATAAATTCCGGCGTATTGAGCAAACTTTGCCCGGCCGGGCCTGCAAAAAGAGCCAGAAAAGCAAAAACCGCCAGACTTTTCTTATTTAGCCTACGGAAAAAAACTCCTGCAAGAACGCAAAAACCGATAAGGTGCAGCACATACCAGCTGGCGGGAAACAGCCATTCTGAAACAATAAAATTGAGAATTACACCGGCAGCGATAATAACGGAACCTCTCACGATCAAGTCGTACGGGCTTCGTTCTTTAGCGATAAAAAGCCCAGTGCCGGCAAGAAAGATAAAAAGAGGAGCTGCAAGACCTCCAGGTAGATTAAAAATAATCCCTGCGGGATAATCCAGCGGAGCCTTCCTCAGTCTTGAATATGGTATTTTCCACAGGCAGTAAAAAACATGCTGCTGAATCATTAAAATTAGAGCAAAGCCCCTTGCGGCATCAATGCTTTTTATGCGCATACTTTTATTGGCGTCATTTTCCATTTTCTGATAACATAAATATGTACGCCCAAAATGGCAAACCTAATAAAATTTCTCTTTATTAGGTAATCGGCAATTCCTATGCCCCCCGATGCGAAGGGATTTAAAACCGTGACATCCATACCCTCCCATATAAAGGGGAGTTCAAGCTAACGCACTCCATAGAAGCCCTTGTTTATTGAGCCTGGGAATTACTAATACTGCAAATAATGTTTGCAGAAACACAAAGAAAAAGTTATTTTAGTAGTGAGATTGTGAGTACTGTTCCTTAAAACAAAATTCTATTCAACCCTTAAAAGGAGGGATTTATGAACAAGGCTGAACTTATTCAGGCCGTAACAAAAGAAGTTTCAAAGGAAAGAGAAGTTTCTAAAGCTCTTGTTGAAACAGTTGTTAATTCTACTCTCGGCACTATCAAGAAAAACACAAAAAAGGGCGTACAGCTCATCGGTTTTGGAACTTTCACGGTATCTAAAAGAAAAGCAAGAACCGGCCGCAATCCTCAGACCGGCGAACAGATCAAAATTAAAGCCAGCAAAACAGTTAAATTTAAACCCGGTAAAGCTTACAAAGACGCTCTCTAAGAGTGATCTGACCTTTTTCCGTATGATTTAACGGCTGATTTTTATCAGCCGTTTTTTATTGGTTTTACTTGTTAAATTTTATATAATACGTTCAGTTAATCTTATTTACCAATAAAAAGGCCGCCTTTGTACGAAAACAAAAACCGCCCCAGTCTTTTCGAATCAGTGTTTGAATTCTCTCCTGATGGAATTACTATTAAGTCCGCCGACATGACAAAAATCATCTACGCCAATCCTGCCTTTTCAGAGATGACCGGATATTCTCTTACGGAGCTTGAACAAATTTCTCCGAAAGATCTCCATCCCAGAGACCGTTTTGAATTTATAAATTCTCAGTTTGAGGCTACCATAAAAGGAGAAAACGCCGTTGTCAGCGAAATCCCCTGTCTTTGCAAAAACAAAGAGATAATTTTTGCAGACCTTAACATAGCAAACGCCTACATAGAGAATCAGCTTCATATTATCGGCTTCTGGCGAGATGTTACCGAACGCAGAAATCAGAGAAAAGAAAAGAAATCTCTACAGGACCAGCTCATGCAGGCCCAGAAAATGGAAGCCATCGGCCAGCTTGCGGCAGGAATTTCTCACGACTTTAATAATCTACTATGCGGAATAATCGGTTTCGCGCATTTGATAAAATCCGGGGCCGAAAACTTCAAACCGGAGAATCTGATAAGAAACTCGGAAATGATAATTGATCTCGGCAAACGTGGCGGTGAGCTTACACAGCAACTTCTCGGCTTCAGCCGTAAAGACAGATTTAATCCTTCGGAAATAATTCTGAACGATACGGCGGAAGAAGTAATATCTGTCCTGAAAAGGACCATTAGCAGAAAGATAAGAATAAGCACCGATTATAAACCGGACCTCCCCCCCGTTAGTGCTGATGCCACACAGATGCATCAGATTCTTCTTAATGTCTGCCTTAATTCGCGGGATGCGCTTCCGGATGGAGGGGAAATAAAAATCAGAACCGATGAAGTCCGTCTTGATCAGGAATTTTGTTCTAAATACCCCTTTGCCTCCCCAGGCCACTATTTACTTCTTTCAGTAACCGACAACGGCACCGGCATGGATAAAGATACTTTGAATAAGATCTTTGAGCCCTTTTTTACCACTAAAGAGTTTGGGAAAGGTTACGGAATGGGTATGGCCATGGTCTACGGGATCATAAAAAACCATAAAGGAAACATAATAATAAACTCAGCGCCGGGAGAAGGCACAAAGGTGCATATATATGTTCCCAAGATACCGCTTCGCGCAAAAAATCACCATCTTCTACCTCCGAAAAATAAAATAAACGACAAAAATAACTCAGGACGAATACTTGTTGTGGATGACGAACCGGTAATTCGAGAAGTAGCGGGATATATATTAGAGCATGCAGGGTATAAAGCATTCTACGCTGCGAACGGCCGGGAAGCCGTCGATATTTTTAACCGAGAAGCCCCTGACCTTGTTGTACTCGATTCAGTAATGCCGGTAATGGATGGAAAAGACGCCTGCATAGAAATAATGAAGACGAACCCAAACGCAAAAATAATAATCGCGTCTGGGTATAATACCGACAGGTATGTAAAAAGCATACTTGACTTGGGGGCGAAGGACTATATAAAAAAGCCCTACAGTGCCGAGAGTTTCCTGGAATGTGTCAAAAAAAATATTCTCTGAAGGATATAAATTTGAAAAACATACTGCATGACGGCAGCGTAAAGCTTTTTAACATTCCAAACTCTATCTCAATATCACGCATTTTTGCCGATATCGCCCTTTTCGGCGCCGTGGCCTTTAACAGCGAAAAGGTTTTCACGTTTATTTTCATTTACTGCGCAGCCTCGGATTTCCTTGATGGATTTATCGCACGGCTTTTTCATCAGAAAACACCGACAGGCGCCTTCCTCGATTCTATGGCTGATTTTGGAATGTTCGGAGGAGCGGTACTCGGGCTGTTCTTTTTCAAGCATGATTTCATATCGGAAAACTACAGACCGATAATAGTCCTTTTAACCATCGAACTAATAAAAATTTTTTACTCGTTCATAAGATACGGCAAACTTTCGAGTTTCCATACATATTCCTCGAAAATCGCTTTTATTTTCTCCAGCATATTTATAATTTTGCTATTCACCGGAAGATACTATGGCTGGCTTTTTCTAATATCAATCAGCTTCGCAATAATCGCAACCATAGAAGACATTCTACTAATGATGGTCCTTCCCGAATGGGACAATAACAAGAAAGGCCTTTTCTGGATACTCAGGAAATAACTCCGCGCGGAATACATCTCCCACCGAGAATATTTCCACCCGCCAGAACGTCAGAAGCCTGAATTCCGCCAAGCATTGAGCACATAACTCCGTGCATAAAACCACAAATCTCAAAACCGCGAAGCGGTGTCTGTGTTTTAAT
The DNA here is from genome assembly GCA_964401455.1 of uncultured Fibrobacterota bacterium. Classification (GTDB taxonomy): domain Bacteria; phylum Fibrobacterota; class OXYB2-FULL-49-7; order CAYNYI01; family CAYNYI01; genus CAYNYI01. The sequence goes on from CAYNYI010000020.1 coordinate 4,519, forward strand.
TCTTTTTCTACCGAAGTTTTCTATATAAGGCGGCATATTATAAATTGCCCCCGTCTCATTACCTGAATACCTTTTATAAGTAGCCGGGGTGCATACATCATGAAAGAGAACAAATTCAGGAAATTTCTTATATATATATTTAGCGACTGCGTTTTTCAAAATTTCCAGAGTTTTTTTCTCTGTGCAATAGCCAGTCCGGTCATGTTCCCTTAACCAAATCCATTTTTCAGAGTACACAGGAAAAAGTCTGACGGTTAGTACTGGTCTTGATTCCGTACCCGAAAAGGAAATACCTGCACAAAACCGCTTTTCGGTAAACGGCATAAGAGAATCTTTCATCCTGAACATTTCCTCGAATGCAGTTTTACCGGAACTTAAAACATTATGTCCGGCGCAAAGCTTCGAGCGAAGACTTTCAGGCAGTCCCTTTAAAGCGAAATTAACCGTAAGGGCAGAAAGAGAATCATTCTGCCTCCCAAATCCTCAAATCTTTTACACAGCGAGGACACTGGAGAATCGAACCCTCCGGGCTTACTGTTCTTTTCTATAAGAATGACGTTTGCAGTATTGTTTGACAAAAGAAGTGAAATGCCGGCCGCAAATCCAGCCGGCCCTCCCCCGATAATAACAATCGGAAGATTATAGTTCATACTCGTGTAGAAATCCTTGTTTTCTCGATAAGATCGGCGGCATGTTTCTCTATTTTTTCCGTGTCTTTACAAAGCACATAACTGCTGCCGATTTCTATAAGACCTTTCTCTTTCAAAGCGTTTAAAAGAGAATCTACCTCGGAAAATTGAATACCGAGTATGTCGGTAATTTCTTCTTCAGCGGTTTTCAGATTAACTCTTTCCGGACCGCTTTCCGAATGAGAAAGAAAGCCCAGAATATTAGCGACTCCGGCCTCCTTGGTTTGAGGTGTCGCGGCATCTATTTTTTCATTTGTTTCCCTTAGCCGCTGAGCCAGGATCCTTGCCACCTTGATAAACCATTCCGGAAGCGTATCCAGTTTTGAAAAAAACTCCGAAGGAGAAACTTTTTTGGCGGTGCATGATTCACAGGCTATGGCATGGGCAGTCCTCGCGCCACCGTCAATAAGGGCTATCTCGCCGAAAATACCACCGGGAGCAACTTCTCCCAGCAAAACATCGACTCCGTTTTCAGAACGAAAAAGACAGACCTTACCTGTTTTAAGTATATACAGATCACGGGAGAATTCTTTTTCTCTAAAGATAATTTCATCTTTTTCGAATGAGACTTCACTTCCTATTTCCATCTCTAATGCTCCAGCTCCTTATAATACTCATGGGATATATATTCCCACTTTTTATTCAGTCCGTTATATATATACTTTACCATACCGGATGTATCTTCGCCGTTAGAAAGTCTGGCCCTTATTTTTATTTTAGCGATATACGGTGTTGCCCGTTCTCTGTAATCCGATATATCCCGGTCAATAACCTCGGCTTCAATTACTTGCAGTTCTGAGGCTCTCTCCCGCAGAATAAGAGAAAACTCTTTTTTGAACCTCTCCCGCGCCGTCCGGTTAAGGCCTTCAACAAGCTCTTCCGAAACTTCAGGTTTATGCCTGCACGAAACAGCAAGACTCAAGCAGGCTGAGAATAAAATAACGAGTCTGGATAAGCTCATAATATGGGTCCTTAAAATAAAAAACTGTTTATATAGGATAAAATACATTATTTTTGATTCGATTTTCATTTTAAATAAATATAAGGTACTTTTGCATATTTAATATAACTGTAATTATTTTATTCAAATGCTGATTTTTTTAATCATAATTCTCCTTTCATCCATCATATACTCCGCGCCTCCTGCCGGGGCACTGAACAAATCAAACACAGCAACCCTACAAGACGATGTAAAAAGAGGAACAAAGGAAAACGCTCTCATCGAACCAATTTCCGGGAAGAACTGCTTTATTAAACCAGGCTGGTCGATTTCGGTCCTGCCGGTCTTTAAAAAGTACTACTCATCGGTATCCCGCATCCGGGATTCTCTGGTATCCGATCCGGCTTCGTCCGGCGATACCTCATATGTCAGATTCAGCAGACAAAATCTTGACATTTTTTTCGACAGTCTTCTTAATTATTTTCCTGTAACAGCAGGAATAGAAATACCGGTAGGCAACGGCCTTCGCGCCGGACTTGCTGTATCGTATTTCTACAACTCAGCAGAAAATGAATACACAATATTTGAGAAAAAAACTGTCTCAGGTATCCCTGTATACACCGATACAGCCTCATCAAGGGGTAAAGTGTATGATAAAATTGAGTTTACCGCCCTGCCGGTATTTTTTCATATGAGCGCATTCCTCCCTCCCGACATCATAAGTATAGATGATTTCCGTTATTTCTACATTAGCTGCGGGGCCGTTTTTTTGCCTTACTCAAAGTTAAGATCCGTACACCGCCGTAAACTCAGTCTGGCACCCCTGAGCTGCTGCGATCCAATTAAAAAGATACAGATTAATGCCTCCGGAAGTATTGCCGCCGGGCCGTTTTTTGCGCTTGGAGCATCTAAAGTATTATCGAAATTGTGGACAATGGGAGGTGAAATCACATTTTTCAGTATGACAGTAAAAGAATTGAAGGAAAACGAAAAAACTATTCGTTATAAAGATTTCCTGCCTTATTCATCCAGTTCCGATAAGACGGAATTTGAACTTTCCACAGCATCTTTCGCATTCAGATTTTCTCGACATTTCTGATTGACTAAAATATCTCCGGCTCAACATCTTTCTTGAAAAGCGGCTCGGCAACATTTATTTTAAAATACAATAATTAAACTTATGGAAGAGACAATGGAATCGGAGACCTGCGCTAAAGACATAACAGGAAATTCACTCCCGCTTAGAAAAATCCTAAAGACCGCCTCGAGGATATATCCTGCTAACTGCACAGTGTTGACAGAAAGGGAAGGAATAACCGGCAAAGAACTTATCGCAATACGCAAACATAAACTCAGCAAAAGGAAGCCGGGCCGGTTCATGGAGATAAACTGCGCTACACTATTTATTGACGAGATCGCAGAAACTTCTTCCGCCACTCGAGTCAAGCTGCTCCGCGCGCTGCAGGACGATAAAGTAAAAACGGCCGGAGTATCAGAAGTAATTATAGACCACAGAATCGATTTTTCATTCGTAATTGACGATACCATGGATTACAGGACCGGCAAAAGAAATTTTTGAATTTGTGGAGGGAATTTTCCGGAAGCGGCGTAAAAAGCGGATATCAGTGGAAAAAGCGTACTAAGACGTAAACAAAAATTCGGGATATAAAACTTATGGTAGAACTACGAAGAGAAACCATCATCGAATCATTGAAAGTTCTGAGATCGAAGAACAGTCTCACGCATCTTAAGCCGATAATTCCTCTTTTATCACATAATGATCCGGAAATCCGCAAAGAGGCGCGGAACACTCTGACTGAGATAGTAAAAACCCGTCTTATTAATGATTTTAATAATATGGATAAAGGCGTCAGGAAAGGTCTTACGAAATTTCTTACCAGCGTAAATCCTGACATACTTAAAACAATAAGATCTGAAATTTATTCGGCGGATGTTGATAAAAGAATAAGGGCCGCCCAAATACTCAGTTTTATAAAAGAGCATAAAGAAGCCGAAAAAGTTTTGTCGGATTTAATGTCGGACAAAGATGCCAGAGTAAGGGCGACAGCTATAAAAAGCATGGCTGAACATACCGGGCGCTCCGGAATGGAAATCATATTATCGCTGCTCAACGATTATGACGAGAGAGTTAAGGCGAACACACTGGAGGCACTCGGAGCTATAAAGGGTCTTAATTTAAGCGCAGTCCTGCTTCGGCACAAAAACTCTAAAAGCGGTCGGATAAAAGCAAACGTTCTTCTGGCGCTTTTCAATTCCGGTCATAAAAAAGTAAATAAAGAACTTGAACAAATGATGTCTTCGGGCGATTTAAACCTGATAAAAAGCGGCATGTATTTTATAAGCAAGGCTGCCGGCAGAGAACCCAGATTTCTTGACTCACTCCTGATACCGGATTATTCACATTTTCCGGAAGCGAGAGAAAAGGCCATTGAGATACTGGTAAATCTTGGAACACCCGAAGCTGACAGCTATATAGGAGAAATACTCGGGAAAACCGGAATGACATACCCAAACGAAGCTGGAGGCGTAAACAAATGAAATTATTAGCGGCGACACTAAATCAGGGCAAAATCCGGGAAATCCGGGAAATATTCGAAAACGATGAGGAAATAACCATAGTCACTCCGGAACTGTTCCCCGGGATGCCGGAAGTCGAAGAAACCGGGGGAACTTTCAAAGAGAACGCGCTTCTGAAAGCGAATGCGGCTGCTTCCTATACCGGCTTACCTGTAATTTCAGACGACAGCGGACTTGAGGTATATGCTCTTGATATGCGCCCCGGTGTTTTTTCGGCGCGTTATGCCGGTAACAAAGCCGATGATGAGGAAAATGTGGCCAAACTCCTGAATGAAATGGACGGCAGGACAAATCGTAAAGCACGATTCAGATGTGTCATTGCCTATATAGACCCGGCCGGAGCCAATTTTACCGCTGAGGGCTCTTCCGAAGGGGTGATAGCTGAAAAACCGGCCGGGAAAAGAGGATTCGGCTATGATCCGATCTTTATACCGGATGGTGAAAAAAGAACTTTCGCTGAAATCGACCCGGCGGTAAAAAATATGATAAGCCATCGAAGCAGAGCATTAAAAGATTTCAGGGAAAAATTTCAGATGCTCGGAGAATAAAAAATCATGCGGAGAAAACTAAAATGAAAGCCCTTGTTGTTTTTGATTCTTTTTTCGGTAATACGGAAAAAGCCGCCGTGGAAATTGCACGCAATCTGGGTAGCCGCGAGGAAGTCACGGTTTCTAATATTAAAACCATCAAGCCTGAAGACATCTTATCTTATTCTCTTCTTATTGTCGGATCACCTACCAGAGCCTTCAGACCCTCACCTGGTATGTCTGTTTTTTTAAAATCTATTAAGCCGGGTAGCCTCGAGGGGATGCGAACTGCGGCTTTTGATACACGCATCCATGAAAATGAGACCGGCTCACGGTTTATAACTTTGATGATGAAACTTTTCGGCTATGCAGCCCTCCCCATACACAAGAGCCTTATAAAAAAAGGCGGCATTGAAGTCTCTGAACCGGCGGGCTTTTTTGTCAATGATACAAAAGGCCCCTTAAAAAAAGGGGAAAACGAGAGGGCTGCCGAATGGGCAAGATCGATCAGAAAAGTAGTTCTTTCAGAAGAAGAACCTTAGTCCGCCGAAAACATTGGTGTCAAAACCCATTCCGTCTGAAAGCCCCATAGTCGGAACTATTTCCAGAAAGAAATCAAACGGCATACGTGTCATAATATAATTAAGTCCGACCGGAATTCTGAGTCCGACCGAAGAGTTATCTGCCAGGAAGACCGATGATCCCAGGCCGAGATACACAGGCAGGCGCCATGCTCTGCCTGAGGCGATAGAAAAATGCATAAGATAATCGGCATGAAGATAAAGCCCGCCGTCGTTCCAGGACAATGCGGCATCGGCCGCCAGTTTAGATGAATTCCAGTATTTAAAACTCAGTCCGGTGCGGTCTCCGAGAATAACTCCTATCCCTCTCGGTCGGGAAACGCGGGCCGAAGAAATCCCCATAAGACATAGTATGGCAACAGTAAATAAAAATTTTTTCATGTTTTCTCCATTAATAAATAACCGGTAATAATTCCCAACAGGTAGAAAATATCAGTTTAATGTTCCTGTTTCAAGTTATTTCTGCGTCTTTCCCGGAATATTATGCTTTTACAACTATATTAACGAGCTTACCGGGCACAGCTATTTTTTTAACTACCTCTTTGCCTTTTGTATACTCCTTTACGGTATTATCGAGAAGAGCGGCTTTTATCATCTCTTCTTTTTCTATACCGGAAGGCATCAGGAGTCTACTCCTGACCTTACCGTTAACCTGAACCACGATAGTTATCTTTTCCTCTGCAAGCAGATCATCATTCCATTTTGGCCAGGAAGCACCGGCGACAGAATTCTTTTCTCCCGACTCTTTCCACAATTCCTCGCAGATATGAGGAGCGAAAGGGGAAAGCACAAGAAGAAGGGTCCGCAGAGCTTCCTTATACTGGATTTTTTCTTTATAAAGTTCATTAACAAATATCATCATCGCGCTAATTGCAGTATTAAATCGGAAATTTTCGATATCCTCAGTAACCTTTTTCACCATCCGGCTCATGCCTTTTCTCACATTTTCAGGTGGAGTCTTTTCTGAACGCTCAAATTCCGAGAAAAGTCTCCAAACGCGTTCAAGAAATTTCCGGATCCCTCCGATAGCATTCGTATTCCAAGGCTTTGAAACCTCCAGTGGTCCCATGAACATTTCGTACATACGCAATGTATCGGCACCGTGCTCTTCTATGACATCATCCGGGTTAACTACATTGCCAAGAGACTTGGACATCTTTTGCCCGTCTTCCCCATAAATCATACCCTGATTTACAAGCCTTAAAAAGGGCTCTTTATAAGAAAGTACACCCTCATCAAATAAAAATTTATGCCAAAAACGTGCATACAATAAATGAAGCACAGCATGCTCGGCTCCGCCGATATACAAATCAACAGGGCCCCAGTAATTAATCTTTTCCTGCCCCGCCAAAGCCTTATCATTACGGGGATCCAGATAGCGCAGATAGTACCAGCTCGAGCCGGCCCACTGAGGCATTGTATTTGTTTCTCTTCTCGCGGGAGCTTTACACTGCGGGCATTCTGTCCTGACCCAATCCTCTATTGCCGCAAGAGGAGACTCACCGGTGCCGGAAGGCTCATATTTTTCCACCTCCGGGAGCCTGAGCGGAAGTTCTTTTTCGGGAACCGGCACCGTACCGCATTTCTCACAATGAACCAGCGGGATGGGCTCCCCCCAATAACGTTGCCTCGAAAAAACCCAGTCTCTGAGTTTATAGTTGACGGCCATTCGCCCCTTTTTGGCCTTTTCCAGATCGGTTGTTACCTTTTTTTTGAACTCTGCCGTGGAAAGTCCGTTATAAGCTCCGGAGTTAACTGCCTTTCCGGTTCCTGTATAAGCCGCTCCTTCAGTATCGGTTTCACCGTTTTCCGGGTCAACGACTTTTATAACCGGAATACCGAATTTTACGGCGAATTCATAGTCACGTTCATCATGTGCAGGGACTGCCATTATAGCGCCGGTTCCGTAACTGATAAGTACATAATCCGAAATCCAAATAGGAATTTTTTCATTATTCACCGGATTCACCGCATAGCTTCCGGTGAAAACACCGGATTTTTCCCTGGCCAGTTCTGTTCTTTCGAGGTCGCTTTTAGCCGCGGCACTTTCTATATACGACTCCACTTCTTTTCTTTTGTCCTCTGTGGTTATTTTTCTTACCAGAGGGTGTTCGGGAGCCAGAACCATATAAGTCGCACCGAACAGCGTGTCCGGCCTTGTTGTAAAAACCGTAACTTTTTCACCGGTGGAAGCTTCCTCAAAATCTACTTCAGCGCCTTCTGATCTCCCTATCCAGTTCCGCTGCATGCTTTTAATCGAGAGAGACCAATCAACCTGATCAAGATCGGCAAGCAGGCGGTCAGCGTATGCAGTGATTTTAAGCATCCACTGCGGTATTGCTTTTTTGACAACCTGTTCCCCGCATCTGTCGCACCTGCCGTCTTTAACCTCTTCATTAGCAAGTCCGGTTTTACAGCTTCCGCACCAGTTTATCGGAACATTGCTCAAATAAGCAAGACCTTTTTTAAACAGTTTTATGAAGATCCACTGGGTCCATTTGTAATATTCAGGATCAATTGTCGCGATTTCCCGTGTCCAGTCATAACCGAATCCTATTGATTTGATCTGCCTTCGGAAAGTAGTAATATTTTCTTCGGTAGTTTTTCGGGGGTGTGTTCCTGTTTTAATCGCGTAATTCTCTGCAGGAAGCCCGAATGCATCCCAACCCATTGGATGAAGCACATTAAAGCCATTCATTTTTTTGTATCGGCCTAAAATATCACTCGCAGTATAACCTTCCGGATGGCCCACATGAAGCCCGGCTCCTGAAGGATACGGAAACATATCCAGTATATAATATCTTTTGTCGGGAGAAAAAGAAGGATCTTCCTTTACAGTAAAGGTGCCGTTCTTTTCCCAGTAATTCTGCCACTTTGTTTCAATATCCTTGTGGTTATATCTGTTTTTCATTTTCACTCCCGTAAAGTCTCAATCCCATTTATAGGTAAAAGAAAAAGAATGAGTAAGCCCTGCCCCAATCGGGTCAGTAGTTATCGAATAATCAATAGAATTAAAGCCGTAGTCCTCAAGAAGACCCAAAAAACCCGCTCCAATAGAGTATTCTGAAGCACCCGCCCTTCCAATTCGAAAAGCAAACTGCCGGGAAGGATGCAGCCATTCAGCTCCGGCCTTGAGCCGTAATTCAGGTATCTTTTCTTTTATACTGTTTACAAAAAACGCTGAAAGGTCGGAAACCGCGGTAAGCTCTCCGAAAGGCATCTCTATTTTACTCATGCATACTCCGGCTCTTATTTCCTGTGGTACTTTATCCACGGTCTTCTCTTTCCAACCCTCACCGACTTCAATATTCCACTCATAAGTAAGATTAATATTTTTCAGGACGGCTCCCGCAGTTATCCTTTCATTTACGGCGTGAAATATTCCCGCGTCAAACGCTCCGACCGTATACAGTTCAACATCCAGAAGCTTGGTATAAAAAACAGAGGCATTGACTCCCGCCGAGGTCCTCCTGGAAATTCTGAGAGAAAAATCAGCGTTAATATTATGAGATGCGAATGAAGCATTCTGTTCATAAACATTCTCATCTAGATCTCTGAGAGTAATATTTCCGTCTCCGTGGTAAATGTAGCCGAGGGAAACGCCGGCCCTCGGAGGCAACGGTGTAAGAAATGATATATAAGCGGACCTTCTGTCCATAGACATAAGTCTGTAACCGGTGGTCAGGCTCCTGGTTTTCACAAGCGCGGCCGCTCCGGGATTCCACAGAGACGGGACCATACCGGGCCTCATCAATGCGGCCGTTGCCGCTCCCATCGACTCGGCAATCGGTGAAACGGTCATGCGTGTAACCGCGCCTGGACTGCCTCCAAGAAGATCACCTCCGGCTACGCGGACCGCAGACATAGAAATAAGCAGAATCAGAAAAAACCCTTTTAAAAACATGATTACCTCTTAAGGATTATCTTTCCGAAGTCTTTATCGCCTTTATCGGTTTCGATCCGGTAATAATAGACCCCGACCGCAGCGCGGCGTCCGTCATCATCGAGGCCGTCCCAGACATCGACGTTTTCCTTTTCGCTCCGGCGCGCGGCGAACCTTTTTTCGTTATCAATTATTCTTCTGACACGCTCCCCCGCGAAATTGTAAATTGTGATTGTAACCCCGGCATCTTTCTGGAGACTGTAAGCAAAGCGAACAAAACCGGTATTGACTTCCTTATCGAGAATTGTAGGATAAACATATGTCTCACGCAGCGAGCCCGCCTTCAATTCACGCTTAAAACGGTAATTAGACCATTTACCCTCTCTTCCTTCCGTTACATACAGCCCATCATCGGTACCGGCAAAAAGAAGGAATCCACTTCCGTAATCCCAGACTTTAACCGAATAAATATTAGCGGTATACATGTTATCCCGGGGAATTCCCCTCAGAATATATTTTTTAACAGTGTCGGCGGCAGTATCATATACAGGATAATACATATATATGCCTTCGCCTAAAGTTGCCAAAAAAACAGTATCCCCTAAAAAATCCATATCATAGATATCAGATGAAATATTGTCGCTGAGACTGTTCATTCGCCTGAATGTCCTACTGGAATCCGTCGAAAGCACAACAGCACCCGTCTGGACAGTTTTTATCAATGTGTCACTTTCTTCGGCTGCCCGGACTATACCCCATAGATTCTGCCTATCCTGGCCGCCGGGCGTAGTATAGTTCTGAAATTTAATATCGGACCAGTTGTCGCCGGTAAGGCCCTCTCCCGAGGCAGGTTTAAAACCGCTGTTCGCAAAAAAATCCCCCAGCGAAGAGTCTCTGCGGTCTGCGGATGGGCCGGAAGCCATTATTGTTCGCCAGTGACCGCCGCCGTCCGGGGTATATTTAAGTCCTGCATATGTTCCCGCGTATAGTATGCTCATGCCGACGCCAGTCGTTACGGCCTCTATTTCTCTTGGAAAATGATGAAGCCCGGGGTTAGGCATACCCTCCGGATCAAAAGACAAAGGCGAGAATTCAGATACCCTGAAAGTCTCTTCCACAGGCAGATCGTTAAAAAGCTCAACACGGTTCTCGAAAAGACTGTCCACCAGAACTGAAACCGAATCATCCGAAATTGATGTATCAAGGTAAACAGAAGTCAAAACAGAATCGAAAGACTCCGCCGCTTCAAGAGTATCGGAACCGTATGATTTAAAAAGACTGTTATTCATTATCATTACACGCCAGTTCTCACCCGCGCTTATATTCTTTCTCAAAACAGAGCCGTAAAGACAGGCAGAGTAAAAAAGTGTGTCGCCTCCACTAACTGCGGCTGTTATATCCGTGGGGACTTTTAATATATCATACCCGTCTCTCCAGGTTCCCGGTCCGTCAACAACCCATTTACGGCTTTCGGGGTCGAAAAGATAAATTTTACCGCCGGAGAATTCGCTTGTCTCGATCCCTTCCTTGACATAATAACCCTGAGCATAGGTCCTTCCAAAACCACTGTATACAGAAGAAATCCAGTTAATATCGGAAAAGTGATCAGAAATAAAAAAATTATCCCATTTAATACCCTCCTTCTTCCCGGCCTCCAGAACAGTCGCGCTGACTCCGCCTGAACTCGTAATCCATAATGTATCAGCGTTTAAATGCATGCGCCACACAATGTTTCCGGAAAGATAATCAGCGGCGCTGCCTCCGGCCAAAGAAAACGGAGATAAAGGCACGGCTTTAACCACACTTGCTAAAGCAAAAAAAATTATAAACAGTTTCTTCATAATAATAAACGACAGGCTATTCACGCATATCGATAATTTCGCACTCGGAAGGTATTTTAAATATAAAAAGACCTGGGGCATATTCTTTGTTAAGAGCATAATTACGGAAATAATAAGAAGTAAGATTACCGTCGGAATCCAGACTCTCAATTTTGACCGGCAGATTCGAATTCACCGATAAATATACTGTCGTTCTCACAGAAGACTTCTGACCGTCTTTTCTTTGGAGACGAAGTTTGTGAGTCTTCTCACCGGAGATACTGACAGTTCCCATATTTGAGGCATTATACTTACGTGAATAATCATAAAGGATCTCTGTCGGCAGGAGCGAAGAGCTGACATCGGCCACGTCATTAATGACTACCTGATTGTTTTTAACAGAATACTGCCAATAGTTGACGCCATCGGAAACTATTTTTAGTTTTTTCAGATCTACTCTGAACATATCGGGCTTCATGAATATAAATTTTCCCTTTTGAACAGAATTCTCTCCGGTCAGCATTATATTTGTCTCGACCTTAAAATCTGCTTCTACCGATTTCAGGCTTTCATACGCGCGGTTATATGCCGCAAGATACTTGTCAGGGTCCGCGGAGAAAACGGCACTGACCAATAATACTAAAATCAGGGACGATAAATTTTTAGAAAGTGGCAAGTTTTTTCCTTCCTTTAAGATATTATGAGAGCCGTATGCTCACAACCGCAGAAAAGGGAATAATAAAATTATTCGCGGTTTCCTCAAAAGCTCTCGCTTCTTTGTTAAAAGAACAAAGAACAACTTTGAAATAGTCATCCATTACGCCTTTTACCTTGCAATTATAAGAAGTCCCGTCGGCAAGAGTCAGATAAATCAGCTCAGAACTGCCGTCATATCCTGAAACAAATTCTTTGAAAGTCTTCTCAGCCATTTTCCCTCCTGTAGTTTTCATTTAAAAATATACAAATAATTGCTGACAATTCTCAAAGCGTCCGGTTATTGTTCCATATAATGCCGGACCGCGGAACGAATGATTTTTACGGGTATGCCTTCAACAATCTTGGTTTTCCCGATCCCGTTCAGAAGAACAAATCTGTTTTTACTGTTCACAAATTTTTTGTCATGCTTCATTATTTCCATGATGCGGTCTTCGTCTCCGTACTTTATTTTAGAAGGAAGCCCATAAGACCGAACAAGGTCCTCCGCTTCCCCGGCCTTGTCCGCGCTGAGCATACCGTATTTAACCGCTATAAAGTTTGCGCACAACATACCGATCGCGACAGATTCTCCGTGAGTATATTTATATAAGGAGGCGCTCTCAACAGCATGTCCGACGGTATGGCCGAAGTTAAGAATTACTCTTTTCCCCTCCTTATCATAGGGATCAGCCTCGACAAGACCGACTTTAAGCCTGTATGAGACCTCCGAGATGTGAGAAAGAGCGTCGGTATCAAGAGCCATTACCTTTTCACGGTTTCCTTTGAGATAATCAAAAAGTTCCCGTTCCATTGACATCCCGTACTTGATGACCTCCGCAAGACCGGATTTAAAATGCCTTTTCGATAATGTTTCGAGAAGCTTCAGATCTCCATAAACGAGTGCCGGCTGCCAGACTGCTCCGGCATAATTCTTATAGCCTTTAAGATCAACTCCGACCTTTCCTCCGACACCGCAGTCAGTAAAGGCCAGCAGAGTAGAAGGAACCTGGACATAGGGGGTTCCTCTTTTATATGAGGCTGCTGCAAACCCCCCCAGGTCTCCTACAACGCCTCCGCCCAGATTAATAACAAATATTTTTTTTGAAGTTCCGTCGTCAAAGCCGGCCATTGACTCAAGAACTTTGCGGTAATGATTAAAATTTTTATTCCGCTCTCCGTCTGGTAAAAGATATACAGCAGGTTTTTTAAAACCCGATCGTTTGAGCGTTTTTTTTAAATCATCAAGATAATACCCACCAATCCTGGGGCTGGTTACTATAAAAGGGCTGTCGCCAATATTTAGTTTTTTGATTTGCTGTCCAAGCTTGTCAAGCCCTCCCCAGGTAACGATTATATCATGGGAAAAACGCCCGAGTTCGGCCCGGATCTTGATATTTTTCATAAATGTTCCTCTAATTTCAGGGAAGAATAAGATAAAAAAATATGCTCCCGAAAATCATCAGAAATCAGGAATCACAAAATATATTTCCTGACCGCGTACTTGAGCTTGGAAATCATGGACAGGAAGAAATATGAGTCTGCCCTGTAAACAAATGAGGGATCAAAATAGCAGTTAACCGCGCATCCACGGCAGAAGTCAAATGTACCGTCTTTGTTAAGGAAATCTTTATAAATCGGTGTATTTAAAACATTATCAAGCCCGTTTCGAAGATCAAGACAAGATGAGGCACGATGATAACACGGAAGCACAAGTCTGTTTTCCGGGTTTATAACAAGAGTACTCCTCACAGCCCTGCACACCGGATTGTCCGGATTATTACCGCCTTTTTTTCTGAGCCGCGTAAAGGCCCTGTTTACATAAATTTTTTTACCTTGTGAATAATCCGAAATATACTTCATTGCCGTCATGGATACACCGCCGTTTCCAAAGTAATTGAAAACCGGGTCGGCAATAACCATAAGCCCGTATTTCGCCGCAATTCTGTACACCGCCGCAATCTCCATATAATTTTGATCATTATAAGTAAAGATCACATCCGCTTTCTTCTTGAGATATGCGCAGATTTCAAGGCTTTCCATGACCTTATCAAAACATTTCACTCCCCGCAGACGGTTATGAGTATTCTTGCTTCCGTTAAGAGATATATGAAGTAAATCCGTATTAGTAATTATTTCCTGCGCGCGACCCGGAAATAAAATCCCGTTTGTTGTTACCGATGTTATATAACCCATGTCACGGGCAGCGTCAAGTAATAACGGAAGACTCCTGTGCATAAGAGGTTCTCCCCCTGTAAAATCGACGAAGCGGCATCCGGCGTCTCTGGCATCCGCGAGATTCCGGATTACATCATATCTGTTTGCATCACGAACAGATTTCTTTTTATATATTCCGCAGAATGTACAGCGGGCATTACACCTTTCAGTAATGTAATAATGAAGCAGAAGAGGTTTTTTCCGCAGCATAAGCATAATATCAACCTACTTTCCGGTCTTTCCAGTCGGTACCAAGACCGCTGAGCCTTAAAATAAACAACAATGCTGTCAGTGGTACCTGGAAAAGAAGATAAACCGGTAGCAATGCAATATAGCGGCGCACCCCGAAAAGCGCAAGCCCCCTGTAAAAAAGAGTCGCATCCGCTGCATAAACAAAAAAACCTGTCGGGCTCCAGAAAACAGCTGCGTGCGCGGCGCAAAGTAAAAAGACAAGACTTGCCGCAGCGGCGCTCTCACGAACAGCTGAAAGCCATCTCAAGCGTCTTTTAAGGTATCCGAAAAAAGATCCGGCCGTGGCGGTCTTAACCGCAGGCGGCCATACCCTGTCAAAAGATATTGAAGCGCCAAGACGGACCGCGGTCCTCATAAGTTGAAAATCTTCCACAGCTGAATAGCCGTTTTTTTTAAATCCTCCGAAATTCATATAAAAAGATTTACGTATTCCGACATTGTTGCCCATACATGAAAACGGAATACCCGCTTCTGAGAAAGAAACAGCGACAAGAAATAAAAAAGAGAGGTCTAACTTTTCCAGCCCGGCCGTTAAGCCTCTGCCGCCGCTTTCTGTCAATCCGAAGGCAAGATCGGCGCCTTCTGCCATTGTATCGGAAAGACCTTTTATCCAGTCAGGTTTAAAAATACAATCCGCATCTGTCAGGAGAATATGTTCATATGATGCAGCTTTTATTCCGGTATCAAGAGCGGACTGTTTTCCGGAAAGCCCTGAGGAGGGTTTAACAGTGTTTATTATACGCGCCTCAGGGAAACCGGAAAGGGCCTCCCGAGCCCGCAAAACAGTATCATCCCCGGAGCTGTCATTCACAACCATTATTTCAAAGCCCGGCTTATAATCACATTTTCTTAGAGAGTAAAGCGTTTCACCGATGTTTTTGCCTTCATTTCTTGCCGGTATAATAACTGAAACTTTCTCTGAGGGCTCAGAATGAAGACGCCTTCTGAAAAAACTGAAAAACAGGACCGCGGCGGCGGCAGCCACATATAGATATGCGGAGATCAATGTTATGACAGCGATCACTTCCATCTAAAACCGCCAAACGCACCTGCCGCACCTGAATATACAATATAAGGAATATGGAGAATTTCAGCGGGGAACAGATAAAACAGAAGATCTCGGCGGCCGCAAAGCCCGAGAGCCCGGTACAGAAAAATAGAATCCGCGGCCATTTTAAAACCGAAGATTAACAAAGCCGCAAGGCCGTAAACTTCAGAATAAAATGCAGCCACGGGAAAGACGAATAAAAATATAAACATATAATAAACAAGCAGAAGGGCTGTCTTTAGAATCGGGCTATTGTATAAAAGTCCCTTGGAGGCCCAACGGGCTCTTTGGTTCAAAAATTGCCGAAAAGATTCGGGACCATTTGTGAAGACCACGCCCTTTTTATCGCAGTTAAAAACGGCGGTAAAACCGGGATCCTTCGAAAATTTCTGCAGAAGAAGATCATCGTCCCCGGAAGTAATATTTTCAATACCGGAGAAACCTCCTGATTTATTAAATATCTCTTTCCGGTAGCTGAAATTGTTTCCGTTTGCCAATACGGGAATTCCTGAAGAGATCAGGCCTCCACCTATAAGACCGAGTCCGATAAACTCAAGAGAAAGTATCTTTCCGGCTAAACCCTTTTCCGCTCTCTCTTTAAGAACAGTCAGACCGGAAACCGCGTTAATATTAGTACCGGAAAGATACTCTGACGCAATAGACGAAAGCCAACCGGATTCCACCAGTGCGTCCGCATCTGTAAATGCGAGTATTTCACCCTGCGCGGCTTTAATACCGGTATTCAGAGCGAATTTTTTTCTTGACTTCCAGGGGCAGTTCTCCGGTGTCATTACTTTTTTCAAGGCAGTTTCAGAAAGAGACTTGGATTTTTCTACAATTTCCGGTGTACTGTCTTCGGAGCAGTCATCAACAACTATTACTTCATAATTCTCGATGCCGTAATCCTGGTTAAAAAGACTTTCCAGGCAGACGCCAATGTTTTTTTCTTCGTTCCTGGCACAAACAATAACACTGATAAAAAGATTTTTTCGTAACGGCTCCGAAGCGGTTTTACGCTTAATTTTACCAAGTCCCGCATATGCGGCGCCCAATAAAAAAATATAAACAAGAAGTCCGGAACAAGCCGCGATAATCGCAATCATTTTATAAATATCCTGTGGAAAACTACAACCAGCAGCCCGCCCGCGGCCGGTATAACTATATTAATGAAGAAAAAAACAAGCGAAACCGCTATTGCCTCCGAAGCGGAGGGAATCACAGTGTGTGAAGGCACAAAGAAAAAAGCAGGTATTGTTCGAAGTCCAAGAATAACACTCCAGTCTCTTGTGCCTATATTGGCAAAAGTAAAAGGCAATACTGTAATTACAAACATCATCAGCGTAAAAGCTAAAAGACTGTGCCCCATGCCCACGCCGGTAACCCCGTCGGCAATAAAATAAAAAACAAAGAAAACGCAGAGAAAATGGATATTTGACAATGCAATTGTAACAGCGAATTTCTCGTCACTCAAATCCGGGATAAGCCCCGCGTGGTGTTCAGATATTGCTTTTTTCATAAGCCTGTTTTTGAAATCGGAGGAAAATGGCAAGAGCAAAATTATCAATAGAATCATCGAAACAACAATAATAAGTACAGCCTGCGCGGAGGGAATATTAAAAAAAAGGAAAGCGGATGCCGTAGAGATCAAAGTGAATAAAACCGTAATCATAAACAAAAAATAGCGGTCAAGAAATGAAAGCAGAATCTTATCGGAGTTGGAACCGGTTTTTATAAAAGCGCCTCTCGCCAACTCTCCCGCCCTGCCGGGAGTAATAAAACCAAGAGCCAGCCCCGCTGATAAGGACAGAAAAGCGTCTTTGAAAGAGGTTCCGCATCCGGAGGTTTTCAATAAATAGAACCATTTCACAGACTGAACAAAAATGGAAAGCAACATCATTATTACAGCGGGAATTATGTAACTGTTTTTCAGTTTTATTATACCTGAAATCTGTTTGATTTCCGGGAATACCTTAAACAAAGACAGTATAAGCAGTACAGAAACCGTTACCTTTAGGAGTGCAGTTACAGTGCTTTTTTTCATATAAATAATATAAAATAAATATGCTTTTAGACATGACAAGAAAAAATTATATTTCGCTCTTCTTTCCGGCGGATCTAAGCCCGCGGTATATCGGACCTATCTGACATTCCCCCGGCACAGACGGCCCCCGATTTTAGAAGAGAATTCCCAAAATAATAAAGCCCGCTCCTTAGAAAAGAGCGGGCTTTAAGCCAAAAATCGGATTCGAACCGATGACCTGCTCATTACGAATGAGCTGCTCTGCCAACTGAGCTATTTTGGCTTACGCAAGTTAAAATAATTCTATTATTAATTGTTATTCAAAATTTATTCCTGCTTTTTTCATATGATGAAAGAATTTTCTCCATAAGTTTTATATCCCGTGTATTACAAGCTGAAAACCGTCTCAGTATTTTCATATACGCGGCGTTTCTTTCATCAATTCCGCAGTATTTAAGAAAAACGGACAAGCGGTTTTTAATGCGGGCGTATAATCGGGAACCTGAATTTACAGGTTCCTTACCTTCGGAATACGACCAATCAAACAAATCTTTATTATTCCGGCTCAGTACATAGGCATAAACCATAACAGCCATAGCGAGATTAAGAGACGGGTAAACGCGGGCCATAGGGACAGAAGAGACAAGATCGCACATGTTCAAGTCTGCATTTGAAAGACCGCTTTCTTCCGAACCGAAAACCAGAGCTGCCTTTCTTATGTTTTCTTTTTTATCAACCAATATTTCCCGAATTTCTTCTGGAGAATAATAAATATCGCCTGTTTTTCTCTTTCTGCCGGTACATGCGACCGAAAAGTCAATATCTGAAAGAGAATCACTCAGGGATGTAAATATAACAGCATTATCAAGGATATCAGCTGAACCATGCGCAGTCCAATAAGATTTCTCCGGCATTTCTTTTAATCCGGAGACAATACGAAACCGGGAGAAGCCTGCTGTTTTGATGGCTCTGGCGGCGGCACCGATATTTTCGGGAACAGCGGGGTTTACTAGAATAAAGACTGTTTCCATAGACATCATCTCTATAAAAAAGGCGGAAGAACCAAAAGTTCTCCCGCCCGTAAAAAATTATCCGAGCCTCCCTACATTGAAGCGGCTTCTTTAATGAGTTTCACAGCAATCTCATTTTTCTGTATTTGGCTGGTTCCCTCGTATATTTGGGTAATTTTCGCATCGCGCATGCGTTTTTCCATGGGATACTCACGCATATATCCGTAACCGCCGTATATCTGAACAGCGTCAGTTGTAACTTTCATAGCCGTCTCCGCTGCTTTAAGCTTGGCCATTGAAGCTTCTTTCGCGAAATCCTTAGCTCCTGCGTCTATATTTTTTGCGCATTGGTAAAGGAGGGCCCTTGAAGCCTCAAGCTCCGTAGCCATATCGGCCAGCATATGCTGAATAGCCTGGAAAGAAGAAATTTTCTGCCCGAACTGCTCCCTTTCTCTGGTATATTTAAGGGCGTCCTCAAACGCTCCGGCTCCGATACCGAGAGCCTGAGCCGCCACACCGGGCCGGCTGTGGTTAAGAGTATCGACAGCAACGATAAAACCCCGACCCTCTTTGCTAATCAGGTTTTCGGCGGGTATTTTACAGTCCTGAAAAACAAGTTCGGTAGTAGAAGAAGCTCTTATGCCCATTTTGTCTTCATGCTTGCCGAAAGAAAAACCTTCAGTTCCCTTTTCAACTATGAAAGCCGAAACGCCCCTTGCGCCTCTGGCAGGGTTTGTTTTTGCTATAACCGTATAAACTTCGGCATTTTCTCCGTTTGTTATCCATTGTTTGGTTCCGTTCAGGACATAGTAGTCGCCTTTTTTTTCCGCTGTAGTACGCATAGCACCGGCATCCGAACCGGCATTCGCTTCGGTCAGACCGAAAGCGGCCAAGCATTCACCTTCAGCTATCCCCGGAAGATACTTTTCTTTCTGCTCTTCACTTGAATGAAGTATTATCGGGAAGGCGCCAAGAGCGCTTGCAGCCATTGATAACGCTATACCGCCGCATTTTTTGGAAAGTTCCTCGACAACCAGACAGAGATTGAAACACCCCTTACTGCCCTCCTCATCGCTTCCGGCCATTCCTCCGTATTTCTCATCAATATAAAGACCTGTAAGACCCGCTTCCGCAAGCTTTCCAAGAATATCCCAGGGGAATATTCCTTCCTTGTCATATTTGAGCGCAACAGGTTCTATATCGTTGACTGCGACCTTTTTAGCAAGGTCAAGAAGCTCCGTTTGAAATTCTGTCAGGTTGTAGTTCATATAACCCCCATTAATTTTTTAAGTAACAATTTATTTTATTTATTCTAAATCTATCTATTTTCTTCCGGTTTTTCTTTATCTCCGGAATCTATTTTTTCCAATGCCATACGCGCGGCGGCTTGTTCCGCATCTTTTTTTGTGCGGCCTTCTCCCCTTCCGAGAATTTCGCCTCCGAGACTGACCTCTATTATAAAGATCTTTTTATGGTCCGGCCCCTTTTCTTCAGCTACCTCATAAACCGGTGTACTGCCGTGACCGGACTGAGCAAGCTCTAAAAATTCGCTCTTATAGTTTCTGAGTTCATCTTCGGCAAGATATATATCAATATCCGACAGTAAAAATGAATCGATAAAATCCGATGCCTCTTTAAGGCCGCCATCCAGATACACGGCACAGATAAACGCTTCAAAAGCATCCGCCAGGATTGAGTCTCTTTTGCGGCCGCCAGACTTAACTTCAGACCTGCTTAAAAAAAGATAATCGCCCAGGCGGCATTTGGCCGCGGCCTTACAAAGTACTTTCCTGCTTATTATAAGAGACTTTATCCTGGAAAGGTGCCCCTCACGCCTGTTTATATAACGGTTAAAAAGGAATTCAGTGACAACAAGATCCAAAACGGCATCCCCCAGGAATTCCATTCTTTCATTGGAATAAAAACCGCCGCCTTTATGATTATAGGCGAAAGAACGGTGCGTAAGAGCACGTTCCAGAACGGCTTTGTTCCGAAAAGAATATCCTGCAGCCGACTCAAGATCTTCATACTTGTTTTCAGAACCTGAACGGAAGTTCCGCTTTTTTCTGAAAAAGGACTCAAAGAACCAGCGGAAAATGGCTTTATCAGTCTTCAAATTTCCTGAAGGCGACAGTAACATTGTGTCCACCGAAACCGAGATTGTTGCTTAAAGCCGCCTTAAGCTCAGGCATTTCAAATGCCTTATTCGGGGTATAATCAAGATCACACTCCGGATCAGGTACTTCGTAATTAATAGTCGGCGGTATAATACCCTCTCGAAGCGCCAACACCGAAGCAATTGCCTCGATTCCTCCCGCTGCCCCAAGCAGATGCCCGGTCATGGATTTTGTGGAGCTTATCTTGACCTTGGAAGCATAATTTCCCATAGCCGACTTAATCGCCTTGGTTTCACCCTTGTCGTTAAGTGGCGTAGAAGTTCCATGAGCATTTATATATCCGATATCGGAGGGGGAAAGTTCTGCATCGGCCATGCTGAGTCTCATTGCCCTTGCCGCTCCGTCACCTGATTCATCCGGCGCGGTCATGTGGTGCGCGTCTCCTGTCGCGCCGGCACCGGCAACTTCCGCGTATATACGCGCTCCGCGTTTTTTAGCGTGCTCATAATCTTCAAGTACCAGTATTCCGGCACCTTCGCCCATTACAAAACCGTCGCGTTCTTTATCAAACGGCCTGGAAGCCTTTTCCGGTTCATCATTACGTGTGGAGAGGGCCCCCATTACAGCAAATCCGGACATCGCCAGATCGGTAACACCCGCTTCGGTGCCGCCGCAGACCATAATGTCAGCCTCGCCCTGACGTATTATCCGCAGGCCGTCGGCTATAGAATGGGATCCGGTTGCACAGGCTGATACAGTAGCATAGTTCGGCCCTTTGCAGTTAAGCCGTATTGCTATCATGCCGGCCGGCATATCCGAAAGTATCATAGGAATAAAGAAAGGGCTTATACGTCTCGGACCCCGTTTAATAAACATTTCCAGATTTTTTTGAAAGGTGCTTATACCTCCGATACCCGAACCTACAACCACACCGGCCCGTTCAGGATCAAAGCCGCCATCTGAAAGGCCGGCGTCCTTAAATGCATCCACAGATGCAGCGATAGCATACTGCAGAACCGGATCAAGCCGTCTGGCTTCTTTCGCTTCAAGATAAGCCGAAGGATCAAAGCCCTTGATTTCTCCGGCTATCTTCGCTGAAAGACCTTCGGGAGGGTCGAACCTGGTAACAGGACCGATACCGTTTTTGCCTGAAAATATTGCTTCTTTATATTCATCAAGAGTTTTCCCGACGGAGGAAAGAACTCCCATACCGGTAACTACGACTTTCCGTTTCATCAATCCCTTTCTTCTTCCGTTTTTTTATGTTTTCAAATTCGCTGATTAATCAGGATTTTTTCTCTTTAAGAAATTCTACCGCGGCTCCGACATTCGTGATCTTACCCTGATCCTCATCGGAAATTTCAATATCAAATTCCTCTTCAAAAGCCATAACAAGATCGGCAAGGTCAAGAGAATCCGCACCGAGATCGTCGGTAAATGAAGCTTCGTTGGTAACCTGATTGGAATTAACTCCAAGTTTGTCGATAATAATTTCTTTTACTTTTCCTTCGATATCTGCAGACATTTGCAAATCCTCCGTTTAGGTTGTTAATTGTTAGTGATCCTCTTTAAAACAATGCTATAATATGTTTAATTTTTCTAATAAATGTCAATGCAATAAATACTAATGCATGACCATCCCGCCGTCAACTGTTATTACCTGACCAGTAATGTATGAGGCGGAAGGAGAAGCCAGAAACTTCACGGCTTCCGCTACATCTGCAGGAGAACCCATCTTGCCCGCAGGAATCGCATCAAGAATCTTCTTTTTCTCATTTTCCGGGAGAGCTTCTGTCATTTTCGTTTTAATAAAGCCCGGAGCAACGGCGTTTACAGTTATTCCCCGCGGAGCACATTCCTTGGCCACCGACTTGGTAAAGCCTATCAGACCTGCTTTTGAAGCAGCATAATTAGCCTGGCCCGCATTTCCGGTAAGTCCTATAACTGAAGCGATATTGACTATTCTTCCGGTCCTGGCTTTGAGCATGTCTCGCATCGCGGCCTTTGTACATAAAAAAGCGCTTCTTAAATTAACCGAGAGAACAGTATCCCAGTCCGCTTCTTTCATTCTCATAAGAAGCTGATCCCGTGTAATACCGGCATTATTGACTATGATGCCCGGCACACCGAATTCTTTTTTGAATTCCTCATACATTTCCTTAACAGCTTCCGCTGAAGAGACATCGCATTCAAGCGCAATGGTCTTTGCTCCGGTACTGTTTTTTATTTCTTCCGCCGTCAACCCCGCCGCGGCTTTGTCCAGGTCACATACGGCGACAGATGCGCCTGATTGCGCCAGCCGGGCGGCGACAGCTCTGCCTATACCTCTTCCGGCACCCGTAACAAGTGCGCTCATTGATTCCAGATCTTTCATATTTATCTCCTTAACTCAATCCGGCCGATAAAGCCGCATCCATACCGGCTGTATCGGAAATATTATAAGTTTTAATTTCTTTATCCGTGCGCCTGATAAAGGCTGAAACAACCTTGCCGGGTCCGAGTTCAACCGCTGTATCTATTCCGTCATTGCGAAAAGCCGAAACAGACTCGGTAAACCTGACAGAACCTACGAGCTGATCTATAAGGTTTGATCTGATTGCCGCGGCATCTTTTGAAGGTGCCGCGGAAAAATTCTGATATACAGGACAATCGGAATCTTTCAAAGATACTGAATCAAGAGCTTCTGTAAGACCGGCTATTCCGTCTTTCATAAGGGGACTGTGGAATGCCCCGCTGACGTTAAGCATAACCGCCTTTCTGGCACCGGATTCCTTAGCGGCGGAGCATGCTTTTTCCACTCCTTCTTTCTCTCCGGAGATAACGATTTGCCCCGGACAGTTATAATTGGCGGGGACAACCACACCGTACTGCATCGAGTTTTTACAAAGCTCATCAACTCCTTCTTTATCGAGCCCGATAACTGCGGCCATGGTTCCGGGATTATCCAGAGCGGTTTTCTGCATAAGGGCCGCTCTTTTGTTTACTATGCCAAGCCCCTCCTCAAAAGTAAAGACTCCGGCTGCGGCGCAAGCGGTGTATTCCCCGAGGCTGTGCCCGGCGAATGCCGAGGGGGTGAGTCCCTTATCTCTCGCCAGCAGGTTACATGCATAGCTGTGCACAAACACTGCGGGCTGAGTAAATTCTGTCTGTTTGAGTTTTTCCTCAGGGCCGTTGAAGGAAAGATCGGCCAGATCATAACCTAATATGTCAGAAGCTTTCCCGTATAAATCACGGGCAGGAGCAAAGTTTTCGTAAAGATCTTTTCCCATCCCGGCATATTGTGCTCCCTGACCGGGGAATATAAAGATTATCGGCATTTGAATTTCCTCTCTGACTGTTGTCCCGTTACCATTTAATAATACCCGCGCCCCACGCAAGCCCACCGCCGAAAGCCGTGAGCCCTACAAGACTTCCCGATTTTATCTTGCCCTCTTTTTCAGCCTCATAAAGAGCGATCGGAATAGTTGCGGACGAAGTATTTCCATATTTGTGAATATTGCACATTACCTTTTCCCAGGGAGCCCCGAGCCTTTTTGCCACAGCCTGCATTATTCTTATATTCGCCTGATGCGGCACTATAAGATCAATATCAGAAGGCTCAACTTCCGCGTCGGCGGCCGCCTTCAAAAGAGCTTCCGACATGCATCTGACCGCTTTTTTATAAATATCGGAGCCGGTCATTTTCATGAAAGGTTTGTCCCATACCGGCAGATAAAGCGAAGATCCGAAGCTGCCGTCGGCTCCGAGATTAGTGGACATAACCCCGCTTTCATCCGAAGCCCTGAGCAAAGCCGCGCCTGCCCCGTCTCCAAAGAGAACACATGTATCCCGATCAGTCCAGTCGAGTGTCTTGGAGACAACTTCGGCACCCACGAGAAGAACCGTCTTATACATACCTGATTTTATAAAATTATCTGCGATTGAAAGGCCGTGAATAAAGCCGGCGCAGGCGGCCTGTACGTCAAAAGCGGCGCATTTCTCGTTGAGGTCCAGTTTATGCTGAATAACACAGGCCGTAGAAGGAAAAATATAATCCGGACTGAAGGTGGCGCAAATGATGAGATCAATTTCATTTTTGTCTATTCCGGCCTTTTTAATCGCCTCCTCTGAAGCATGCAGACCCAGATCAGAAGTCATGCAGGAAGATCTGTCTTCCTCTTTCACGATATGCCTTTCAGACATACCGGTACGTGTCCTGATCCATTCGTCATTTGTATCAACTATCTTCTCAAGATCATGATTTGTAACAACATTTTCCGGAACGGACATACCCATTCCCGCGATACGGGAGAAGATTTTCTGTGTCATTTAATTATTTCCTTTATTTTGTTATTCGCACTCTTTATAAAGCTCTCAATCTTTCCGGATATATCAAATAGCCTGTTTTCGGCCGCAAATGAAAGCGCATTCCGAACACCTTTCGCGTCTATATTACTGTGCCCGATAACAACGCTTCCCTTTACCCCGAGAAGAGGCGCACCCCCGTATTCTGAGCGGTTAAAAAAACTTAGCGAACCTTTTAAATCCGGCCCGATAAGTGATCCTCCGGCAAACCTGTCGAGTAAATCCGGGATGCTTTCCGCGAACTTGAGGAAAATATTCCCAACAAATCCATCGCATACAACTACATCAGCAACACCGCTCAAAACAGCTCCGCTTTCCACATTTCCGATAAAATTCAGGCCGCTTTCGAGAAGCCTCTCATAGGCTTCCTGAACTACCGCTCCCCCCTTGTTAGATGACTTACCGATGTTGAGAATCGCCACTTTAGGGGATTTTATGTCGAAAAGGTGGGAATACAAAACGGAGCCCATTAAACCAAAAGCCGCCAGATGGGGCGGGCGACAGTCCACATTTGCCCCCCCGTCAATAATTATAACAGGCTCTCCTCCCGGAACCGGAGCAATTATCGGTATGGCTGGTCTTCCTATACCCTCCACTCGCCCGGTAATAAAAGAAGAAAGGGCCATCATGGCCCCGGTATTCCCCATAGAAACCGCGACATCGGCCCTTTTTACCTTTAAAAGATCAATTACCGCCTTCATTGAAGAATCTGCTTTTGATTTAAGCACATCTCCGGGGGGGTCGGTAAGCTTTATTATCTCCGGAGCATTCACAACCTGAATGGAGTCCGAAGACAACTCAGGAGCTTCTTTTTGCAGAATTTCCCGGATCCTTTGCGCCGGTCCGGCAACCAGGACCCTCACTGAGCCCGGAGGCGAATCTGAAATAAAGGCGACCGCCCCTTTTATTTCGGTAAGCGGCGCACCTGAACTCCCAAATGCATCCAGGGCAATGGTTATCAATTCAAATACCCCTGAACTTTACTCTTCAGGCTGAACGATTTCTTCTCCGCCGTAAAAACCGCAATTTGCACAGACCCTGTGCGCGATCTTAGGCTGATTACAGTGTGTACAGCGCGACACATTGTAAGGCTCTGTCTTGTAGTTGGTTCGGTTCTTTGCCGAGCGCTGATGCGACCATTTTCTTTTAGGTACTGCCATTTCTATGCTCCTTTATTGTATTAAATACTTCATTTTCCATTTTATTTTTCAGCTCCGCCAGCTTTTCCCACCTGGGATCGGCTTCCGGGGGAGCGCAAACGCATTTACCCGTATTCAGATCTTTACCGCAGCCGGAACAGATACCGGAACAATCTTCGCCGCAGACCGGATTCATTGGTATTTCCAACAGTATATTCTGCCTCGCAGCATCCGAAAAATCGAATAATTCCTGCTCAGGAGTTACATAATACTCATCAGGAGCATTTTCGGAGGCTTCCGGAGATTCTGAAAGCAGAAAACCGAATTCCTGCTCCATATTACTTTTAAAAGTCCCGAGACATCTGCTGCATTCAAGCCCAAGCTGCAAAACAAACGAACACCGGACAGCAATGCCGCCTCCGGCAACAGGATCAGCGTTGATTTTGAACTCCGCATCCTTCAAAACAGGTATTCCGAGAAGCTCCTGAACTTCGGCTGAACCGGCCGAAACGGTCATATTCCCGGAACCGTTTCTTATTTTTCTTAAATCAATTTTCACAAAAGCGGACTAAAATTAAATTATATCATTCATCAATGTCAAGCAGCCGGCACCTTTATGGATCGGCCGCCCGGATTGGCTCATATTTGAAATATTCAGTTTTTATCGGGAAGAGGTCTTTTAAAAACCGCACTGAGATAATTCCTGCTGGTTTCAGGGATGACGTTTACCAGTTCCCAGCCGTCATATCCGAAAGCATTCATTCTTTCAACAAAAGAATCGATTTCCGATTCTTTTTCTTCAACAATAAACCTGTATTCCCATCTGTTCATAAACATCCTTTCAGAAACTGCCCGAAACCAGTCGCTTTTTCAGCTTTTTTTTGTTTGGCAGCTTTCAATTACCTTTTCAAAACCGTTTTTAGCCGTAATGGCCGCATCTTTTGCCGCCTTCCGGCGGGACCACTCCTGAGACTCGCTCTCAGACATGAAATAGGACTTATGAGAAGAGGCGGCCCTCGAAAGCATATCAAGAGATTCATTGAGTTTTTCAAGGATCTCTCTTGTGGACTCCCCGACATTTTCCAGCTCCCCGGCCTCTTTTTTATAGGCCCTCGCCATAGAGATATAGCCGCGTGAACTCCGCTCAGAAAGGTCCCACTGCTCATCGGTGATTCTGTCGGGATTAAAATAAGCTATAGACCGCGCTATTTTATTGGCTTTTTCGGAAATCTCCAGGGCCTTTTCTTTAAACTCATCAATTTCTTCAGCTTTTTCTTCCATTTCCTTGGCCTTTTGTTCGGCAAGGATTTTCTGTCTCTCCTGTTCGGCCGCTAAACGGGCCTGCTCCGCGGCTGAGCCCTTTAGGCCTACATAATGATCGACAGTAACAAAGACCGAGGCTATAATAAGAACGGAAGCGAGAATATAGCTGATAACCATCTTTGCCGTACCGCGTGAATTAACAGCGGAGATGAGCCCTGATAACGCTACGCCGG
>CAYNYI010000021.1:0-31087 GCA_964401455.1 uncultured Fibrobacterota bacterium
TATACCCAGCAGAGGGGCGGCTTTAGATTTGTTCCCCCCTGCCATAGTCAATGCCTGTATAATAAAATCCTTCTCTACACTTTCCAGATCTATACCGTGCCGGGGCAAAACAAACAAACTGTTTTGTTTTTCACGCTCTCTGACTGAAAGCGGAAGCATATCGGATCTAATCTCTTTGCCACCGGCCAAAATAACCGCGCGTTCAATGATATTTTCCAACTCCCTGACGTTTCCGGGCCATGAATAAGAACAAAGCAGGTCCAGCGCTTCGGCCGAAATACCTGCCCCGGAAAATTTTTTCATAAAATGGGCCGCCAATACCGGAATGTCTTCTGCCCTTTCGGAAAGTGAAGGCGATTTCAAAGGAAACACATTCAATCTGTAATACAGGTCCTCCCTGAAATTTCCTTCAGCCACATTTTTTTCAATATTGCGGTTGGTTGCCGAAATTATCCTGGCTTTACAAGCAAGAAGCTCCGCTCCGCCGACCCTTGTAAATGTTCGTTCCTGCAAGACCCTCAATAACTTTACCTGCAAATTGACGGAAAGCTCTCCGATTTCATCCAGAAAAACCGAACCATCTTCCGCCTGCTCGAAAATACCTTCCTTCTTTTTATATGCGCCTGTAAATGCGCCTTTTTCATGACCGAACAATTCGCTTTCCAGAAGGTTCTCGGGCAATGCGCCGCAATTTACCGCTACAAAATTTTTCCTGCCGCTTAAATCGTGCAATGCCCGGGCAATAAGCTCTTTACCGGTGCCGCTTTTTCCCGTAATAAGGACGGTCGTATCTCTGGAAGCCACCATGCGTATCTGTTCCACAAGTTCTTTTATTACCGCGGAATTGCCTATGATATTTTTTACGGCGCTGCCGCTTATTTCTCTTTTAAGCGCAGCATTGTCATTTCTAAGATTAATTTTGTCCAGGGCCGCTTTTACCAGAAGCATCATCTCTTCCATCTCGAAAGGCTTGACCACATATTCATATGCGCCCAGACGCATTGCCTTGACGCCGGTGGCGGCGTCGGCATAGGCCGTCATTATTATAAACTCTACTCCCGGCACTTTTTGTTTAGCCATCTCTATAAGCTCAAGTCCGCTGATACCGCCCATCCTGACGTCGCTGATCACGACGTCGGGATGATTTTTATCGATCAGTTCCAGGGCCTTCTCGCCGCTTTCGGCTTCGCTGACCTGATATCCTTCCGAATACAGGGCCATTGCCAGTAAAGCCCTCATTTTGCCTTCATCATCCACTATCAGGATTTCCGCCATTTCCCGTCCTCCATATTAACTTTGAATACGGCGCCTCTTTCTCCGTTATACGATTCCATGCTCCATCCGTGCTTTCGGCATATTTCGGAACAAACCGCAAGCCCGAGCCCCGTACCCTTTTTTCTGGTTGTAACAAACGGCTCAAAAATTTTGCCGGCATACTTTTCGGGTATCCCCGGACCGTCGTCCGAGAACACCAGAAAAGGTCCGTTGTCTTTCTGTTTCAGCCTTATCTCAAGATGTCCTTTTCCTGAAACGGCTTCCGAAGAATTCTTTATTATGTTCCATATAAGCTGTTTAAGCGAGTCTTCGTCGGCGAATATTTCACCCTGGTATGCCGAATGTGTTACTATCTTCAAGTCCGGCCACCTTAACCCGGCGCCCGACACTATTGGATCCAGTATACTGCCTATATCCAGCCATTTCATGTCAAGCGGTCTGTCCTTTGCAAAATTAAGTATATTATCCATGGTCCGCGACATCCGCATAATTTCCGAAGACATGAATTCAAAAGTTTTATCAATTTTTTCCGGGTCGAACTTTCTTCTCATTATGTCGGCAGAAGACTTGATTATCGCCAGGGGGTTCTTGAGTTCATGCGCGAGTTCGGAGGCCGTACGTCCTATAAAAGCGAGGTTCTTCTGTTCGTGTAATTTGCGTTGCCCTTCGGAATATTTAAGCATCATCAAAAACGCCATCCCCAAAACCCCGAAGAAAATAAATATCTGGACGACGGCCAGTATAACACTGTCTCTGCGAGTATCCATAACCGTTTTAAAATAAGTACGGTCGGAATCCATTATAAGAAAATAAACTGATCCCCCGGATCTAACTGGATAATACAGGGACCGGAAACAAACCCCCTGGATTTGCTTTGAAGGGGTAAACCCCCAGGCATTTTCTGCGGCAAGACTGTCAAGCATTTCCGGAAATATTAAATAAGCGCCGAAATTATCACCCGGCTTGAACAGTTCCGAACTGGAAACCAGTACATTGCTGAATTCATCTATCAATGTAACGCGCTCGGAATTTGTAAAAAAGTCCATGTATGCGCAGTTCTCTATAGCATTTTTATATTCTTCGGCAGACTCATCATAAAGCGCTAATTTGGAGATATTCGTGTTTTCCAAAAAAAAATCCGCTGCCCTTAACATCATTTTTTCGGAATTATTGTCTATTATTTCCAGATTTGCAGCCGACATACGGAATATAAGATAAGTCAATGAAGAAAAAAGCACTAATACTATTACGGCAAATAATATAAAATAATTTTTCATTGATAGTTTCCCTTTAGAAATCCCGTTCAAATACCCCACTAAAGGACTTGTTCGTTACTGTCCCTTCATCTTCTTTATAGGTTGTATATTCAAGTTCTCCTGATAAGGATATTCTGTAACTGCTGAAAAAGGAATATGCCATATTGACAAAGGGCACCAAAGTTGTGTTTTCTTTCCGGAGAGGCGTCTTGCAAGAAGGTTTGTAATGTTCAACCGAAAAACCGGCATCAGCGATCATATCGTCTTTAAGATAATCAACTTCCGCAGAAAAACCGTTTATTAAATAGGTATCGTGCAATGCTGGGATACTGTCTTTGAGCACATACACCCCGGTACTTTTAATGTACGGATGGTCGCTTTTCTCAACAAGATATTTAAGTTCCAGTGAAAAATCTTGTTTTATATTTAGCCTGACAGAAGGAGTTAGATATTTTCTGGTACCTTTCAAATAATAATCGTAATAACCGCTGTCATAGGCCCTTTCTTCCTCCCTCTGATATTTAAAAGTGTCGTAATGGACCGTCCCGTATGTGTCGGTGTAACTTATTACGGTATCGACCTCGACAAGAGGGCTTTCGGGATAAGAAAAAAGTGTATCTGCGTATCTATAGAATGAATCGGAATATCCGAAAGATTCCGTTTCGTACCCCCCTGATATTGCAAAAGTCAGCCATGGACAGGCAAAAAAGGAGGCAGTGCCTTCCGAGAAGAAAAACACGTTGCCTGTAAAACCCGGATCAATATATTTTTCCGTTTCTTTGCTTGCCCACATGCTTATCGAGGTCTTCTCGGTAAAATAATCCAAAATAATATCAGGCATGAATATAAACTTATCCAGGGAGTCATAAGAATGCGAATATTTTTCTTTTAATATGCCGCAGGAAACAGCAAACCATAAATTCGAAAGACCGACACCTATACCCGGCTTTAACGAATAGTCCTTATACGAGAGATACCCGGCCCTTTCATGCCGGAATTTTTTTATGCCCGCTTGCGATTCCACAAAGGGTTTTATATCCGCTCCGAAAACCGCAAAATATTTTTCCGCGGACACATCGAATCCCAATTGTATATTATCAGAAGAATCCTTGTGTTCCCTGTTTACATACTGGACCGCCTCTTCTTTAAAAACCAGGTCCAGCAAACCGTCAAAAAAAACGGTCTTCAATTCCAGAAACTGATTTCTGTATTGCGAACCCATTTTCAGGTAAGAATATATGTTTTCTATATTGTATTCCGAAAACGACCTTTGCGCCGATACTTTACAATAAATATCGGGCTTGTTATCATAAACACTGCTTTCGTTAACGGTATCATACACATATAGTGACGTATCTGTTTCGTCATATTCATAATAATCGACCCCGGAAGATATTGTAAATGCAAGGTTGTCTTTGTTTACCGAAGAGGGCGATATCTGCCCAATATCTTCGGTATCGGCCAGGCCAACTTTAAGTACCTGTATTGCTTCGAAATACAGGGACTCTTCCGCCAGGGCCTGCGCTACTTCCAGATCTATTTCCAGATGGGGAAATCCTTCGTTAATAAGCACCATATACTTTTTCTTATAATCATTATATCTTGTCGAATCATCTTGGGCGGAACTTGAAATGCCGGAGTAGTAAACAATACCGGCTTCTTCTGAAAATGAAAAGAAATACATTATTAAAATCAATAATACACTGGAATTTCTTAATATCATTTATATAAAATAAATTAAATTGCGGACCAGTGTCCATAAATGGTCCGCAATTTGTATTTGATTTTTTAATTGCACTATTTCTTTACAGCTTCTCGGGCTATGACTTCAAAAGCCAGGTCGGTAGCCTCGTCAAGAAAACGCATTGCTTTTTTGGGCTTGTTATTTTGTTCCGCTATGCGCGCATTATCAACCAGATTCTCCGCTCTTCCCGCTTTTTCCATCGAATAATCAGAAGATGCAAAAGCCGCCGCACGGTCCACTATTTTCTGTGTACGGCGGATCTGTTGCCGCAAATCCCTCTTTATATCGTCTTTAACGCCTCCGGCTATGTCAACGGATTTTGCTATAAGCCTGGCAGCGACAGAAACTCTCGCGGCAGCGGCGCCCTTTTTGCCTTCGGCTGCCAGCTCTTCGGCATTTTCCAACTGTTCTCTACCTTTTTCAAGAACGCCGGCGGCCTTTTCATTCCCGGATTTTTCTATAATATCCTCTGCCAGTTCCGCCTTAGAGTTAACTCTGCGTATCTCATTTTCCACGTTATCCGCTTTTCTGTGTATGCTGCTTATGCTATTTACTATAGTCCTTGCGGCTTTTGCGGACCTTTCTGCCATTATGGGTTTGCCCGTCCTTAACAAACCTGCGGCCTTTTCCTGGAGCGATTTGGCTTTTTCTATTGCTCTGTTTAATTTTTCATTTGAATTCCGGGAGGTTTCCGCCTCTATCCTTTCTATAATTTTATTTGTATTTTCCCAATAAGTCTGCGCCCTCTTTTTGAAATCCTCCAGATCTTCTTTGTCAAGGGCCTGTTTAAGGGTGGTTACGACAAGATCTCTTGCCTTCAGCGTCAGTCTTAATGCGCTTTCAGGTTCTTTTCCGTATAGCTTGATTTTCGCTTTTTCCTGAATTTCGTAAGCACGTCTCAAACCGGGAAAACTTTCCCTGCCTTCGCCGCTTTTGTTTACGGCCCTGGCAGCTCTGGCCAAGGCCATGTCGGTACGATCAACCGCTTTTCCCACATGCCGCAATTCTTTTCGCTCATGGAGCTTATACGCCATGACGCGACGGTATATATTGCTAAAAGTTCCGGTAATACGGACTGTCCGGACCGAGATATCGTCAAGCATATTATTTGCCATGACATAGTTTTCTCTTCCGAAAAGCGCCTTGGCTTTCTCAAAATTCTCAAGCACTTTTTTTATCTCTTGTTCAAGGCTCCTCAATTTTTCTTTTGATACTATTTTTTCGCCAACTTCGTCCATATCTATATTTATCTTCTTTTTTAAATTTTTCATCCTGGATATTTTATTCTCTATCAATCCAGTCTTTATTCTTACCCTTTCTTTTATGATTGATGCCTCACTTTCATCCGGATCTGTTTGTATTTTTTCCTGAGCAAATACGGAAACCGCCAAAAGAGCGGACATTATTAATATGTTGATTGTTGTTTTTAAAGGC
The DNA here is from genome assembly GCA_964401455.1 of uncultured Fibrobacterota bacterium. GTDB lineage: Bacteria > Fibrobacterota > OXYB2-FULL-49-7 > CAYNYI01 > CAYNYI01 > CAYNYI01. Next base: position 5,710 of record CAYNYI010000021.1, read on the forward strand.
ATAAGTCCTCCTTGTTAATGGTAAATTATTTGTTGCCGGCTTTAAAAACAAACAAGCAGATAATGTGCCATTTCTTAAGGCATTGATATTTAATAAATTAAAAGAATGTAGTACAAAGAATGCGTACCGTCAGGTAAAGGGAGCGTACCAAACGGAACGCCGGAACGGGTTTAAAATCTAAAGCAGTATCACTTCCGCGGGCCTGTATCCGTTAAATCCATGGACTGCGGTAGCCGAAGAATAAGCGGCTATATTTTCGACATAGACAATATCGCCTATCTTCAGGTTCGGCAATTCTACGCCCACAGCAATTGTATCAAAAGAATCACATGTAGGACCGGCCAGAATACTAAGATATTTTCTGCCTTTTTTTAATGTCTTGTACTCATATTTGCAATGATCGAATATGACTCCGGAAAAATCCTGATACACTCCGTCATCAAGATAATAATAGTTCATTTCGTTTCTAAAGGATTTGCCTATAACCCGGGTTACAAGTATACCGGCAGGGCCCACGAAAAACCTGCCCGGTTCCGCTATTATTTTTATGTCTTCCGGAAACAGTCTTGATATTTCAGTATTAATCAAAACAGCCAGATCTTCGATTACCGGGTGAGCGTCGCGCTCGAAATGCTTTATCGGAAAACCTCCTCCAATATCAAGAAGACTCAGCTTTATCCTGTGAGCCGCGCATTCGCGGAAAATCTCCGCTGATATTTCCAGAGCCTCGGCGTGTGTCTCATGATTAGTGCATTGCGAACCTACATGAAAACTTACCCCCACAGGATTTAAACCCAGCTTACGGGCTTTAATCAGAAGCGGCAGCGTCTGATTGGCTTCTGCCCCGAATTTAAGAGAAAGCTCTATCACGCTGCCCAGGTTTGTAGCCCTTATTCTTAAAACCACATCGGCGCCGGGAAAATTCTCGGCGATTTTTTTAAGCTCAAGCTGGTTGTCAAAAGTCATCGTGGATATTTTTTTTGCCTTTGCTCTTTTTATATGCGCGGCGGGTTTTATGGTGTTCGCGTAAATAATATCTTTGGACTTACCTCCGTTTGCCGTCACCCAGTTTATTTCCTCGGCGCTCGCCGCGTCAAAACCCGATCCGAGTTCCGCGAAAATTCTTATTATTTCGGGATGAGGATTGGCCTTTACCGAGAAATACGGATGGACCTTGGGGAAACAAGCCTTAAACCTGTTGTACTGATCAATAAGGCTTTGCTTTTTGATGATCATTAAAGGAGTTTTTTTCTTTTTCAAAACATTTGTAATAAGGTCCCGGATTTTTTCCCTGTCTTTATTGACAGCCATTTCAGGTCCCTTTCAATTTGATAATACAGAACACACTATTCAGACCATATGCCATTTTAACAGCATATGGCACATAAAGCGCCTTGTATGGCTTTATACCTTAAATAAAACAGCCAGTTTGTAACTTTCATCCTCTCAATAATCCTGTCCAATGAGAATGCCCGTTCAGGGTAAACCGACAAACCAAGATAGGGAAGCAGTCCTGTCGGCGCCCACATAAACCTCAGAAAATGCGCTAATCGAAGATCAGAAACATTGTCGATGAGATGCATAAAATACCTTTTATGCATGTCGCACACATGATGATTCTCAGCAAGAAGCCCCAGCCGAACTGAGAGATGATCCCAGTAAGGAACAGGTGAAGAAATCACAAATAAACCCCTGGGCTTCAGGATGCGTGATGCTTCCCGCAACGCAAAGAGCGGCTCTGGCAAATGTTCGAGTAACGCGAGAGCAGAACAAAGAGTGAATGTGTTATCGTCAATATTTGAAAGATTTGTCACATATCCCTCTTTAAGATGTAGATTGGCAGGCAATTTTTCAGCCTTATTTATCAATTCGGAATTGTATTCAATACCGACACCTCGTTTGAGATTCAGCAACCCGTCTATATACTTCAAGGTCTTGCCGTCTGCCGCCCCCATATCCAGCAAAGTCAAGTCTGAACTATGAACAGGATCAAGATATTTTCGCGCAGCCCAGGCAACCGCATAACCACGCATCCGAAACCGGAAATCCAATTCTTTTTTTGTCTGGCGTGAATCAGCATAATTCGTCTGGAGCACACCTTTTGGCTTTACTTTATTTATCATATTGTCTACCCATGTCGGAGATATAAAATAATCCTATACCGGACATTACTAAAATAAAAAGTGATAATCAATACATTTTTCTAAAGAAAAGAAACTCTTTTTCCGATATTTATAATAAGAATATAGGAGTTATCATGTGTATCAAAGACCTTTCACCCAAAAACCTGCTTGTGCTTAAAGACATAACCGGAGTCTGCCCGCTTATAATTGCCATAAACCGGGGCATACTTAACGTTCCTTGCATGAATAAATCCCTGCCGGAACAGTTTTTATCAGCGATAAATCCAGGTCCTTCACAAAATCCTCATGGACAAACTGCGTTAATAATTGCCTGAAAATCCCGGGATTAGAGAAGAATTTCTTGTATCTGGTATCGTGCGGTTGAGAATACTTCTACCGTTTCAAGATATTGATATTTAATAACAAAAGCGATAAAGGTGCCAATGTAAAACATGGCGTAACGACATCGGGCATCCGGTATCACCATAGCCGATATCGCGTAGCAACGCGCGGCCGCGCGTAGATAAGTCGACAATTCTCAGGCATTGTCTGTCATCATCGGACCCTCTGGTCAAGCCATAGGGTCCGATGATCCATTTTCCTGAAATTGTCTGGCCGGTGATGGCTAAGGAGGAGAAATCCCTCATAAAGTGCGGGACAGAAAAGGGGTTTTATATAAAAATCTCTCTGAGGTTCTCTCCGGTTTTTTTAAGAGTGATCTGCAAAGCTTCTTTGCCGAAGGCTTCTTCGGCATTTTCCGCCCATTCCACAAGCGAAACTCCGGTCCCGTAAAAATATTCCTCATACCCCGTTCGCCGCAGTTCATCAATGCCGGAGATCCTGTATAAGTCGAAATGATAAACCGGAAGGCGTCCGCTTTCATAGCAGTTTACGATATTGAATGTAGGGCTGTTTACATTCTCCGAAACGCCCAGACCTTCGCAGATACCTTTAATAAAAACCGTTTTACCGGCACCGAGATCTCCCCGGAAAGCACAGATAGAGCCGGGCGAAAGCATTTTTGAAAACTTTGTCCCCGCCGCGAAAGTTTCCTTCGCCGAAGATGTAAACAGCTTCCGGCTCATACTTTTGTTCCTGATTTTTCCGGGAAATAAGTTACAAAACAGGCGCCTTCGTCTGAGCCGGGATTCATAAGTGCAATGCTTCCACCGTGATAATCTTCGACTATACGACGGGCCAACGCCAGGCCGAGACCCCAGCCCTTTGACTTGGTAGTAAACCCCGGGCTGAAAATATGCTGGGATTTTTCCCTGGAAATTCCGCTGCCGTTGTCTTCATAGGTTATCTTCACGGTGCGGTTATCGTTAAGATACTGACCCTTGATTATGATTCTGCCTTCATCATGTTCAATAGCGTCGGAAGAGTTTTTAAGGAGGTTTTCAAAAACCCAGCCGCAGAGTTCCGGATTTCCGTAAATATCCGGCATATCCTCGAATTCTGCACTGACTTCGATTTTTCTTTGTCTGATCCGGTCTTTATAATATCGTATAGTTTCACGAATAGTTTCTTCAATATTGAATTCCCGGATCTCAGGCCTGTAGCCCACCTGGCGAAATCGCTTTACAATACGTTCAAGCTTTTTTGTATCTTCTTCGATTTCCCCGGCGGCGGAAATGAGTTCCGGAGGCGAACCTTCTTTGAGATGCATTTTTATTATTTCCGTCCAGCCCGAAAGGGAAGTGACCGGGGTGCCGAGCTGATGGGCCGTTTCTTTCATAAGCCCCATCCATAAGGCGTCGTTTTCGAGGGATTTCCGCATTCTCAGAAAAACCGCCGCGGAAAGAGCAAAGAGGATTATAAAGCATATAGCAGAAGAAATTGTCCTGCCCCAAAATATAAAAAGAAGACCGACCGAAAAGATGAGGATATAAAGCGCCGCCGCTTTTTTAGAAAAAACAAATCGAATGAAACGGTCATTCATTTTCCGTACGGTCCTATCTTTTCCCGGCCATTCATATAGGGCCTTAAAACTTCCGGCACTGTTATTGAGCCGTCGCTGTTCTGATAAGTTTCATACAGGGCGACGATAATTCTCGGAGTTGCAAGTCCGGACCCGTTTAGTGTTGCGGGAAAGCGGACTTTGCCGTCCTCATCGCGGAACCTTATATTAGCGCGTCTCGCCTGGAAATCATAGAAAGTACTGCAGGATGAACATTCGAGCCAGGCTTTTTCAGCCGGGGCCCATACTTCAAGGTCATAACATTTTGCCGCGGCGAAAGAAAGATCGCCGCCGCATAATTCGAGGACCCTGTATTTAAGGCCGAGTTTTTTCAGCATGTCCTCGGCGCATTCGACCAGTTTTTCGAGTTCTGAAAGATGGTCTTCCGGGCGGCAGAACTTTACCATTTCAACCTTGTTGAACTGATGAACGCGCAGGAAGCCTTTTGTGTCCTTCCCGTATGAACCGGCTTCCCGTCTGAAACAGGCTGAATAACCGCAGATGTTTCTGGGGAGGTCTTTATGGGAGAGTATTTCATCCCTGAAAAGATTTGTAAGCGGAACTTCAGCGGTCGGTATTAAAAAGAGGTCGTCTTTTACGCAATGATACATATCGTCTTCCATCTTTGGAAGTTGCCCTGTGCCGGTCATGCTCTGGCGGTTGGCCGTAAATGGAGGGAAAACTTCCTGGAAGCCGTATTCAGTAGTGTTATGTTCAAGAAACCAGTTTATCATAGCGCGTTCAAGCGCCGCGCCCGGTCCCATAAAGACAGGAAATCCGGCGCCGGCTATTTTGGCCCCTCTTTTGAAATCAAGAATTCCCAGTTTCTCACCCAGTTCTATATGATCGGATGGTTCGAAATCGAATGCCGGTTCCGGGCCGCCCGTTCTGACTTCCTTATTATCGTTTTCCGATATTCCGGAAGGGCAGCTTTCATGCGGAATGTTCGGGACAGTTATGAGAAGCGCGGAAATTTGCTCCTCGATTGCGGTTATGTCTTTATCCAGGTCTTTTATCTCGGAGGAGACTTTACGCATAGCATCGATTTTGTCCGATGCGTCCTCTTTGTTTTTTTTAGCTTCCGCGATTTCCTGGGTCGCAATGTTTCTTTCTCTTTTAAGTCCTTCTACCCTGTTAAGGATTTCTCTCCGTCTTTTGTCGAGGTCTAACAGAGGAGAAATATCCGGTACTCCCTTTTTTCTTTGGAGAGATTTTATAACTCCTTCCGGATTTTCCCTGATCATCTTGATGTCGAGCATTTTTTTCCCTTTCGGTCATTTTATTCATTATAAGACCCTTATAATTTAATCATTGATAGACAGATTTTCAATTATATTATCCATTAGCAGCATACCTTCGGGAGTAAGTCTCAGGCTTTCTTTTTCCAGGAATGCCAAATTCCTTTTCTGGAGTATTTCGAGAAAAGCTCTGTTCCTGTCCAAAAAACACTTCTTTTTATCCTCCGGCATTTCTCCGAATATATAGCCGCGTTTTGTTCTCAGTCCGAGGAAAAGGTCTTCGAACATTTTGTCTGAAGCGCTTCTTTTATCTTCAGTGCGAAGTTTCTTAAAGCCGTTTTTGGAAGCCGTTATATATTTTTCTATTGATGATGCGTTAGCGTAACGTTTTTTATTAATAAAAGAATGTGCTCCGGGACCCAGACCCGCATATTCTGAACCGTTCCAGTATGAGCTGTTATGTCTGGAATGTTTGTTCTTCCGGGAGAAGTTGGAAACTTCATAATGTATAAAACATTCTGATGTCAGGAAATCCGATCCTTTCAAAAACATTTCACGGTAATTTTCTTCGGATACCTTGAGGCCCTCTTTATCCATTTTTGAATTGTTTGGTATACTTAGACCGTATGCTGAAATATGATCTGCGTCTTTCGATGCTTCCCGAAGAGATCCTAAATATGAATCTAATTTTTGACCAGGAACCGCGAATATCAAATCCAGAGAGATTTCAGAAGGACCGAAAGAATGGGAAATTCTAATGCTTTTCCGCGCAGTTTCCGAGTTGTGCAGACGGCCGAGGACAGAGAGATCTTCGTCTTTGAATGACTGTATTCCGATACTGGTCCTCGTGACTCCTGCTTTTTTCCATGATGATAAAAGCGGACGGCTGATCGAAGAAGGGTTCGCTTCAGCAGTGATTTCGGTTTTCTCGGAAATCCGGGTGTGTGATGCGAGAATATTCATTATTTCGGGGATAAAACTTTCGGGCAGTGCCGACGGGGTCCCCCCACCGAAATACACGGATTTTACCTTTATATTTTTTTTCAGTGCTTCCTTTATTTCCAAAAACAGTGATTTCTTATACCCTTCATATAATTCTTTTTTAAAAGGCACAGAAAAGAAATCGCAGTATGAGCATTTGGAAAGACAAAATGGAGTATGTATATAAACGGATAAACTTTCGTTCAGCATACTTCTCTGACAGACTTGACTGCGGCCTCGATAAGAGCCGGATCTTTTATTCCCGGGGATTCTTCCACGCCGCTGTTCAGGTCTATGCCATAGGGATTGAAGAACTTTACAGCTCTCGCGGCGTTTTGAGGGCCTAGCCCGCCTGCTATTATAAGGCGGATGTTTTCCGGAATGAGCAGAAGAGCCGATTCCCAGTTGAAAGACGTGCCCGTTCCTCCGTAAAGGTCTTTTGATCCTGAATCAAGAAGTATAGTGTGTGATCTATACTTTTCGAGGTCGGATTTTTTTGCCCCTCTGTTGACGCTGAGAGACATTATAATATCCGGTTTTATCCTTCTGAGGGCTTGTTCCGAATAATCGCCGTGTAGCTGCACACATGTTATTCCCGCTGCTTCCGTAGCGGAGTTTACATATTCCGGCTTTTCGTTTACAAAGACTCCGACCCGTGTCAGAAAGGGAGGGAGTCGGGAGGTTATTTTTCCAGCTGCTTCGGGTTCTATGAATCTGGGAGTCGCGGGATAGAAAATAAAGCCAACGGCATCGGCACCGGCGTCCGAGGCGGCCTCGGCGTCAGAAATTCTTGTTATACCGCAAATCTTTATTTTGGTCAAATTAAAAGCTCTTTCAGTTTTTTACCGGGATCAGGCGCCCTCATAAGTGCTTCTCCCGCGAGGAAGGCGTTAACTCCCGCGCTTTTAAGTTTTTTAATATCCTCGGCTGATTTAATTCCGCTTTCGGCTATGACTAGTGTCTCTTTCGGAATTTTCGGAGCCAGAGAAAAGCATACAGAAAGGTCGGTTTTTAAAGCCGGGTCGGAAAGATTTCGGTTGTTTATGCCTATAATATCCGCGCCGGCTTTTTGAGCTCTTTCGAGCTCCGCTTCATTATGTATCTCAAAAAGCGGCGCCAGATTAAATTCAGAACATATTTCTCTAAAATCAGAAAGCTGAACATCATCAAGAAGTGAAGTTATAAGAAGAACCGCGCTGGCTCCGAAAACAGAAGCTTCCAAAATTTGATATTCAGAAACTATAAAGTCTTTTCTCAGAATCGGAAGTTTTATCGAGCTCCGTACCTCGGAAAGGTAATCCAGTTTTCCCATGAAAAATTTTTCATCGGTCAGAACAGAAACGGCCGACGCTCCGTTTTTTTGGTAATTTAATGCTATCTCTCCGGGATTAAAATTCTCCCGGATTATTCCGGCGGAAGGAGATGCTTTTTTCAACTCGGCTATGATGTTGGTTTTTTTCTTGTCGAAAATGGCCTTTTTGAAATTGTAACCGTTAATGACAGCCTGTTCAGCAAGCTGAGACTTTGGTATCATTAGTTCCCTACTGTATATTTCTTCTTTTTTTACCTCTGTTATTTTTTTTATGGAAAATTTCATGTTATTCTCCGGCATAAGTCATGAGGCTCTCGATTGTATATCCGTTTATTTTATCTCTGCCTTTAAGGAACGCAAGTTCTATGAGAAAAACAACTCCGGAAATATTACCGCCGAGTTTTTCTACCAGTCCGCAGACTGCCTTTACGGTTCCACCGGTAGCTATGAGGTCGTCCACTATGAGTACATTCTGGCCTTTTTCTATGGCGTCTTTATGCATTTCAATCGCATCGGTGCCGTATTCGAGTTCATAAGATTCCGATATTGTGTCGTGAGGGAGTTTTCCGGGTTTACGGGCCGGTACAAAACCCGCGCCGAGTTTGCAGGCAACGGCTGCGCCAAAAATAAATCCCCGCGATTCCGCTCCCACTACCACATCAATTTTTTTGTCCGCGAATTTCCCGGCCATGCTGTCTATAGTATGTTTAAGGGCCTCCGGATCTTTCAGGAGCGTCGTAATATCTTTGAATACAATCCCTTCCTTAGGAAAATCCTTGATATCTCTTATTTTTGAATAAAGGTCCAACAGTTATCTCCTTTTTTAATGATTATAAATAATAGTTATATTTGAAATATAACATTTTCAGTATCGGCTTACAAGGTTAACACTTTCTCCGGAAAGGACAAAATATGGCCGAAAGCAGGCTCATTATTCATGAATTCAGTGGGAAATATAATCAGAAAGAACTCTATTATATGGATAATACCATGGAGGAGAAAGATGAGTTCAAGGATATTCATGATCCCGAAATCCGATATGCGGATGGAAGACTTGTAAGGCTGAAAGACTTTTTTAAATGGGCATCTCCGTCCGGCCGCTGTCTTGAACTCGGGGCGGGAAGCTGTTGGGTCTCATCAATGCTCTCCCGGCTTGATGAGGTGTCGGAAGTCTATGCTCTTGAAATCAGCAGGCGTTCACTTGTTCAAGTCGCTCCCCGGATAATGGATATGCTCGATGCGGATAAAGAAAAAATAACCAGGGTCCTCGGCGATTTCAACCGGTTGGACTTTCCAGATGATCATTTTGATTTTGTGGTATTCGACGCGGCTTTGCATCATATCCCGACAAGAGATTTTTCTAAAATAATGTCGCAGGTGAAAAGGATACTTCGCCCAAAAGGAAAAATTATTGCGGTGAATGAGCCTTTTCTTCCGGATTTACCTATAATAAGAGAAAAAAAACGCAGAGACTTCGGGGCTGATGAAAAAGAGCACGGAATTATAGAAAACAGCTATTCTTTGTCGGAATGGCGAGAACTGTTTGCGGATTCCGGATTCAAGACTTTTTTCAAAGAGTATATTCCGGAATTTAAGAATGACTCTATAAAGCGCAAGGTTAAAAAAGCGGTTCTGTCCGGCCCTCTTAGAAATATTTATTTCAGAGTATTTCCGCCGCATTATTTCATAGTGGCGGACCGATAAAAGGTCTGTCGAAAAAATAATTCAGTAAGATGCATGAAATTATTTATCATTACACATTATAGAATAAATTCCACGCTTTAATAAGAGGGCTCCGTATGTATCTTTTTTCAAAACACCTTCACCCCCAGAACTTTCAGTTTTCAAAAAGCTATTCCGCCGGAAAACTCGCTTTTGATAAGAAGAAACTCCCGGTACAGGTTACGGATCTGGGGGGAGGAGTCCATCATCTGAAAGCCCGGGACGGGAAATTGTGGAAAAAATCATCTGCCGATATGAGGGTTGACGGAAGATCTTATCAGAAAAACTGTCATTTTGAAGGCGAATCATCTTTAAGCATGGATAAAAAATCAGGGCTGACGTTTCGACAGAGCGGATCAAAAACACCTTATTTGTCTTCTGTTAAAGGACAGTCGATCGGACTTTGCGGAGAATCCTGGGTTTTGTGTTTTGAGCAGCAGAAAGACATGAAATTTTACGGCATGGGCGAAAAGAGTACGCCTTATGAAAAAAGCGGAAGGACCCATTTGTTCTGGAATACCGATGTTCTTGCTGATTTCCCCGAAGATTCAACAAAAGAGACCTCCTATGATCCCGACTACATTTCAGTGCCTTATCTTATTATAAAGCGCGGTAATGAGTATGCGGGAATACTTATTGACAACGCCTGGCCTTCTTTTATATCGATTTCCGAGGAACTGGTTGTTGAGGATATTATGTCCACCGCCGATCAGGACAAACCATCGGTTTTTCTCGGAGCCGAAGGCGGAGAGCTTTCTGTTTATTTTATTTCCGGACCCTCGCTTCCTGAACTTACCAGAAAGCTGCAGATTCTTACAGGCCGAATAGAACGTCCCCCCGTATGGGCCCTCGGAAATAATCAGTGTAAATGGGGGTACGGTTCGGTAAAAGACCTGGAATGGATGGATACTAACTTCAATAAAAGTAAAATTCCGGCAAGCGGTCTTTGGTTGGACATAGACTATATGGACGGATACAGGGTTTTCACCTTTGATAAGAAGAATTTTCCCGATCCTCCGAAAAACATAAAAAAATATCAGGAAAAGGGGTACAATGTTGTTCCTATAATAGACCCCGGTGTTAAAAAACAAAAGGGATACTCTGTCTATGACGACGGAATTAAAAATAATGTTTTCTGTAAGAACGGCTCGGGAGGTGATTTTACCGGAATAGTATGGCCCGGCTATACTGTTTTTCCCGATTTTTCCCTTCCCAAAACCAGAAAATGGTGGGTCGAACACGTAAAGAAATTTTTGCTTAAAAACAATTTGCATACAGCCTGGCTCGACATGAATGACCCGTCAACCGGGTCTATCAGCTGTATGGCAATGCGCTTTGATGAGGGGCGCGCTCCTCATGAGGCCGGTCATAATACATACGGCGCTTATATGTCCCGCGCGACAAAGGAGGGTATGCTGAAGGCGCGCCCGGATGAGAGGCCTTTTTTATTGTCCCGTTCCGGTTTTACCGGTTCTCAGCAATATGCAGCTAACTGGATGGGAGACAACTATTCCAATTACTATCACCTCAAAACATGTATCCCGAAGCTTTTGAATATGTCACTTTCCGGGATGCCTTTTTCGGCTCCGGATGTGGGAGGGTTTTGCGGAAACTGCACGCCGGAACTTTTATCTGACTGGACAAAGGCCTGCTTTCTTTTTCCGTTTTTTAGAAATCACGCTGCCATAAACTCCGGCCGGCAGGAACCATGGACATTAGGCAGAAAAGCTACTACCTTATCCAGAAAGTATATACGTCTGCGGTATAAACTTCTTCCTTACCTGTATAATTGTTTCCTGGAGCTTGAAAGAAACGGAGATCCTGTCGTCAGACCGCTTTCTTATGAATTCCGGGACAGCTCAACTCAGAAATTTTCGGATATAGAGGACCAGTTTATGACAGGGCCTTTCATAATGCAGGCACCGTTTGTAAATGATACCGGGCGTCTTCGTGATGTGGTTCTTCCAAAGGGACGATGGTTTGCGGCGCATTCGAATATATGGATGCCCGGCGGTTCCGAGGCGGGAGTTCAGCGCGATGATCAGAAAACACCGCTTTATTTGCGAGAGGGTTCCATTATTCCTATGCAGAAGGGTAAATGCGAGACTTCCGAAATAAACCTTATTGATATTGATCTTCTTATTTGTGTTCCGGGTAAAATGAACGGTTCCGCTGTAAGCCGTTATACTGCCGATGACGGAATATCCTACGGTTATAAAAAAGGTAGATTCTCGGAATATGAAATAAAAGCCGCTAATAAAATGAATGAGCTTACCGTAAGCATTAAAACCCTTAGTGACGGTTTTGGACAGGTCTTCTTTACACCTGTAACGGATAAGAAATACAGGAGAGTTATTCTTAATATAGACGGAGAAAAAAAGGCGCTTGAGAGGCCTGAAAGAATTGAAAATCCGTTCAGCTTTTCGCTCGGTTTCTACCGGTGGGGCGCCTGATTAGCTCTTTTTAAAGTCTGCTCTTTTTTCCAGCGCGAGGTCCTGCAGCTCCTGCATGAATTCCGTAGTGTCTTTGAAGTGTCTGTAAACAGAAGCGAAACGTACATAAGCTACTTCGTCGAGGTCATGGAGTTCCCGCATTATGAGTTCTCCGATGTATTTGCTCTGAACCTCGGTATTGGAAAGGTTTTGAAGCTCTTCTTCAATCTTGTCTATTACAGCCTCAATTTTTTTGGTTTTAACAGGACGTTTTTTACAGGCGGTGGCTATTCCCTGAAAAAGTTTTTGCCTGTCGAAAGGCTCTCGGCGGTTGTCGTTTTTAACGACCATAAGAGCTACATTTTCGATATATTCATAGGTCGTATATCTTTTGCCGCATCCGATGCATTCACGACGCCTTCTTATGGCTCTGCCTTCTTTGCTTGAGCGTGAATCAACGACTTTGTCTTCATTACAGGTGCAATAGGGGCATTTCATTATAAATCCTCCTGTTTAAAAGGGGAAATATCTCCCCTAAAAATGAATATAAACTAAGCTTGACTTTCAAGTCAAGCTAAATTCAAATAAGGCTATATAAATAAGTAGGTTATAGGGTGTCTGTAGAATTAGTTCAAGGGGAATGTTGTAATCTGTTTTTCTGCCATGTGTTAGGGTGATATTTGTTTCCGGATTTCTTCCCAGACAGATTCATTCATAACGCTTCCCATTACTTCAACGACTTTTGACGAAGTAAGGGCTCCGGCGCGGCAACAGTTTTCGAGCGTCATTCCTTTTCCCAGACCGTATAAAAAACCGGCGGCATAAAGGTCTCCCGCGGCGGTTGTATCAAGTGCGGCGGCTTTAAATATACCGAATGAAGCTTTTTCATCTCCTCTTTTCGCGAGGCTTCCGGTTTTTCCTGTCTTCACAACGGCAATCTCGGTTTCTTTGGCGATGTCGTCAAGTGCTTCATCAGGATCTTTGCCTGTATAGGATTTTGCTTCTTCTTCATTGGCAAAGGCAATATCTACATAGTTCATAACAAGATCTTTAAACAGGGGTTTGAAATCTTCCACTATATTAAAGCTTGCCATATCAAATGAGACCTTTGATCCGGAATTTTTAGCGCATGCCATGATTTTTCTTATGAGAGGTTCATTGAAGATGAGATAACCTTCAACATGCGTGAACTTTACTCCCTTGAACATTTCTTCGCTTATCATATCGGGTGAAAAAGAAGAAGCCGCGCCCAGACATGTAGCCATTGTTCTCTCGCTATTGTCAGATACAACAGAGGCTACGCATCCTGTCGGAAGTTCCTCATGCTCGATCAGATGAGATTTTATTCCTGATTTGTTTAAAGAGGAACTGAAGAATTTGCCAGGGTCGTCTTTGCCAATAACTCCGAGAAAACCGGTTGATACTCCAAGATTGGCCAGTCCAAAAATGGTATTGGCGGCGCTTCCTCCGCATGCCATTTCGGGGTTTTTCATGGCTCCCGTAATCTGCTTGGAGATGTCTTCCTCAACCATCAGCATACCGCCGAGAGTGAGGCCGAATTTCTCTATAAGTTCTTCTTCGCGGGCCAGCATGTCTATAAGCGGTGACCCTATTCCCAGGAAATCTACTGACATAATAAAACCTTAATATTAATGAAACTCAAAACAAACAAAAAGGCCGAATATTGGCATATTCGGCCGCTCAAATTTTCAGAATAAAAAAGTTATTCGGCTTTTTTCTTTTCCTGAATATAATTTCTTATATCCTGACAGGCTTTTTTGATGTCCTGGCAGGCTTTTCTGGCTCTTGTTCCGGCAGACTTATTTCCTCTTTCAAATTTTTCCATCTCGGACTTGAGCTCTTCAACCTGAGATAGCAGACTTTCCATAGGTGCCATTTAATACCCCTTTTTTAAGGTTTTAGGATTGGAACTGTAAAAAACTAATATATTTTCCGGGTGAATACAACTTAAAAATCTATAGGCTGATATCGGCGGAAATGCCGAAGCGGTAGCCGTTTTTGATGTATTCAGTATAGTCCTTGTTTATCCATTTATTGTTATCGGGAAGCTCTGTATCCCATGAATATGTTTCCTCTCCGCGCAGGGTCCACGGGTAGGCGAAGTATCCGTTTATTGTAACATTCGGTGAAAGCTGAAACCCCGCGCCCGCGGATATTTCTCTTCTTACGAATTCCTTGCCTATTATGAGTGTTGAAGTATCATTTACGGTATTCTGATTCATAAGAAGCGTATCGCCCGGCCCCGGGTCGGAGATTTCATTATCAGAAGAAATTAAGGCATTATTGAATCCCATCCGCAATGCCAGCGGTCCGAGGGCAAATTCTCCTCCGATACGCGTGGAGTATCGCAGTTCATCGACTTCATCTTTGGAAACTTTATCTTTGCCGCCGGAGCCGGCAATTTCAAACTCAAATCCGACAGTCGCCATCGGAGAGGGGATGAGTCCCGCCCCGATAATGAAATTACCGGTACCTGTCTTTTTCTCGGACACCGCACTGCCGAATGAGGAGATTGTGCTTGTATTTGTCTTATCTTCGGATTCCCGGCTCCAGCCGCCTCCTATATAACCTGTTAAGGGTATTCTCGCTGAATACTCAAGACCGTTAAAGAAAGCTGATGAGGATATTCCGAAAAGCAGGGCAGAGGAATCGGGACCGGATTCTTTACTGCTGCCGCGCATAGTCTCCGCATCCGACCTGAAATATCCGAAAGAGATTCCGGTAAAAACGGTGACTGCGCCGCCGTACCGGTAAATACCCTGCAAGTCGATGCTGTTTTTTGCCCCGTCGCGTTCTCTGGTATAAAGTTCGGTGCCTCTTTCGTTGTTGTCTAATTCTTTCCCGTAGAAAGCTAAAGAGTAAAAGGCTCCGATATCAAGAGGGCTAAGCCCGGCGTAATTAAATCCGCTTGATACTGTAAGATTGTTTTCCGATTCTTTCGCGTCGGTTTCGTCGCCGTCATTGTCTTCTCTGTCGATAGAGCTGTTTTTGTATGAACACATAAAACCAATGTCCAGTCCCGGCCGTACTTCCATAGAAAAAAGACCCTCAATGGGAAGGCTGCCGGTTATCGGGTCCGCATAGCGGGTTTCCCCGTCAAAATCAGGTTTATTGAAAGATTCCCGTTCATAGTTTATTTTTAACATAAATGCCTGACTCGAACCGGTTTTATAAATCAATCCACCCCCTGTACCGGTACGGAGCGTGCTCTCGGAAACCCCTTTCCTTTCCTCATCGTATCCACGGCCGCCTTCGTATCTTTCTCCGAGATATGTGCTCATAAACGAAGGCTCGAAGCTGCTCCGGGACTCTTCGAGATGAAGACCAGCAGGGTTGCCCATCGAATAGGGGCCGATTGTATTTGTAATGCTTTTTTCTATTCCGCCCATACCGTTTATTTTTTCCTCTTCATAGGTGTCGGAGGAATAAGAAGTAAACGCGGCGGTCATAAAGAGCAGGGCGGTGATAGCAGATTTCATTTTGAATCGGTCCATAATTTTAATATCTTATTCGCACTGAAAATTAAATATAATTTTTTGTCTGTTATTCAAAAAGATATTTATAGAAAGCAAAGTTTATTTTAACCGGAGCGAAGGGCGCTTAAGGTGAATATTTATCCTGATTGCCATTTTCATACAGACTGTTCTGATGATGCCGAGGGTTCAGTCAGAGACGTTTTTGAAAAAGCGGCAGAAAAGGGTATAACACATCTTGGCTTCTCAAATCACCTTGAGTATCTGAATCCGGTTACCGGTGAATGCGAGGTTGTTCCCGAGAGGGATATTCAAAGACATCTGGCGGTAAAAAACGATATAGAAAATGTTCGCCGTGATTTTCCGGATATTGAATGCTCTTTCGGGGTCGAAATCGAGAATAAATGGCAATACCGTTTCGAAACGGAAGATGTTACAGCCGCGCTTGAGCCTGATTTCATAATAGCGTCTGTTCACATGATAGGCAGGGAGAATATCTCTTCCGCAAAGGGAGTGGAGTATATGCGCAATACGCCGGAGGATATTGTTTATAACAGCTATTTTGATGAGGTCCTGAAGGTAATCGACTGGGGGGCCGGAATGGTACTCGGACACCTGGATCTTGTTAAGCGTTACGGAACCGGAGTTTATGGTCTGTTTGATCCGGAAAAATATCTGAAAAGGCTGGAAGAGGTGATTTCGGAACTAAAATCTTCCGGGATGTTTATGGAAATAAACTGTTCCGGGATTTTTCAGGACCCGGGCGAATCCTATCCGGGTAATTATATCTTCAGTCTTCTAAAAGATGCAGGAATATCCGCTCTATCCTTCGGATCCGATTCTCATTCACCAAAAAATATCGGCAGGGGAGTACGGAAAACCGTTTCGGCGTCAAAGTCCGCCGGTATCAGAGACTTTGTTTTCATCAGAAATGGTAAACCGGAGTTTTTGCCTCTGGGTGTTAATTGAACGACGGTTCAGGTCTTATGCGCCCTGTAATAATGGTAATAGTATTTATAATAGCCGTATGAAGAATATTTGTGCGTGAGGTCAATATCATTCAGGACGCCTCCCACAAGATGCGCCTTTACATTGTTAAAGTTCCCGATAGCCCTCTGCGCCACTTCTTCCTCTGTTTCCCCGGCCCGGACAACCAGTATTACTCCGTCTATTATCGCTGAGAGCAGTACCGCGTCGGTTACCGCCAGAACAGGCGGTGTGTCGAACATTATAAGATCGAATTTCTCTTCGAGTATTTTAAGAATCTCACCGAATTTTTTGGATCCAAGCAGTTCGGAGGGATTAGGGGTGAAACGGCCGGCGGTAATTACATTCAGCTCTTTATTTTTCGGAATTTTTACTATGCTGAAAGGGTCTGTTCCCTCTACAAAAAGGTCTGAAAATCCTCTTTCTCTTTCAAGTTGAAAGAGGTGATGAATAACCGGTCTTCTAAGGTCCGAATCCACAAGCAGGACCTTCTTTCCCATCTCCGCGCAGGCAAGCGCCAAATTTGCCACCGAAAGCGACTTTCCCTCATGTGGTCCGGACGAAGAGACAAGTATGGATTTGAGGGGCTTGTCCGGTGAGGAAAAGAAAAGATTGGTCCTTAAGGAACGGTAGGCTTCGGATATGATAGAATCTTCTTCATGAAAATTGATAAGCTGTTTCGGGTATATCTTTACGGTATCGGGTTTCTCGTCCTTGCCTTTTCTTTTTATTATTGTTTTTTCTTCTCCCTCTTCGTCTTTCTTTAAATCGAAATGCGGAATAGTTCCTATTACCGCGAGTCCGAGTTTCTTTTCCATGGCATCCGTGGTTTTTATTGTTGTATCGAGCGATTCATAGAAATAGGCGCCGCCAAAACCCAATATAAGTCCGGCTATAATTCCTATAACAAAATAGACGGCCTTGTTTTTTTTATCGGGTCTGGAAGGGAACTCCGCGTGATCGATTATTTTCAATCCTCCTGTAATGCTCGCTTTTTCTATCTTGGCTTCCTCAAGTTTTTCAAGGAGAATGTCATAGGTGTCTCCGTAAACCTTTACAGCTCTCTGATGCTTTTTGAGTTCTAGCGACTGCTTTACCAGTTCGGGGTTTTTGTTTTTGTATTGTTTTATTCTGCGCTCATATGTGCCGATTTGTTTGTTGAGCAAATTAAGGTCCATCTGCTGCTGGAGTTTTTCTTTTCTGAGTTCCTGCCACTGCGAAACGAGACGGTAATCATAATTGGAGTCGCTTTTTTCTTTGCGACTTATGTTGACAAGCTGCTGTTCGAGTTCCTCTATTTCTTTAAGCAGATGTGAGGATGTCGAAAGGTTGACCCCTATTGACTCAAGCCTCTGCTTCTGCTTCTCTTTTTCTCTTAATTTTTCATTTATTCTTTTATACTCGGCGTTTTCAGCCTCTTTTTCGGGTTTTAATTTCTTTTCGACTTCCCGAAGCTGGCTGACAGTTGCGGAATAGACCGCGTCTTTAAGAGTAGCCTGTCTTCTGAGTTGCTGATAAATATTCTGCAGGTTTTCAAGGTCGTCCGCGACACCGGAAGAAAGCAGACCAATCTCGTCACGAAAAAGCTGATATTCACTCTCCGACTGGGCAAGTTTTCGTTTAATAATCTCAAGTTGGTCCTCTATCTGGCGAACCCGGTTGCTTGCTTCCTCAGCTACAACCGATTTACATTTTTCGATAAAAATATCGGTTCCGTATTTTGCAAGATTGAAGGCGAGTTCCGGGTTTTCCGCCCGGGTGTTTATATTAAGAAAAGAATGAAAACTTGATTCCGAGAGAAACATATGGGTTTTTATGTATTCGGCGGCACGGCTTGGGGTAGAATCGACCGGCAGAGCGTCGTAACCCAGAGAATCCGCTACTTCGAGAAGAAAAGAACGGCTGCTGAAAATACCCATGTAGTAGTTAAAGGAGCGTCTTGACGGACCGAACCTGTCGGAAAGTATTCCGGCAGCGGCATCGTCTTTGCTAACTATTGTTGTATATGCGCTGTAAATGTCAGGAATTTTATGAGTATATATAAAGATTGGTATCTGTATCAGAAAAAGTATTCCGAGAATAAGGAACTTACGCCTGGAAATGAGGCCTAAATACTCCTTTAGGGTATTTTCCTGTTCAATCTGGTTGTTCCTGACATTTTCCATAATCTGCTGTCCGGAGTCTGAGGATTATTCCGCAGTACGGTATATAAGAAATAAAAGCGTAATGACCGTGGTTATGTCACGCACGAAAGACATAAGGCTTCCCCATGTAATTGTCTTTTCATAGACATAAATTACATCGCCTTCTTTAGCGGAGGGTATATCCTCTGAAACTCCTCCGTCCCGGTCAAGGTATTTTTGGATGTCGATAATGGAGTCGGTCCTTTTGTCCCCGCTGCCTGAGATATGGCGGACTTTTCTGAAATTAGCATTGTCGGCCGGGCCGCCGGCCATATGTATCATGTCCAGGATTGTAGCGTCGGCATAATGACTGTGTGCTCCGGGCTTTCTGACGGCACCGCGCACCATCACTTTTTTTGTGGAACGGCTTTTGGTAATTATATAGGTGTCATTATTTTTAACAGAGGGTAAAAGAGATATTTCTCCCGTGGTGAAGAACTTTTCAAGGTTTATAAACTGGGCATCCAAGTCATTCTGGCCCTCTCTCAGAAGCTTTATCTTTTCAAGGTCGGCGTATTCTGTTACTCCTCCGGCGAGTTTAAGTACTTCCTGAATTGAGCCTTTCTGGGGGGCCTCCATTCTGCCGGGGTTTTTTACCTGGCCGAGTACCGTCACGCTTATTTTCGCTTCGGGCTCTATTGTAACCAGAACAAAAGGATTCTCTATATTTTTGGCAAGCCTCAGAGTAAGCTGATCCATCAGCTCCGAGGTGGTCATATTGGCGACATTCCTGTCGGAATAGAGGGGGTAGTCTATGCGGCCGCTTTCATCCACAATAACTGTTCTTGAAAGCGCTTCTTCTTCTTTTACCACGATATTAAGAACATCGCCCCTTTTTATAACCGTGGCGTTTCCGGAGAAAAAGAACCCTGTAAGGGTAATTATAAAAAGAAGGTGTGAAAATTTCATTTCGGCCTTTATGCTCCTACCTGAAAAAGCAGGGGCAGCGTTATTTTAAAGTCTCCCTTGTCGTCTATCGGTCCAAAACGCCACAACTTTATGCGGCGAACAATATCTCTTTCAAATTCCTTGTTATTTGTGGTATTCTCAAGGACAACGATGTCAAATACTTTCCCGGAAGGCAGTATGGTGAACCTGATTGTGAGTTTCCCTGATAGGTCCGGAAACCTTTTCAACCAACGGTTATGCACAAGCCGGAGTCTGCGCTGTTGTTCTCGGATGGTTTTTGTTATAGAACTCTGACTGCGGTTTCCCGTGCTGGCCACATCACCTTTAAACTCGGGTTTTTTAAAAGAAACAGAACCGATCTTCTTCAGATTAATTGAAGGGCCCTCGTCGGAGAGTAGATTCTTTATTCCGGAGCCTTTCGAGACGCCGGCTTTGATATCCTTTGAGGCAAGCCCTTTGCGGGAAGATGTTTTAGCTATGTCTTCCTCTGTAGTCAACCCTCCGCGTCCGGCTAGCATATTGTCGAGGTCGAATTTTTTGGCCCTGGTGCCTGCCAGCATATCTTTGGCTCCGAAGCTGGTACTTCTGGAACTGGAGCCTTTTCCGACAAGGAGCTGCATCAGCTGTGAACTCTGGATTTTCTTCTGGGTTGTTCTGGCTCTGCGCGCTATATTCTGTCGCGCTTTTTTCTTTGTATACTGCTTGTATTCTTCGGTACCTTCATCGGGGACTTCTTGTTTTTCTTCGGCGGCTGACTGTTCGGCGGCGGCAGCCTGTTGCCGGACTTCGGGTTTCGGTTTGTCCATGATCACCTTTACCAGGCGTTCCGGTATTTTCTCTATTGTTACTTCTTGCTGTTTTATATCCATAGAGCCGAGCCATGCCATAAGGGCAAGGTGTGCCAGAAAAGAAAAAAGAAATATAAGTAGGAACCGCTTATCGTGGCCCGTGCCTATAAGAGGGCCTTTTAAGTCTTTAGGGGCAATGGATCCGCCGCCGCTGTGTACGAGTTTATGCGCCATATCTATTACTGTTTCTTTATTACCGCCAGAGAGAAATTATTGAATTCTTCCTGACCGGCCGTGTAAATTATCTTCTGCAGTAATCTGAATTTGATTTTTTTATCCGCCTGTATAACAATATCTCCGGTAAATTCCATGCTTGTTGAGTTTTCGGCTATTTGTCTTGTCAGGGCACGTCTTTTGGATAAAGCACTCGCCAGCTCCGGTATTATATATTCACTGCTTTCGATTGCTTCTTTCGAGGACGCGACTTCGACGCCCTCAACCAAAATGCTTTTCTTGGTTACAGAAACATTGGTTGCCAGTTTACCTTTTTCGGTGGCTGTTGACGAAGGCAGCACAAGCCCCTCTGTCATAGTTACAATCTCACCTTCAGCCGAGAAACTTTTTATAAGGAATACGAGAAGGACCGTCATTATGTCTATCAGGGAGGTAAGCTGAAGTTTGGGGGCCTCCATAGCGCCGCCACGGCTCTGTTTAGACTTTTTGGCTTTTATTTTTCGTACTCTTGAGACCGGATGGCTCATCAGTCTCCCTCTTTCTCTAGTATTGTTATGACCTTATTGAGCTTTGTGTTTTCAAAAAGTTCCGATATATAAAGGTTTGTTCCTGAAACAAAAAGGTCGCCGCCTTTGCCAACGGCTATTTTTTTATTGAAAACAATTATTCCGAGGGCCGAAGAATCCATAAATTCAACCCCGGCAAGATTAAGAACAATGGTTGTATTGCCGTCTTCGAACGATTTTCTGATGGCTTCCATCAGTTTCATCGATTGTTCATTGCTGATGTGTCCTGTCGCTGTTATTTCGCTTTTCCCGGATTTCGAGTTATATTTAACCGCCACTTGTTACTCCTGCTGAAAGACCTATGTTGGGAAATTTACTTTCTCTGCATATATCCATAGTCTGTATTATATCGTCATATATCACTTCCTGCCCGGCAAGCAGAATCACATCCTCATGGGAAGGGTAGTCCCTTTTTACACTCTGGAGAAAATCTTTTAGTTTTTTAAAGTCATAGCTTCCGCCTGCCGTTTTGTTTATTCTGAAGCGTCTGTTTGTCCCTGTTATTGTAAATCCGCTGTCGGAGGATATAATAACCGTGAGTTCCAGTTTCTTTTCCTGCGGAGCCTGCTCCTGCGATTCCCCTCCTCCCTCGGCTGCCGGGGGAAGCGAGAACTGTATTACCGCGATCTGGGTAAATACTGCCATCGATACAAGAAACGGTATCAGTATTACCAGTATGTTCATGACCGGTGTTACATCAAGGTCTGTTTCCTCAACATTCGCGCTGGCCGCTTTATCTTTTCGTTTTGAAGGTGCGAATGACATCGCTTATTTTCCTTTTTCTGAGAAAACCTTACTGGTTTGTGCGTTGAAGGAACAGAAAGTTTAAGAGCCTGACCGAACTTTCGTCGATTTCCTCAATGAGTGAATTCGCCTTGGAGCCGAGTATTGAGAAAGCTATCAGGCATGGTATAGCCGCAATCAGACCATATGCAGTGGTATTCATGGCCATTGATATACCGCGGGCCAAAAGCTCGGCTTTCTGAGATGGATCCGCCGCAGCGAGAGATCCGAAAGAAGCTATAAGTCCGGTAATGGTTCCGAGAAGTCCGGTCAGTGTCGCTATATTACCGAGTAAAGAAAGATAGTGGACTCTTTTTTGAATTCTTGGTATTTCACGCAAAGCGGTTTCGTCAACCGCATTCTGGATTTCCTCGTTTTTGAGTCCCTGCTCAAAATGCCACAGGGCCGACTCGAGTATCACCGCGAGCGGGGATTTATTTGAAGCGGCGAGTTTCCTCGCGTCCGAAACTTTTCCGCCGCGGATGTTTTTTGTTATGCCGGTAAGAAGAAGCTTGGCGTTTACTCTGCACTTGATGTAGTAGTAATACAGACGTTCAAGGATAATCGCAACGGCGACCGCAAAGACAAACGTTATGAAATACATGGCAGGGCCGCCCTCTTGGAACTTCTGAGCTATGAACTGCATTAGATTACTCCTTGGATTTTATAGACTGAATTATCGCTTTTCAGATTATTAAAATAAGCTGATCATTAAGTATATGTCAATGTTTTTCAGTAATATATGGATTTTAGTTCGCTTCAATCCAGAAGCAGTCTGAGGCTTTCCGGAGTGAAAAAAGATTCAGCGAGGTTTTTCCCGAAAGCCGGCGCGTCAAAATCCCGGCTTTCAAGACCGTCGGGAGATTCCAGAAGACTTTTTACATTTTCTGCGTATTTGCCAAGCCCGAGTTCTTTTCTGATTTTATCCTCTATAAGGGGCCAGTCATGGTATTTATTGAAGAATTCTTCAGAGATGTATTCATTTATAAAGGGGTTCGCCCCGAGGACCTTTTCTTTGTTCTGCAGCATTGGACCAAAGAGATCAAGCTGGGCATCGGATGAAAGATATGAAAACGGGACAAATTCTTCTGAAAAGATATCTTTTATTCTCTCCATGCATGACGAGGCTATCGGCGCGGGAATTCCAAGTGCAGCCGAGGTCTTTTCTATTTTAATTCTGTATTGTTCCGTCATTCGTTTTTTGAGGCTCATATCCACGGGTATCATGAGATTGTCATAATATCCGTGGGGAAGTCCGGGTATAATCCGCGAGAATTCCTCGCAAACACCGAGTTTTTTTGCTATAAGGGGTCTGCGGTAAAAAACAGATTCAATAAACGGCAGTCCGAAGCCCTCCATAACTGAGCTCATACCGAGCGCCGAGGATATTTCTGTCAGCTCCAGCATGGAATAGCGGGTGCCGATAAGTTCAGGGCCGAAACCTCCGATGCCTCTCGCATGTTTTCTGAAAACCCTGTGGACCTTTTTCTGGTATTCCATGTCCTTATCCATGTCTGACGGAAGAGTTAAAAACAGCGTCGCGGGCTTCTCCGGCAGGGCCGCGAGTGCCGCCAGTTCTAAAAGGTTCTTTCGTCTTATGGTTCTCCCCATAAACAACAGTACCGGCGACTCCGGGTTATACTTGAAACCTTTCGATTTCGCATAGCTGGAAATATCTTTTTTCAGGTCTTTGCCCGGGTATTCTTTTTTAGAGAAGTCTCTTTTTCTCACGGCATTTGGCAGGTATTTAATATTCGCCGCCGGCATTCCTGAACTAATGAAATTGGTCCTGTCCGTTTTATTTATTACGAGCCATTTGGTTCCGGGAGAAATGAAATAGTAACCCTTTCCCAGCTTTTCCCGCATAAGTTTTATATTTGCCCAGCGGCCCTGTTCCGCATTGTCGTGAACGTGCAGCCATATTTTTTGTCCCGGGTTTTGAAGTGCGAAATCCCTGAATGCTTTCATTATGCAGGGGTTAAGGCCTATTGATGGATTTTGGGGCCAGAAAACGGTTTCGGGAGCTGCAAGCTCATTAAGAAGTGTCTTGAGATCCTCGGTGCATTGCTCAAGATCGGATATTCCCTGCCCCCAGAAACCCAGGGAGGGGTGTTCTATTTTTACGATTCTTATTTCGGGTTCAATCCTGCTTCTAAGAGAATTAAAAAACCATTCACTGCCGGATAAGTCCCCGGCTGCTATTGTGAGTGCCGATTTTATTAGTCCTGCTTCCGAAAGAGCGAGAATGCTGTTAAGTATTGTGGCGGAGACACCGCCCCTTTTTAGGTGGTAATGAAAATAAACGGGATTGAACATGTTTTATCAGACCTCGTTTTTTCTTTCAAGTATTGCCGAACGTCCTTTATAAAACCGGATTACCATATCTTCTATTATCCGGTCGACTCTTTCGGAATAGAAATCTCTTGATTTGTCCGCCGGAACTCCGAGGACTTTTTGTATCTCTCTTATTTCCGGGATTTTTTCGGCGCCGAGGTCTTTGAGTCTGTCCCGGCAGAATTCCAGGAATGCGCAAGTATATAAATAATTAAGTGCGCGTTTTGAGGATTCGATGTCTTCGGTCTTAAGCATGTAGCCGAGGACTTCATAAAGGATCTCTGTCCACTTGACGCTGTCAATCCCCATGAAAAGCGGTTCGTCACCCCCTTCCTCAGAGGCTTTTTTCAACGCTGCGTAATTTTCCTCAACCATATTAAAGGTTTTTTCTCTGAGCGTTTTTTTCATGTCATCTCTGAAGCTTTCGTATTTATCTGTCAGTACCTTTCGCTTTGCATCTATGTTGAACACGTCCGTTTTACCGGGGTCTATGAAGTTAATTCCGGTTTTTTCCGGCCCCAGTTTAATAACCCCGCCCATTTCTTTACCGTCTGAAAGGAGGGCGGAAATGCGGCCGTCTTTTTTCTCATAATAAAGGATCCTTTCAAGAGCTGCTCCTATAACTTCGCCGGGCATTACGGCGAGTTTCGCGTCATCAGTTATGTCGTGCAGTTTCGCGCCGAGATAGACTTCGTATATAATGCTGCCGTTTGCGATATTATCGAAGGTTGTGGCGATGTCTGTTCCGTAACGGAGCCGCGCCTCGTTCCAGACGGCTTTACGCTCATGCCCGGCTGCGCCGGGGCTTAGAACTATATCTCCCGATATGCCTCCCGGCACATACTTTCCCATAATGGCCGTGAGAGGGCCTACGACATTTCTGGTAAGAGACGCGTCCACAAAATGCCGGGCATATCTTGCTGTAATGAAAAAATCTTTTCCGGGGTTTTTCCTGTTGTGAATTTCAAAAACATTTTTATAAACACGCAGCCAGTCACCGGTATCGTTGCGCAGGTCTCCGTCCAGAAGCACCAGAGCTTCGGGTGAACAAAGTGCCGTTTCATCAAAGAGCAGTTTCAGGGCACTTCCCTTTCCGATTACCATGTTTCCTTCATATCCTTCTATGGGGATTGAGATAAAAAGGATGTTTTTTGAGTTTTCCCCGATTTCCATAAAAGCTTTTTCCGCGCCTTTCAGGGCCGCTTCTATGGTGGAGCGGTCATAGTCGCCTTTTTTAGAGTATGTGCTGTCTATGTTTATGACTGCGGTCTTTTTTCCGGGAAAGACAGAAGCCGCGCCTTTTATTGTCTTGCCGAGAAGAGCCCCGATCGT